>DATLFC010000039.1:0-39964 GCA_035525015.1 Thermoanaerobaculia bacterium | reverse complement strand
GAGGTGCCGGAGTTCGATCCGCATCACGCCGAGTTCGACCGGGTCCGGATCTGGAAAGGACGGCTGCTTCGCGAGGCGTGGTCGGCGTTCCAGAGCGGCGACTGGCCGGCGATGCGGCGCGCCGTCTCGCACTTCGAAGCGCAGGAGCGGGAGTGGCTCGACGACTTCGCGCTCTACATGGCCATCAAGGAGGCGCACGATTTCGCGCCGTGGTGGGAGTGGCCGGCGGAGCTCGCGCATCGCGAGGCCGCGGCGATCAGGAAGGCGCGCCGCCTGCTCCACCAGGAGGTGCACTTCCAGAAGTTCATCCAGTTCCTCTTTTTCCGGCAGTGGCGCGCCATCCGCGAGGCGGCGGCGGAGCGCGGGATCACAATCATGGGCGACGTGCCGATCTACGTCGCGCAGGACAGCGCCGACGTCTGGGCGAACCGCGAGCTGTTCCAGCTCGACGAGGACGGCGCGCCGACCGTCGTAGCCGGCGTCCCGCCCGACTATTTCAGCGCCACCGGGCAGCGCTGGGGGAATCCGCTCTACCGGTGGGACGTCCTGCGCGAGAGCGGCTATCGCTGGTGGATCAGCCGTATCCGCACCAACCTCGAGCTGACCGACATCGTCCGCCTCGATCACTTCCGCGGATTCGCCGCCTACTGGGAGATCCCGGCACACGAGCCGACCGCCATTCACGGCCGCTGGATGCCGGGACCGGGGAAAGCACTCTTCGACGCGTTGCAGAACGCGCTCGGCGGTCTGCCGCTGGTCGCGGAAGACCTCGGCTTCATCACCCCCGAGGTTCACGAGCTCCGCCGGGCCATCGACGTTCCGGGGATGCGCGTCCTGCAGTTCGGCTTCGGTCAACCCGACAGCCCTCACCTGCCGCATCGCTTCGAGGTTCGGAGCGTCGTCTACACCGGCACGCACGACAACGACACGGCACTCGGCTGGTTCGACAGCGCTCCCGAAGCGGAGCGCGAGCTGGCGCAGGCCTACCTCGGCGACGACTGCCGCGACATCTCCTGGGCCCTCATCCGCGCCGCCTATACATCGGTGGCCGAGACGGCGATCGTTCCGGTGCAGGACGTCCTCAGCCTCGGCAGCGAGGCCAGGATGAACACACCCGGCGACGCCGACCACAACTGGAGCTGGCGGTTGCAGCCGGGTGCGCTGACCGGCGAGCACGCTGCCCGTCTACGGCACCTGGCCGAAATCACCGGAAGGGCGTGAGGGGGTGCGCAGCGCGAGCACGCCCGCCCGGATTCCTCGCTCACGCTCGGAATGACGGGGGTCAGGTTCTCTCCAGCATCGCGACCGGGAACGTGGCGAACAGCTCCGCGAGCCGGACAGAGCCCTCCGTCTCGATGGTTTCCCCGGTGAACACGTTGCGCCACGATCCCGAGGGCACGCCGTCGAGCGTCGCATCTCCCCACACGTTTCCCACCGGCTGCGTACCCGGCTTCACGAGGGCGGCCGTCAGGCGCGGCGCGGCGACGACGACGTCCTCGCCCCGCACGAACCCGACGACGTGCGGCGACTTCGAGGTCAGTCTGCCGTACGCACCGCGCTGGAAGACTTCCCGGTGCCGGCTGCGCAGCTCGAGACCGCGCCAGGTGACGTACATCTTCACGCGGCCGTCGAAGGAGCGGCGGAGCATCGTGGCCAGATCGAGCGAGCCGCGCTCGGCGCCGGCCCTCAGCTTCTTCAGGATGGCGCGGCGGCGGTCGTAGTCGACGGGCCGGCGGTTGTCGGGATCGACGAGGCTGAAGTCCCACACCTCGGTCCCCTGGTAGAAGTCGGGCAGACCGGGCGAGCCGATCTTCAACACGACCTGCGCGAGCCCGTTCAGGTAGCCGTGGAAGGCAACCCGGCGCTGCAGCCGGATGAACGAGCGCAGGAATTCGTCGCTGGCGACGACCGCGGCGGCGAAGTCGAGATACGCCTTCTCGTACTCGGCGTTCGGAGCGATCCAGCTCGTGTGCGTCTTCGCCTCGCGTGCCGCTTTCTCCAGGTACTGCCGGAGACGCTCCGGGACGTCTTCCACCTCTTCCTCGTCGACCGGCCACATGCCGAGAATCGTCTGGTAGACGAGGAGCTCCTCGTTCGGATTGGGGACGTCGCCGGAGCGATGCACGGCGTTCATCACGCGCCAGCGGCGCACTTCCCGCTCCCAGACGTCGGGGATCTCGGAGAGGACGCTGATGCGGACCCGCACGTCTTCGCTGCGTTTGGTGTCATGCGAGGAGGTGGCGTTCATCGTGTCGGGCCACTCGCGCTGCACGCGCTCGTTCCGCTGGTGGAATTCCTCGACCGGATCGAAGCCGCCGTCCCGTCCCGGCTCGCCGCCCACCTCGTTCAGCGAGATGAGGCGGTTGTAGTTGTAGAAGGCGGTGTCCTCGACCCCCTTGGCCATGACGCGCCCGGTGAACTGCTGCCAGCGCATGACGAAGGCCAGCCACCGCTCCCGTTCGGAGGCGATGTACGAGGGAGGATCGACCAGGAGGACGCACTCGAGGAACGTGAAGAGCCGTTCGTCGAGCGACGTGCCGGCGCGCTGCTTCGCCTCCGCGACGGCACGGCGGATGAAATCGACGTCCCACGGCAGCGGCTTCAGATCGCGGATGTAGGTCCGGTAGACGTCCATCGATGCGGTGATCTCGGTCAGCGCGGCCAGCAGCTCCGACGGCGCGAAGTCGCGCGCGTTCCGGTCGTGCATCGAAAGCTCGCCCAGCCGCTTGCCGAGCGCGCGCATCTCGCCCGAGAAGAGCTCCTGGATGACCTGCTTCTTCCGCGCGTAGGTCATATCGTCGAACGATTCATCGATGCCGGTGAGCTGCCGGTAGAAGCCGTCGAGCTCCTCGAGTCCCTTCGGATCGACGAACACCGCGTTCAGCGTGTCGAGGAAGTCGTATCCGGTCGTGCCGCTGGCCGACAGCGCATGCGGCAGCGTCTCGTCGTGGGCGAGAATCTTCTCGACCAGTACGTAGAAGTGCTTCTCCGCACCGGTGACCTGGGCGTCCGTCACCTGCGTCGGCTCGCCCGATGCCAGGCGCATCTGCAGCTTGCGGAGATGCCCCACCGGATCGTGCAGGCCGTCGATGTGATCGATGCGCAGGCCGGTCACATGCCCGTCCGATACGAACTGGAAGATCCGTTTGTGCCGGGCCTCGAAGACTTCCGGGTTCTCCACCCGGATTCCGACCAGGTCCGCGACGTCGAAAAAGCGGCGATAGTTGATCTTCTCGCTGGCGATTCGCCAGTACGCCAGCCGGTACCACTGCGCATCGAGCAGCTCGTCGAGCATGTTGAAGCTGTCGGGCGCGCCTTCTTCGCCGTTCATCCGGTTGACCGTCGCATCCAGCGCCTGCCGGAAGCTCGCCTCCTGCTCGTAGAGGCGGAGCAGCGTCTCCTTCAGAAACCGGCTGTTCAGGAAGTTCGGCTGCAGGTCGGTCGTGCCGCTCGGCTTCACGATCTCGCGCAGCTCCATGGCCACGCCGCGATTGGGAAGGGCCTCGACACATTCGCCGATGACCCGCAGATACGACTCCGGTGCAAGCGGGAGGCGCCGGTCGAAGTAGCGGAAGTGCAATCCGTGCTCGTCGTAACCGAGCTGGATCTCCTTCGCCTCGACCGCTTCACCGTACGGCTTGCCGAGAATCGGCAGCACCACCTTGTTGACCACGGCGCCCTTCGTGGCCACCGGACTCCAGTCGATGTCGAAGTAGTGGAAGAATCGCGAGTGGGGACCGTTCTCCAGGACGCTCACCCACCAGCCGTTTTCGGGGCTGGCGGCCATGTGATTCGGCACGATGTCGAGGATGAAGCCGAGCTCGAGAGCGTGCAGCTCCTTCTGCAGCTCGATGAACTGCTCTTCCCCGCCGAGCTCCGGGTTCACCATCGAGGCGTCCACCACGTCGTATCCGTGCGTGCTGCCGTGTCGCGCACGCAGCACCGGCGAGGAGTAGACGTCCGTGATGCCGAGGTCCTTCAGGTAGGCGGCGATCTGCCTTCCCATCTCGAACGTGAAGGTCGAGTTGAACTGAATGCGATACGTCGCCGTAGGTATCCGATACATGTTTCTCTTTGGAGTGCGGTGGCTTGCCACCGCTTTTGGAGTGCGGCAGCTTGCTGCCGCGGCGGGCGGTGGCGAGCCACCGCAATCCAAAAGCGGCGGCAAGCCGCCGCACTCCTACGCCTTGAACAATCCGAATGCGTGCGGCGGCATCGTCAGCCGCGCGCCGTCGATCTTCGACCCGCTATCTATCACGGGCTGCCACTGCGCCGTTGCGAAGGGGATGTCCGCTGTCTGCTCCAGCGCGCTGAAGTTGAAGGCGATGAGAGCCTGGTCATTCCCGCTCCCCCGCCGGACCACGAGAACGCGCCGCTGGTCGTCCGCGTGAACCTCCACGGCAGCGAGGTCGAGCGTTCGCAGCGCCGGCAGCTCGCGCCGCACCGCGAAGAGACGCTTGTACAACTCCCGCAGGGAGGCATGCTCCCCGCGGCCGATGGCCTCCCAGTCGAGCGTCGAGCGGCGGAACGTCTCCTCGTCGTGGGGATCGGGCGGCTCGCCCTTCCAGACGAAGTCATCGAACTCTTCCCGCCTCCCCTTCCTCACCGCCTCGATCAGATCGCGATCCGAATGGCTCGTGAAGTACTGGAACGGTCGTTTCTCGCCGTACTCCTCACCCATGAACAGCATCGGGACGAACGGCGAGAGGACGATCGCCGCGGCGGCGAGGCGGAGCTGCTCCGGCGATACGAGTGTCGATAGACGGTCGCCCATCATCCGGTTCCCCACCTGATCGTGGTTCTGCGCGCAGACGATGAACCGCGCTCCGTCGCGCGTCTGCGGCTTCAGCCCGTAGCGGCGCTTCCGATACGACGAGTGCTGACCGGTGTAGAGGTAACCCGTAGTGGTCACACGCGCCAGATCGGACAGCGATCCGAACCCTTCGTAGTAGCCGTCGCTCTCGCCCGTCAGCAGCGTGTGGAGCGAGTGATGGTAGTCATCGCTCCACTGCGAATCGAATCCCAACCCCATCCCTTCCGGTGGAGTGATCACGCGGGGATCGTTCAGATCGCTCTCGGCGATCATGTGAACGGCGCGACCGATCGACCGCGCCCGTTCGTGCACCGCGCTGCAGAGGTCCTGGAGGAAGGGTTGCGCCGAATGATCGACGATGGCGTGCACGGCGTCGACGCGAAGTCCGTCGAAGTGGAACTCGTCGATCCACTGCAGCGCGTTGTGGATGAAGAACCACCGGACGTGATCGCTGAGCGGCCCGTCGAAGTTGAGGGCCAGTCCCCACGGGGTCTTGTAGCGGTCGGTGAAGTAGGGGCCGTACTCGCCGAGGTAGTTGCCCTCCGGCCCGAGGTGGTTGTAGACGACGTCGAGCAGGATGGCCATGCCGCGGGTGTGGCAGGCGTCGACCAGCCGCTTCAGCGCGGCCGGTCCGCCGTACGAATTCTGCGCCGCGCCGACGTACGCGCCGTCATAGCCCCAGTTGCGCGAGCCGGGAAACTGCGCGACCGGCATCAGCTCCACCGCCGTGATGCCGAGATCGCTTAGCTGATCCAGTCGCGAGATCACGGCGTCGAACGTTCCCTCCGGCGTGAATGTCCCCACGTGCAGCTCGTAAATGGCCAGATCGGCCGGCGCCAGACCCTTCCATGCTCCGTCGTGCCACTCGAACGCCGCGCCGATCACCTCGGAGGGGCCGTGCACCCCTTCCGGCTGGAGGCGCGAAGCGGGATCGGGGCGCTCCCTGTCGTGCTGGAGGCTGAAGACGTAGCGCGTGCCGGCCGGGCAGTCATCCGCCATGACTTCGTGATACCCCTCCTCGTTCCTGTTCATCGACAGGCGGCGCTCCCGCGGCGCGACGATGTGGAGATCGATGCGGTCGATGTTCGGAGCCCACACCCGGAGCTCACAGCGGTTGTCTTCGAGAAGTGTCGCGCCGAGTGGTGTACCGAACGGCGAGCTCAAACGTTCTCATCCTCGTTCACGAGAAATACCGCCGCCAGGGGAGGAAGTGTCAGATTCACCGACCAGCGGCGCCCGTGCAGCGGAATCGGCGCCGCGTCGACGCCGCCCAGGTTCCCCTGACCGCTGCCGCCGTAGAGCGGCGCGTCGCTGTTGAGAATCTCCTTCCAGTGACCGCCGCGCGGCACGCCGATCTGGTAGTTGTGGCGCGGGACCGGCGTGAAATTCAGCACGATGACCACTTCCTGCCCGTCCCGCGATCGCCGCATGAGACTGAGGATGCTCTGCTCGGTGTCACAGCAGTCGATCCACTCGAAGCCGTCCGGCGAGACGTCCAGCTCATGGAGCGGCTTGAGATCGCGATAGGTCCGGTTCAGGTCCTCGACCCACCGCTGCAGCGTCGAATGCGGGAGGAAGTCGAGCAGGTGCCAGTCCACCGACGAGTCGTGGTTCCACTCCTTCCACTGCCCGATCTCACCGCCCTGGAACATCAGCTTCTTGCCGGGCTGCGAGTACATGTGTGCGAACAGCAGGCGGAGATTGGCGAACTTCTGCCACTCGTCGCCGGGCATCTTCCCCAGCAGCGAGCCCTTGCCGTGCACGACCTCGTCGTGCGAGAGCGGCAGCGTGAAGTTCTCCGTGAAGGCGTACATCATCCGGAACGTCAGGTCGTTGTGGTGGAACTTGCGATGGACCGGCTCGTTCGAGAAGTAGCGCAGCGTGTCGTGCATCCACCCCATGTCCCACTTCATTCCGAATCCGAGCCCGCCGACGTACGTCGGCCGCGACACCATCGGCCAGGCCGTCGACTCCTCGGCGATGACCTGCACGTCGGGATGGACCTTGTAGATGTCCTCGTTCATCCGCCGGAGGAAGGAGATGGCCTCGACGTTTTCCCGGCCGCCGTACTCGTTCGGGATCCACTCGCCGTGCTTCCGCGAGTAATCGAGGTAGAGCATCGACGCCACGGCGTCGACGCGCAGCCCGTCGGCGTGGTACTCGCTCAGCCAGTACATCGCGCTGCTGAGCAGGAAGGAGCGAACCTCGTTCCGGCCGTAGTTGAAAATGAAACTTCCCCAGTCGGGATGAAACCCCTGCCGCGGATCGGCGTGCTCGAACAGATGCGTGCCGTCGAAGTAGGCGAGGCCGTGCTCGTCGGTCGGAAAGTGCGACGGCACCCAGTCGAGAATCACGCCGACGCCGTTCTGATGGAGCACGTCCACCAGATACTTGAAATCCTGCGGCGTGCCGAAACGGCTGGTGGGGGCGAAAAAGCCGGTGCACTGATAGCCCCACGAGCCATAGAACGGATGCTCCATGATCGGGAGCAGCTCGATGTGCGTGTAGTTCATTTTCTGCGCGTAATGCGCGAGCGGTTCCGCGATCTCGCGGTAGCTCATCATCCGGCTGCCGTCTCCCTCGATGGTCCGGCGCCACGACCCGAGGTGAACTTCGTACATCGACATCGGCGCGTCGAACGAGTTCTTCGCGGCGCGGTTCTTCATCCAGTCCGCGTCGTTCCACTCGTAGTCGAGGTCCCACACGATCGAGCCGGTCCGCGGCGGCGTCTCGTGGTGGACGCCGAATGGATCCGCCTTGTCGACCCGGAAGCCGCCGTGCCGCGACACGATGTGGAACTTGTAGATCGTGCCTTTGCCGATCTCCGGGATCCACCGTTCCCAGATGCCGGAGTCGCCGCGCTGATCCAGCCGGTGCGCGCGCGGATCCCAGTGATTGAATCCGCCGATCACGCTCACCTGCTCCGCGTTCGGAGCCCAGACCCCGAAGCTCGTCCCCGCCACACCGTCGCGCTCCACCATGTGCGCCCCAAGCTTCTCCCAGAGGTTGTGATGCGACCCCTCATTGAAAAGATAGAGATCCCAGTCTGTGAGTCCGCTCTCGTCCTTCGGGGCGCGGGTGTCCTCCTCCCCTCCCCCGCTCCTGGCTTCGATCGTCACGGACGGCACCACGTCGGCCCCGAGATTCTGCAACTCCTCTGTCACCCGATCGGCGGTCTTCGCACCGGCCTTCCGTTTCGGCGCGGCCGCCTTGACATCCTTCGCCGCGGTCCGTGTCGGCGTCGCCTTCGCCTTCGGTTCCACGGGTGGCGTGGCGCCGGTCCCCTCCGCCGGCGTGTCGGTGCCTTTCTTACGTCTCGTTGCCATGAACTTCCTTTCTTGCCTCCTGAACGGTCCGAAGAATGCGCGTCAGCTCGGGATCGCCGCGCATCTCCTCGAGCGTCCGGGCGAATTTCTGTTTCCAGCTCCGCTCCGGAACTCCCGGCACGTTCTGCGGCTCCGACTCGAGCCACAAATCTTCGAGGTTGACGAGGACAATCTCGGCCGGACTGGCGCTGAGGAACCGGAGTAGAGCCTCGAGGACCGCTTTCGTATCTCTCGAGTCGTTTTCAAGCAAGCCCCGCGCCGCCAGGAAAGAAGTGAGCGCCTGCCTCATCCGTTCCCGATTTTCACGCTCTCTCTCGGCGCCTTCCCGGTCCAGCAGCTCCTGCTCGAGCCGGTCATCGACGTCGGCGCCGCTCCAGAAACCGGCGAACGTCGGCATGTCGTGCGTGTTGACGCTCGCCACCGATGCCGCCGTCGGATTGCCGGCCGGCTCGTCCCCCTCCGGCCTGATTTCATATTGAATCACATACATCCGTCGCAGCGCGTGCCGCTCCATCATGCGCGGAACGTACTTCGGCACCGTGCCGAGGTCTTCGCCGACCACGGCGCAGCCCGCGCGCCGCGCTTCGAGCACGACGATCGCGTACATCTCTTCTTCCGGATAGCGCACGTAGACACCGTCGGCCGCTTCTCCTCCCACGGGGATCCAGAAGAGCCGGTGCAGTCCCATGACATGGTCGAGCCGGAGAATCCCCGCGTGCGAGACGTGATGACGGATCGATGCGCGGAAGTAGTCGTACCGCTGCTCCCGGATCGCATCGGGATCGAACGGAGGAAAACCCCAGTTCTGCCCTTTCGTGAAGAACGCGTCGGGCGGCGCGCCGACGGAGACCCCTTTCGCGAAGGAGCGCCCGTACTTCCAGGCGTCGTACCCGCCGGGATTCACGCCGAGCGGGAAATCGAGATAGAGCCCGACGCCGGCGCGGCGCGCCTCGTCGGCCAGGAACCGCATCTGCCGGGCCATCCGGTACTGGACGTAGAGGTGATAGCCGGCCGACTCGCGTTCCTCCTTCGCGGCGCGGAAATGCGCGTAACCGTACGCCCCCTGACTGGCGAAGCCGTGGAAGTCATCGTCCGGCCGGAAGCGCCGGGCCATCACTTCCAGGGCACGGCGTCGCGCAGCACCGACCGCCTCGTAATCGACCTGGTCGCTGTTCTGGAGCGGAGCGACATTGCGAGGATCGCGCAGCTCGTTCGACCACTCGGGGAGCCGTTCGAGATCGAGGTACAGCTCGTTCCAGAAGAGGCGGCTGACCGGAGAGTAAGGGCTCGGCTCGTCCTCGAACGACGCCAGAAGCGGAAGCGTGGCCACGACGCCGCCCCCCAGCTCCTCGACCCACTTCCGCACCGCCTCCAGGTCGCCGAGATCACCGGCGCCCCAGTTCCGCCGGCTGCGCACCGCGTAGAGAGGAAGGAACACACCCCACGAGCGAGCGTTCGGCGCGGGCGCTTCCATCGGCGCAGCGATGACGAACGTCTCCGCCTGACCCGCTTTGAGCGTGTGATAGCCGTGCGGCAGGCGGTCGGGCAGCACGAGCGATCCGTCGACGACCTCGCCGCGCCCCTCCCGCACCGAGCCGTCTTCGAGCGTGATCTGCCATTCCACCACCCCCTGGAGACGAGTCTCGATCGTAGGACGCCGCCCGCCCCAGACCACCGTCACCGGCTCGAGGAGGCGCTCCTCCAGCGTCCGCCGGCGCAGCGCCGGCGCCTCCTTCAGGTCGACGCCTTCCGGAATCCGGGCACGCAGCGCGGCCTCCAGCGAGTCCCTCGACGCCTTCCGCGTCTCTCCGCCGGCGTCTTCATAGCTGATCTGGATGGAGTAAAGGCGGGCAAGCTCCCGCAAAGCACGGAGATTCACACACTCCCACCAGCAAGCAGCACGCCTCTTCGGAGTGCGATAATGACCTTCCATGTTCTGTCCACATTGCGGCGTGAAGAACGACGGGACGCCGATCGTCTGTGCCTCGTGCCGGAAAACGATTCCGCAGGCCGACGCCGATCGGACTCCGCAACCGGGGCGGCCGCGCCCGGCGCGCGCCGCGGCGGCGGCGTCGACCGAGCGATACAGCTCCGTCGGCGATCGGATGCTGGCGCTGCTCCTCGACCGCATCGTCATCCTGGCCTTTCTGCTGATCGCCGTGGCCGCGGTCGCCGATCAGTGGCGCGATCTGCAGCCGCGCCTTCCCTCCGCCGTCTTCTCCGGCATTCTCGGCGGATTCATCATCGTGCTCGTCGTCTTCCTTTATCACATCATCTTCGAGGCCGGCTTCGGCACGACGCTCGGAAAAGCGGTGATGGGACTGCAGGTCCGCAGCGACGGAGAGCGGAACCGCTTCGTCGCGGTGGTGATCCGGAACGCGCTGCGCGTCATCGACGGCCTCGTCCTCTATCTGGTCGGGTTTCTCCTGGCCACGTTCACGCAACGCCGGCAGCGCTTCGGCGATGCAGTCGGCGGCACGGTCGTCCTCGACATGCCGCTGTCGAAAGGCGCCCGCGCGGCGATGATGGTTCTCTGGCTGGCCCTCATCGCCGTCGCCATCGGAGTCGCCGCGGCGCTCTGCCCGACCTGCCTGTCATTCCGAGCGTAGCGAGGAATCTGGGCGGGAGGTGGCAGGATCATCGAGCCACCTCCCGCCCGGATTCCTCGCTACGCTCGGAATGACACCAGGAGAACGGAAACGATTCGCATCATCCGTCCAGCAGTTCCAGAACACCGCGCAGCGGGATGGCCACCCAGTCGGGCCGGTTGTTCAGCTCGTAGGTGATTTCGTAGAGCGCTTTCTCCAGCAGATAGGCATCGAGAAGAACGCGGGCCTGCTCGGGATCCTGCGGCACGTGCCCGCCCCCGTGGCTGGCGGCGAAATAAGCGTTCAGAAATGCCGCGCTGACCCAGCGGTGCCAGAACGTCGCACCGCTCTCCAGCGTGCCGCGATCCTCCGTCCGCAGCACCAGGCCGGGTGCCTGTCCGAAGACGACGGCGTAGGGGGCATAGTGGAACGAGCGGAGCATGCCCGCCACGTCGCGCAGCGCGTTGCGCTTGATGCGCCGCTCGCTGAGCGGTCGCGACGGCTCCCCTTCGAAGTCGATGATGGTGAAGTCGTTCGCCGTCCGCAGGACCTGGCCCAGATGGTAGTCGCCATGGACGCGGATGCGCGTGGCGTGAATCTTCTTGTCGAGGACCGCGCGCAGCCGCGCGTGGATCTCCGCCTCGCGCGAGAGAACCTCCTCGGCGTCCTCGTTTCCCTTCGCACGGCGCCGCAGCACCTGAAAAGCCTGCACCGCCTGCGACCGCATCGATTGGTAGATCGATCGCTGGTAGTGAGGCGTGAAGGACTCCGGGACGAAACCCGTCTCCTTCGTCGAACCGAGCGCGAGATGCATCTCCGCGGTCCGGCGCCCGAGAAGCTGAGCGTCGGCGATGTACGCGCCGAGAAGATCGCGGGCGATCGAAGGGATCTCCTTTTCCGCGAGTCCCCAGATCGACCCGCCGGGAATCGTCTTCGGCACCGCGTCGATCGCTCCCGCCTCGCTCAGCAGCCGCTCGAAGTAGCGGCCGATGGCGTCGAGCGTGTACGTCCAGCCGTCGCCCGAGTTCAGCGTGTAGCCCTGCAGGATGCCGACGGTCACCGGCTCCGCTCCGTCGCGGTATTCGAGCCATCCCGCGATCGACGGTACGTTGCGGAACGACGTCTCCTCGTTCAGAAACCGATTGATCTCCAGATCGGGATTCATCCCCGGCTCCAGCTTCCGGAAGAGCTTGAGGAAGAGCTTCTGGCCGTAGACGACCGCCGTGTTGCTCTGCTCCGCCTTCAGAATGTGCGTCTCCAGAGGCTCGCTCCCCCGAAGCTCGCGGTAGTGACGGCTGGCCGCGCCGGCGATGGAGCCCTTCCGTCCCTTCAACTGCCGCTTCCGTCCGATGGTGTCCAGGAGGGCCGTTGCGAACCGGTCGTCGCTGACAGGCTCGTACAGCACCTGGCCGTCGCGCAGCCGCGCGATCAGCGTCGCGCTCGAGGGGTCGTGATCGTCGGTCCGCTTCGGCTCGGTGATGGCCAGCGGCAGCAGGTACGTCTGCGCTTCTCCCTCGGTGAACTCCACGTCGATGATGGCCAGCCGGATATCGCCCGGCATCTGCACGTGGTCGCGCACCCTTATGTAACTGATCGTCCGCGCCTTCGCAGCGAACCACCGCCGGCCGCGTACGTAACGTTCGAGGGCCCGCGCCAGATCGTCGCGGTAGCGGTCGGCGAAGACTTCCTCCCATTTGCGCGCGTTGACGAGCGGAACGTCCTCGCTCTTGATCTCATGCGCCTCCTGCTTCTGCAGCTGGAACCAGTAGAACGCGAAGGGGCCGAGGTTCAGGAACCAGGGGCGCTCGGTGATCTCCGGGAAGCGGACGCCGCCGGAGAGCTCGACCGGCACCATCCCGCGGAACTCCTGCAGATCGAGCTCGAAACACTGCACGAGCCGGGAGAGATTGGCCACGACGAGAATGGTCTGGCCCTCCCACCGCCGCGTGAAGGCGAGGATCTTCCTGTTCTCCGGATGGAGAAACTCCATCGTCCCGCGGCCGAACGCCTGGAACCGCTTCCGCGTCGCGATGAGACGCTTCATCCACCAGAGGAGCGAGTGCGGGTTGTTCTGCTGCGCTTCGACGTTGACCTGCTCGTAGTGGTACGCCGGGTCGATGACGACCGGCAGAAAGAGGCGCTGCGGGTTTGCGCGCGAGAAGCCGGCGTTGCGGTCGGCGCTCCACTGCATCGGCGTTCTCACCCCGTTGCGGTCACCGAGATAGATGTTGTCGCCCATCCCGATCTCGTCGCCGTAGTAGATGATCGGCGTTCCCGGAAGCGAGAAGAGCAGGCCGTTCATCAGGTGGATGCGGAGCCGGTGATTGTCGAGCAGCGGGGCCAGGCGGCGGCGGATGCCGAGGTTGATGCGGGCCTGCGATTCCTTGGCGTACGTCCGCCACATGTAGTCGCGGTCCTCGTCGGTGACCATCTCCAGCGTCAGCTCGTCGTGGTTGCGGAGGAACAGCGCCCACTGACAGTTTTCCGGGATGGCCGGCGTCTGGCTCATGATGTCGGTGATCGGAAACCGGTCCTCCATCGCCAGCGACATGTACATCCTCGGCATGACCGGGAAGTTGAAGGCCATATGGCACTCGTCGCCGTCGCCGAAGTACGGCAGCGTGTCCTCCGGCCACTGATTCGCTTCGGCAAGCAGCATCCGTCCCGGGTAGTGCTCGTCCATGTGCTTTCGCAGCTTTTTGAGGAACCCGTGCGTCTCGGGAAGGTTCTCTGATGTCGTTCCTTCCCGCTCGTACAGATAGGGAATGGCGTCGAGCCGGAACGCATCGACACCCATGTCCATCCAGAAGTCGAGGGCCTTGAGCAGCGCGTCATGGACCGCCGGATTGTCGAAGTTCAGATCGGGCTGGTGTGAATAGAAGCGGTGCCAGTAGTACTGCTTCACCACCGGATCCCACGCCCAGTTCGAAGTCTCGAAATCCTTGAAGATGATCCGGGCGTCGTTGTACTTGTCAGGCGTGTCGCTCCAGACGTAGAAGTCGCGCCAGGCGCTTCCCGGTTTCGCCTGCCGCGACTTCTGAAACCATGCGTGCTGGTCGCTGGTGTGATTGATGACCAGCTCGGTGATGACGCGGATTCCGCGGTTGTGCGCCTCCTTCATGAGCGTCCTGAAGTCGGCAAGCGAGCCGTACGCGGGGTTCACGGCCGCGTAGTTGGCGATGTCGTACCCGTCGTCGCGCAGCGGGGACGGATAGAACGGCAGGAGCCAGAGGATGTTGACGCCCAGATCCTGCAGGTAATCGAGCTTCTGCGTCAGGCCGCGGAAGTCTCCGACCCCGTCATCCGCGCTGTCGAAGAACGCGCGGACGTGGATCTGATAGATGACGCCGTCTTTGTACCAGAGATCGTCGCTCATAAGTCGGGCCTCGGGCCCGCTTCCTCACAAGTAGTACTCGAAATCCCGCTCCGTCCGCACTCGCCGCCGGATCCTGAAAATGTGCGCCGGCACCACGTGCGGGTTCAGCTGCACGTAGTTGCGACCGCCCTGCCATGTATGGCGCGCGCCGCTCAGCAGGTCGTGGACCTGGAAGGGACGCCCCCCCTCCAGACCGAGGGCGGCGAGATCGAGGTCGATCCAGCCGGCGTGCGTATTGTGCGGATCGAGGGTGACCACCGCGATGACCACGTTCTCCCCGGCCGACTTGCTGTAGCAGATGATCTGCTCGTTGTCGGTGGGATGAAACTGCAGCGACGTGTTCTGCTGCAGTGCGGGATTCTCGCGGCGGATCCGGTTCACCAGAGCCATGAACTCAGACAGGTCGTCATCGGTGGGCGGCCAGTGGCGAACCTCGTACTTCTCTGAATCGAGATACTCCTCGCTGCCCGTCTCGCGGGCCTGATGCGCAAACCGCTCGAACGCGGGGCCGTAGATGCCGTAGTTCGCGGAAAGCGTCGCCGCCAGCACCAGGCGGATCGTGAACGCCGGGCGGCCGCCGTACTGCAGGTACTCGGTCAGGATGTCGGGAGTGTTCGGCCAGGCGTTCGGCCGGAAGAAATCGCTCACCGGCGGCTTCGTCACCTCGCTGAAATACTCGGTGAGCTCCCACTTCGTGTTGCGCCAGGCGAAGTAGGTATACGACTGCGAATACCCCGACTTGGCCAGCCAGTACATGATCTTCGGCCGCGTGAACGCCTCGGCCAGGAAGATCAGCTCCGGGTTGTCGCGCTTCAATTCCGTGATGACCCATTCCCAGAACGGCAGCGCCTTCGTATGAGGATTGTCGACGCGGAACACTTTCACACCGTGCGAGACCCAGAAGCGGAAGATCCCGCGCAGCTCCTCCCACATCTCCTTCCACGCCTCCGTCTCGAAGTAGAAGGGATAGATGTCCTGGTACTTCTTCGGCGGGTTCTCCGCATACTGGATCGTCCCGTCAGGCCGCCGGAGGAACCACTCCGCATGCTCCTTCACGTATGGATGATCGGGTGAGACCTGGAAGGCGATGTCGAGGGCGATCTCGATGCCGTGACCGTTGGCGGCGCGGACGAGACGCTCGAAGTCCTCGATCGTCCCGAGCTGCGGATGCGTCGCCGTGTGGCCGCCCTCGGCGCCTCCGATCGCCCAGGGGCTGCCGACGTCTCCCTTCTCGGCGGTGACGCGGTTGTTGCGTCCTTTGCGGAAGTTCACGCCGATCGGATGAACCGGCGGGAGGTAGAGGATGTCGAAACCCAACCGGGTGATGCGCGGGAGCTGTTTCTCGACGTCGGCGAACGTGCCATGCCCGCCCGGCTCCGCCGCCGTGGAGCGGGGGAACAGCTCGTACCACGTGCTGAAGGCGGCGAGCTTGCGGTCGACTTCGATCGGCAGCTCGCAGCGATAGCGCGTCGTGAACCGGCGGTCGGCGCTGCGCCACATCAGGCCGAGGAGATCCTCGCTCCAGAGATCTTCCACTTTGTCCTCGACCGGATCCTTCGACTGGAGCGCGGCAATGAACGTGTCGAGCTTTCGGCGGTCGCGCGCGCCGGCGCGCGAGGCGGCGCCACGGATCATCTCCAGGCCGATGAGCAGCTGCGCCTCGAGGTCCGGTCCGGTGACGCCGGCATCGACGCGCTTCTTCAGGTCGCGATGCCACGTCAGGAAGTGGTCGATCCACCCCTCGATCGTGAAGTAGTAGAAACCGAGATTCTCGACCGGAAAGGATGCCGTCCAGCGGTCGTTGACCAGCGGGAGCATGCGCACTTCCGTCGTCTTCTTGTCGTTCTCATGGCGGTGATGCACGACCGCGGAGATGACGTCATGCCCGTCGGCGAAAAGATCCGCCTCCACGACCACGACGTCGCCCGTTACGCGCTTCGCCGCGAAACGACCGTCATCCACGGACGGAGAAATACCTTCGATGATGACTCTGCGACGACCGTCGAACTCCACCACAACTCCTGATCTGCGAACCTCGTTCCAGCCACGCCTCAGACTGTCATTCCGAGACACGTGATGCAAGGGGCCGGACCACAACGGCGAGGATGCTGCCGGCCGGGCCGCGGCGGAACAAGCTCAGACGAACGATCTGCTCGAGGCCCAGCGTCCCGGCGACGATGAGCGACACCAGCGGCGAAATGCCCCCGCCGTTCTGGAGCGTGCTCCACGAAGTCACGAACCCGAGGATCGAGAACAGGAGAATCACGGCCGCAACCATCGGCGCGGTGCGGCGGTAGTCGTAGCCGAAGCGGTCCGCGGCCAGCCGCTGCTCCGCCGGGGTCAGGAGCGTGAGCAGCGGCTCGCGCAGCGTGAATGCGTCGCGTATGGCCACGTCTTCCGCCACGGCGATCTCCGCACGGCGGCGCGGCGGCTCGACCAGTCGCGGGAGCGACTTCCGATTCGGGCTCAGCGCGTAATAAACAGCGTAAAGAATGAAGCCGGCCGCGGAACCGACCGGCCGCGACTGCGTCCAGACGATGTTCAATCGCATGGCCGTCTCCAACCCGAGGTAACCGGCGAGAAGCATGAAACCCAATGGCAGCGGCGCGCCCTGACCCATCTTCCGCTCCACCCACTCGTTGACGATGAACGCGATCGCGACGAACGGCACGATGAGCGAGAGGGCCGTCAGCCTGGTGGCCAGGATTCCGAGCTCGCTGGCCAGCCGTTCCTGCACAGCTGCTGGAAGGTGACCGGTAAAGATGCCGAACAGGTTCGCGGCGCGGCGGCCCGTGGTGCGCCGGACGTCCGAGCGATGCTCCTCTTCGCGACGCGCCTCGCTCGCCCCGTCGTAAGCATCGACCGTTCGCATGATGTGCTCGTCGTGCCACGGCTCGAGCACATAGCGGACGCCGGTACCGGAAGGCTCCGCCGAGATCACCTCGAAATACTGCTCGCTCCACAGCACCGCGCTGCCGGGCCGCTCGCTGGCGGTCAGCGTCTTCGGCGTGCGGGCCACCCATCCCTTGGGGCGCGGGCAGAAGAGAACCCATTGCTCGCCGTGGCCGCGGCGGACCCGGTCCGATCCATGGGCCTGCATGCGCCCATTCTATTGCGTGGTGACGCCGCCCTGGGAGGCCACGCAGGCGCGGACCAGCTCCGAGAGCCTGGCGATGTCGAACGGCTTGGTGAGGACCTCGAACGGCGTTCCCTTCATCCGGTCGCGGATGATGGCGGGCGAGGCCGCGCTGGTGACGATGATGCGGTTCAGTCTGGAGGGGTCATTCTCGGCCAGCGTGGTCATGAACGAGAAGCCGTCGAGGTTCGGCATCATCAGATCGAGGATGATGACGTCGTAATCGGACATACCGATCTTGAGAACGGCCTCGATCCCGTCGCTGGCCGCGTCGACGCGATACCCCTCGCGCTCGAGGACCATCTTCACAAGACGGCGAATGGCCGGATCATCCTCGACCACGAGGACGCCGCACTCCATGGTCTTTTTTGCCACCTCTTGTACCCGGCGCTGTGGACAGCAAAAACCGGTCCCCTTTTGCTACTGTGCCTCTCCCTTCCTCACGACGGGCATCAGGTCGTTCAGGATCCACAGAGGCCCCACCAGCAGATGGACGAAGTTACGGAAGAAGGCGGGCTGCCGTTTCTCATAAACCGCATGCCCGATGAACTGGAAAATCCATCCCAGAACGAAGAAAAGTGCATTGACGACGAAGGGCAGCGCCGCGCCCGCCAGATAGAACGCGACGGAAATCACAACCATGGCGACGCCCAGACGCCAGTCGAGCACGAGGTAATAAATGCCGGCCAGCACGATGAGGATCATCGCGAAATCGATCTCCACAGTCGCCGTCTTGACGAGATGCACGCGGGCCAGCAGGCCGAGGAGCGTCAGCATGATCATCGGGATGCCGATCCGGTGGAACCACTTGTTCCCCGCCGTCCGGTGATACGACGCGTAATCGTCGAAGAGAAGCTGGATGTCGCGCATGGGCCATATTATGGCGCTCCTGGAGAGCGGCGGCACCTGATGTTTTACGAGGATCGACACCGGGAGCGGATCGCGGAAGTGACGCGGCTGCGAGGCATCGAAAAGAAGATTTCGATGGCCCGCCTCGCCGCGGTCGCCGCCGCGATCCTCGCCTTCACCATCTCCCTCGCCCTCCTCGCAGCGGCCTTCGTCGCCGCGTTCGTGGCCCTCGTCTTCCTGCACGAGCGCACCGTTCGCCGGCGCGAGCGCGCCGAGCGCGGCGCCCGCTTCTACGAGGCGGGGATCGAGCGCATCGAAGGAAAGTGGCCCGGCAAGGGCAACGCAGGCGACCGCTTCCGCGACGACCACCATCCTTACGCGTCGGATCTCGATCTGTTCGGCCGCGGCTCACTCTTCGAGCTGATCTCCCGGGCGGCCACGGCGGCGGGAGAAGCGAAGATCGCCGCGTGGCTGGCCAGCCCCTCGCACGATGCCGCGGAGATCGTGGCGCGACAGGAAGCGGTTGCGGAGCTCCGCGACCAGGTCGACTTCCGGGAGGAGATGGCCATCGTCGCCGGCGAGTCGACCGCCGGCCTCGATGAGCAGCGCATCGCGGCCTGGGCCGCGGCGCCGCCGCTCGCATTCTTCTGGTGGGAACGGCTGCTGGCCGTGCTCCTTCCTGCCGTGACGCTCGTGCTCCTTTTTCTCGCTGCTCGTCCCCTTCTCCTCCTCGGGCCGAGTCTCGCGCCGCCATGGATCGTCGTGCTCGCGGTGGCCGTGCAGATGGCACTGGCGCGGCAACTCGGGGCGCGGGTGGAGATCATCGTCAGCGGCGTGGAGCGCGCGGATCGCCCGCTCGATCAGCTCGCGCGCATCCTCCGCGTCGCGCACGGCCGGCAGTTCCGCTCGCCCCTTCTCGACTCCATCGGCCGGCGCGCGGGAGAGGACGCCGCGCGCGAGATCGAACGGCTGGGGCGGCTCGTGTCACTGCTCGATGCCCGGCGGAATCAGTTCTTCGCCCCCATCGCGCTGCTGCTCCTATGGTCGTCGAACCTGGCGGTGTTCATCGAGCAGTGGCGGCGGCGGAACGGCGAGG
The DNA here is from genome assembly GCA_035525015.1 of Thermoanaerobaculia bacterium. Lineage (GTDB taxonomy): Bacteria > Acidobacteriota > Thermoanaerobaculia > Gp7-AA8 > Gp7-AA8 > DATLEX01. Next base: position 20,780 of record DATLFC010000039.1, on the reverse strand, counting down.
CCATGCTGACATGGATCGACGCCGTGGCCGAGCTCGAGGCGCTCTCTTCGCTCGCCTCCTTCGCCTTCGAGAACCCCTCCTTCGCGACGCCGGTGATCGCCGGCGGCGAGCCGCGGCTCGAGGCCGAGGAGCTCGGACATCCGCTGATTCCGGCCGCGCGGCGCGTGACGAACGATCTCCGGCTCGGTCCCGACCAGCGGTTGCTGATCATCAGCGGCTCCAACATGTCGGGGAAGAGCACGTTCCTGCGCAGCACCGGCGTGGCCGCCGTGCTCGCGTTCGCCGGCGGGGTGGTCTGCGCCAGGTCGCTGCGGATCACGCCGATGAACGTCGGGGCGTCGATCCGCATCAACGACTCGCTGCAGGAAGGCGCTTCCCGCTTTTACGCCGAGATTCTCCGCATCCGGCAGATCCTTGATCTGGCAGGCGGAGGCACACCGCTCCTCTTTCTTCTCGACGAGATCCTGCACGGCACGAACTCGCATGACCGGCGCATCGGCGCCGGCGGCGTGATCCGCCGCCTGGTCGAGACGGGCGCCATGGGCCTGGTCAGCACGCACGACCTGGCGCTGGCCGAGATCGCCGAGGCCATCGGCCCCCACGCAGCCAACGTCCACTTCGAGGACCACATCGAGGACGGCAAGATGATCTTCGACTACCGGATGCGCCCCGGCGTCGTCACCAGGAGCAACGCCCTGGCCCTCATGCGCTCCGTCGGCATCGATGTCTGACGGCTCTCGGCTCTCAGCTCTCAGCTCTCAGCTCTCAGGACGAAGCTGCACCAGCCCTGGCGCCGCGGAATACCACTTGACAGCGGGGCGTTGATGAATAAAAATTCGCCATGGTGCATATTCATTCATCTACCGAGGGGCCCCGGCGCCGCGACGAGATCCTCAGGATCGTCAGGGAGACCACCGTCCACTCGCAGGAAGAGCTGTTGACGGTCCTGCGCAAGCGGGGATACTCCGTCACGCAGCCGACGCTCTCCCGCGACGTCCGCGAGCTCGGCCTGGCCAAGACGCCGAACGGCTATGTCGCCGCCGGCGACCTCGCCGCGCCGATCCCGTTCGTCCCCCGCGACGTCCGCGAAGGGCGGCTCGATCAGTTCATCCGCGACTCGGTGATCTTCGCCGAGGCGGCTGGGAACCTGGCGGTCATCAGAACGCCGCCGGCCTCGGCACAGCCGCTGGCCAGCGCCGTCGACGCCGCGGCGCTCGACGATGCGCTCGGCACCATCGGCGGCGACGACACGATCTTCGTCGCATTCCGCGAACCATCCTCCGCCGCAGCCTTCATCCGTCGCGTCCAACAGACCGCCGGCCTCGTACCGCCGCGCCGCCGTACAGGCGCCTAGCGCGCGGCGATTGGGAGCAATTGCCAATGACCGAACTGACTCACATCACCGAACGTGTAGCCGTTGACAGCAGCCAGCGCGCAGTCACGCGCGTCGCCGTCATTGGCGCAACCGGCTACACCGGCACCGAGCTCGCGGAGATCCTGAAACGGCACAAGCACGTGGCCGTCACCGGTCTCTTCGGCAGCGACTTTTCGATGGACGACCTCGCCGTTGCGGCGCCGGAAGCGGTGTTCCTCGCCACGCCGAACGAGATCTCCGCCGACCTGGCGCCGAAGCTCGTCGACGCCGGCATGCGCGTCATCGATCTGTCGGGAGCCTTCCGCCTGACCGACGAAACCCTCTATCCGCGGTGGTACGGGTTCGACCACAAGCGGCCCGAGCTGCTCGAGGAAGCGGTCTACGGCCTGACGGAATGGTGCAACGGGGATCTGAAGAAGGCGCGGCTCGTCGCGAACCCCGGCTGCTATCCGACCTCGGTCCTGCTCGCCCTGCGCCCGATCATGTACCTGATCGACCGCAGCCAGCCGGTGATCTGCGATTCGAAGAGCGGCGTCTCCGGCGCCGGCAAGAAAGCGGATCTCGCTTACTCGTTCAGCGAGCTGTTCGGCAACTTCAAGGCCTACGGCGTCGGGCAGCACCGCCACGAGCCGGAGATCCGGCAGGGGCTCCACCTCGGCGACCGCGCCACGCTCGTCTTCGTGCCGCACCTGCTGCCGACCGTGCGCGGGCTCCTCTCCACGATCCACGTCGGCTTCACCCGCCCGCTCAGCGCGGAGGAGATGACGCAGATCTACGCCGCCTCGTACGCGAAAGCGCCGTTCGTCCGGGTGCTGCCGCCCGGAGAACTGCCGGAGCTGAAGAACGTCGTCGGCAAGCCGCACGCGGAGATCGGCTACCAGCTTCTGCAGGGCGGCCGCCGTGCCGTGATCGTCTCGGTCATCGACAACCTTCTCAAGGGAGCCGCGTCGCAGGCGGTGCAGAACTTCAACCGGATGTACGGCTACGCGGAGACGGAGGGGCTGGCGTGAAGGTCATCAAGCTGGGAGGTTCGCTGCTCGAAGACACCACGCGCCGTGCCGTTGCGCTCAGCGGGGTCGTCGCGGCGTGGAACAGCGGCCAGCAGATCGTTCTGGTTCACGGCGGCGGGAAGCACATCGACGCGCGGCTGCAGGAGCTCGGCATCCCGAAACGGACGCACGCCGGGCTACGCATCACCGATGACGCGACGCTGGCCGTTGTCGTCTCCGTGCTCGCGGGAACGGTGAACAAGGCGCTCGTGGCCGAGCTGACCGCGCTCGGCGTTCGCGCCGCCGGCATCTCCGGCAGCGACGCCGGGACGCTCGTGGCCGAGCATCATCCGCCGATCGACGGCGTCGAGCTCGGCCACGTCGGCCGCGTCACCTCCGCGAACCGGACTCTGATCCAGGCGATGCTGACCTACGGGATTCTCCCCGTCGTCTCCTCGGTGGCCCAGGGGCCGGACGGAACGCTTCTCAACGTGAATGCCGACAGCGCCGCGACTGCGATCGCCGAATCGCTCGGCGCCCGGGCGCTGCATTTCATCACCGACGTCGCCGGCGTGCTCGACGCGCAGGGCAACGTGGTGCCGCGGCTGACCCTCGAGGAGGGACATCTCTTCCTGGCCAGCGAATTCGTGACGGGCGGGATGAAACCGAAACTCGAAGCGGCGCTGCGGGCACTCACCCGCGGCGTCGGATCGATCTCGATCGGAGGAGGTACCGAACTTGTTGCTGCATGACCCCTGTCATTCCGAGCGTAGCGAGGAATCTGGGCGGAAGGTGGCGCCGGGATTGATCCTTCGCTTCGCTCAGGATGGAGGTTGAACAATGCTTCTGCATGACGAAACGCCCGAAGCAGTCGAGGCGCGCGAGAAGTCGTTCCTCGTCGGCAATTACAACCGCACGCCGTTCCATCCGCGCAGCGGGAAGGGGGCGCGCCTCGTCGATGCCGCGGGGAAGAGCTACTGGGATCTCCTGGGCGGCATCGCCGTGAACGTTCTCGGGCATCAGCACCCGCGGCTCAAGAAGATTTTGCGCGAAGAATCGGCGTCGCTGCTGCACGTCTCCAATCTCTACTACCACCCCGCCCAGGGAATCCTGGCCGAGAAGCTCGTGCGCGCGTCGGGGCTCTGCCGGGCTTTCTTCTGCAACAGCGGAACAGAAGCGAACGAGGCGGCGCTGAAGTTCGCACGCCTGGCGAACCCCGGACGCTCGCATCTCGTGGCGCTGCAGGAGAGCTTTCATGGCCGGACCGCCGGGGCGCTTTCGCTGACCGGACATGAGTCGTATCGGACGCCGTTCCTGCCGCTCGTCCCCGGCGTGACGTTCGTCGAGCCGAACGACGTGGCCGCGCTCGAAGCGGCCGTGACGGACGAGACGTCGGCGATCTTCCTCGAGCCGGTCATGGGTGAAGGAGGGGTGATTCCGCTGTCGGATGCGTTCCTGATCGCCGCGCGCCGTCTGGCCGACCGGACCGGCGCCATCCTCGTCTTCGACGAGATCCAGTGCGGTCTCGGCCGCCTCGGGACGATGTTCGCCTTCCAGCAGAGCGGCGTCGTCCCCGACATCGTCACGCTCGCGAAGCCGCTCGGCGGCGGACTCCCGCTCGGCGCGGTGATCACCGGGCCGGCCCTGGAAGGCCTCGTGAAGCCGGGTCATCACGGCACGACGTTCGGCGGCAATCCGCTGGCCTGCCGGCTCGGCATCGCCGTGGTCGAGGAGACGGAGAAACTCCTCGGCCGCATCAACAGCATCGGCGCGTGGTTCGGCACCGAGGTTTCCCGGCTCAATGTCCCAGCCATCCGCGGCAAAGGCCTCATGTGGGGCATCGAGCTCGACGTGCCGGCGGCGCCGGTAGCGAAGGAGCTGCTGGCGCGCGGATTCGTGGTCGGCACGGCGCGCGAGAAGATCATCCGGCTTCTCCCGCCCTACAACGTTCCCAGACAGGCGCTCAGCGAGCTGATCGCAGCGCTCGAAGCGATCGTCGGATCGAAGAAGAAGAAGGAGAAAGCAGCGTGAAGAAAGCTCGCAAAGTCGCCCTCGCCTACTCGGGCGGACTCGATACGTCGGTCATCATCCCCTGGCTGAAGGAGAACTACGGCTGCGAAGTCGTCGCCGTCGCGGTCGACGTCGGGCAGGCGGAAGAGACGTCGGGACTGGCGGAGAAGGCGCATCGCAGCGGCGCGGCCGGCTTCCATCTCGTCGACGCGAAGGAAGAGTTCGCGGCGGACTACCTCTTCCCCGTCCTGAAGGCCGGCGCCATCTACGAGAAGGATTACCTGCTCGGCACCGCGACGGCGCGGCCGCTGATCGCGCGGAAACAGGTGGAGATCGCGCTGCAGACCGGCTGCGACGCGCTCGCTCACGGCTGCACCGGCAAGGGGAACGATCAGGTGCGGTTCGAGCTCGCCTACCAGGCACTCGCGCCGGAGCTGCATGTGATCGCACCGTGGCGCGAGTGGCACATCGTCTCGCGCGAGGACGCCATCGACTACGCCACCGAGCGCGGCATTCCCGTGCCCGTTACGAAGAAGGACCCGTACTCGCGCGACCGGAACCTGTGGCATCTGTCGCATGAGGGCGGGCCGCTCGAGGATCCGGCGTTCGAGCCGGAGGCGGAGATGTTCAAGCTGACGGTCGATCCGTCGCTCGCGCCGGACGTGCCGGAGAAGGTGACGATCGCGTTCCAGTCGGGCATCCCGGTCGCCGTCAACGGGAAGGCACTGAGCGCGGCGAAGCTGGTCGCGACGCTGAACCAGATCGGCGGACGTCACGGCGTCGGCCGCGCCGACCTCGTGGAAAACCGGCTGATCGGCATCAAGTCGCGCGGCGTCTACGAGACGCCGGGCGGCACGCTGCTCGTCACCGCGCTGCGCGCGCTGGAGTCGATCACGCTCGACCGGGAGAGCGCGCACGAGAAGGAGCGCCTGGCCACCCGCTACGCGGAGCTCGTCTACAACGGCCAGTGGTTCTCGCCGCTCAAGGAAGCGTTCGACGCCTTCGTCGAATCCATTTCCCGCGATGTCACCGGCACCGTCACGCTGAAGCTGTACAAAGGATCGGCGATGGTGATCGGCCGCCAGAGCCCCTGCTCGCTCTACTCGCAGAATCTCGCCTCGTTCGACATGACCGGCTACGATGCCACCGACTCGGCCGGATTCATCCGGCTGTTCGGCCTGCCGACGCGCGGCCGCAAGCGGCTCTCGCCGATCGGAGTGGATGAGCAGGTGGTCGGGAAGTGATGACGAACCTCTGGGGAGGACGGTTCGAGGCCGCGGCCTCGGATCTCCTCCGCCGTTTCAACGATTCCTTCGCCTTCGACCGCGAGCTCTTCGCGGTGGACGTCGAGGGATCGATCGCCTGGGCCAGGGCGCTGGAGAAAGCGGGTGTCCTCACGCGCGACGAGGCTTCGCGCATGGTGGATGCTCTTGCGCGGATCGGGGCCTCGGGCCTCGGGCCTCAGGCCTCGGGCCCCCTCCCCGGTTCTGCCGAGGCCCGAGGCCCGAGGCCCGAGGACTCGTACGAAGACATCCACTCCTACGTCGAGACGCAACTCCGCGCGCACATCGGCGACCTCGCCGGCAAGCTCCACACGGGCCGCTCGCGCAACGACCAGGTCGCGACCGATCTCAAGCTGTGGCTGAAGCAGACGTGCGCGGAGCTGGACGGCAACCTCGTCGCGATGGCGCGGACGCTGGCGCAGCGCGCGCTCGACGAAGCGGCGACGCCGATGCCCGGCTACACGCACTCGAAGCGCGCTGAGCCGGTGACGTTCGGGCACTGGTCGCTGGCGTATGTCGAAATGCTGCGCCGCGATCTCTCGCGCCTTCGCGATACCGTCGAGCGCAACGACAGCTGCCCTCTCGGCTCCGGCGCGCTGTCGGGCACGCCGCTGAACATCGACCGCGAGGCGCTGGCGAAGTCGCTCGGTTTCGCACGGGCGACGGCGAATTCTCTCGACGCCGTCTCCGATCGCGATTTCGCCGCGGAGTACCTCTTCGCCGCGGCGATGCTCCTGTCACACCTGTCGCGGCTCGCGGAGGACCTGATCTTCTTCACCAGCGATGAGGTCGCCTTCGCCGAGCTCCCCGATGCGATGGCCACCGGATCGTCGCGCATGCCGCAGAAGAAGAATCCCGATGTGCTCGAGCTGGTGCGCGGCCACGCCGGCCGCTCGATCGGCGAGCTGACCGGGCTCCTGGCGCTGCTCAAGGGCCTGCCGCTGGCGTACGACAAGGACCTGCAGCTCGACAAGGAGCCGCTCTTCCGCACGCGCGCCGTGCTCGCGCTGGCCATTCCGGCGCTGACCGAGCTGTTCGCGAATCTGAAGCTCGACCGCGAGCGGATGCGCACCGCGGCGTCGCACGATCTTCTGCTGGCAACGGAAGTCGCCGATGCGATGGCCGCGCGCGGCATCCCGTTCCGCAAGGCGCACGAGATCGTCAGTGCGCGGATCGGCGAAGCGATCCGGCAGAAGAAGACGCTGCGCGAGCTCGGCGCGACCAGTGAGATCACCGATCTCGATCTGGCCGCGCTCGACGTCGAGAAAGCATTGACCAAACGGAATGCCCATGGAGGCACCTCTCCCGAGCGGGTGAAAGAGGCGGCGCGGAAGGCTCTGGAATCGTTCGATGCGTCTGCCTAAGGGCTTCCTCGCCTCCGGCATCCGCGCCGGCATCCGCAAGAAACGTCCCGACCTCGGCCTGATCGTCGCGCCGAAGGGAGCCGGCGCCGCGGCCGTCTTCACGCAGAACCGGTTTCTCGCCGCGCCGGTCGTGCTCTCGAAAGCCTCGCTGAAGAAGAGCGGCGGGCGGGTGCAGGCGGTCGTCGTCAACGCCGGCTGCGCGAACGCGATCACCGGCCAGGCGGGACTCGATGCGGCGAAGCGTGTCCGCGGCCGCGCGGCGGAGCTCCTCGGCTGCCCGGTCGACGAAGTCTTCTCCGCGTCGACTGGTGTCATCGGTGTGGTGCTGCCCGACAAGAAGGTCCGCGAAGCGCTGCCCGACGCGATCGCCCGCCTCTCGCCCGGCGGCATCGACGCGCTGTCGCACGCCATCCTCACGACCGACATCGGTCCGAAAGTCGCGCAGGCGTCGTTCGCCATCGGCGGGAAACGCGCGCGGCTCGTCGGCGTGGCGAAGGGCGCCGGGATGATCCACCCGAACATGGCCACGATGCTGGCCTTCGTGATGACCGACGCCGCGATTCCGCCGGCAGCGCTGCGTCGCGCCCTGAAGCAGGCCGTCGATCAGTCGTTCAACGTCATCTCCGTCGACGGCGACACGTCGACGAACGACACAGTTCTCCTCCTGGCCTCGGGCGCGATCGGCAACGCGGAGAATGCCGACCTCGCCGGATTCCAGACCGCGCTGGACAAAGTCTGCCGCGACCTCGCCTGGATGATCGTCCGCGACGGCGAAGGAGCGACGCGCGTGATGGAGATCGAAGTGCGCGGTGCGCGATCTTCGCGCGACGCCGAGCTCGCAGCACACGCCATCGCCACGTCCCCCCTCGTCAAGACGGCGCTGCACGGCGGTGATCCGAACTGGGGCCGCATCCTCGGCGCCGTCGGCCGCAGCGGCGCCCGCTTCTCGCCGCGCCGCGTGACCTTGAGCGCCGGCCCCGTCACCCTCGTCGCGAAGGGCCAGCCCGCCCCCTATCGCGAAAAGGACGCCGCGAAAGTCTTCGCCCGCGAGCGCGTCCCCATCACCGTCGATCTCGGCGGCGGCAACGCCAGCGCCGTACGACTGGCCAGCGACTTCGGCCACGACTACGTCTCGATCAACGCCGACTACCGGTCGTAGGAGTGCGGCGGCCTGCCGCCGCTTTAGACGGCGCGGCTTGCCGCGCCGCGCGGGAGTGCGATATAGACTCCGGGCCCATGAGGCGTTCTCTCGTCCTGCTCCTCTTCGCATCGATCCCGCTCCACGCCGCATCGCAGGCGCCGGTGCGGGCACCGCGAGGGATGGTGGCCTCGGTCGATCGCATCGCCTCGCAGGTGGGCGTCGACGTCATGAAGAAGGGCGGCAACGCGGTCGACGCGGCGATCGCCGTCGGCTTCGCCCTCGCCGTCACCTGGCCGGGGGCCGGGAACCTCGGCGGCGGCGGGTTCATGCTCGTGCGGAAAGCGGATGGCGCCGCGGAGGCGATCGACTACCGCGAGCGCGCGCCGCTCGCCGCGACGCGGACCATGTACCTCGACGAGAAAGGGGAGGTCGTCGACGGCCTCTCCACACGGACCTACAAGGCGGTCGGCGTCCCGGGGACCGTGGCCGGAATGGCGCTCGCGCACAAGCGCCACGGCAAACTGAAATGGGCCGACCTCGTCGAGCCGGCGAGAAAACTCGCCGCCGATGGATTCCTCGTCAGCCATCACCTCGCGCAGACCCTCGCCCACGAGAGCTCGCAGAAGCGGCTCAACCGGTGGCCGGAGAGCCGCCGCATCTTCCTCCGCAACGGAAAGCTTTACGAGGAAGGCGAGCGGTTCGCGCAGCCGGAGCTTGCCGCGACACTGGCCCGCATCCAGAAAAACCCCCGCGATTTCTACGAGGGGGAAACGGCGCGCATCCTCGCCGCCGACATGCGGAAGAACGAAGGGCTCATCACGCTCGAGGACCTGAAGCGCTACGAGGCGACGGTCCGCGAGCCGGTGCGCGGGACCTATCGCGGCTACCAGATCCTCTCCATGCCGCCGCCGTCGTCCGGCGGCATCGCTCTCATCGGGATGCTGCACATGCTCGAACCGCTCGATCTGAAGGCGCTCGGCTGGGGCTCGGCGCATTACATTCACAACGTCGTCGAGGTCCAGCGCCGTGCCTTCGCCGACCGCGCCTCGCATCTCGGCGACACCGATTTCGTGACGGTCCCCGTCGAAGGCCTGCTCTCGCGCCAATACGCAATGCAGCGGCGCCGCGACATCGATCCCTATCGCGCCATGCCCAGCGTCACCGTCAAGGCGGGCACGCCTCACGAGCCGACGGAGACGACGCACTTCAGCATCATCGATGCGGAAGGAAACGTCGTGAGCAATACCTACACGATCAACGACCTCTACGGCGCCGGCATGACCGTCCCCGGCCTCGGTTTTCTTTTGAACGACGAGATGGACGACTTCACCTCCCGGCCGGGCGTGGCGAACACGTGGGGCCTCATCCAGGGTGATGCGAATGCGATCCAGCCGCGGAAGCGGCCGCTCTCGTCGATGACGCCGACGATCGTGGCGAAGGACGGGAAGTTCGCCTTCGCCATCGGCAGCCCCGGCGGGCCGTCGATCATCAACACGGTCCTGCACGTCATCGTGAACGTGGTCGACTTCGGCATGGACATCCAGCAGGCCATCGAATCGCCGCGGTTTCACCACCAGTGGCTGCCCGATCACATTTTCTGGGAAGAGTACGGAATCAGTCCGGACACGCGCGCCGCGCTCGTCCATATGGGCCACCTGTTCCGCGACAGACCGGGCTTCGGCGACCTGCCGACGATCGGTGACGCGCAGGGCGTGGCCGTCGATCCCGCCACGGGCGTGCGTCTGGGAGGATCGGATCCGCGGCGGGGAGGAGCAGCTTTCGGATATTAGTGACGGGTGACGGGTGACGAGTCAGGAGAGTCGCATGTTGAAAAAAGAGTCACTGGCCGCTTATGCAAAATCGCAGCGGAGTGCGTTCGAGTCTGCGCTGCGCGAGATCGTCGAGATTCCGAGCGTTTCTGCCGAGCCGGAGCGGAAGCGCGACGTGCAGCGGGCGGCCGAGAACGGCGCAAAGCTCATTCGCGACTTCGGCGGTGAGGCGCGCGTCGTCGAGACCGACGGCAATCCCATCGTCTTCGGGAAGTTCCGTTCCGGAAACGGCGCGCCGGTGGTCACGCTCTACAACCACCTCGACGTGCAGCCGGCCTCGCGCGAGACCGAGCCGTGGGATACCGATCCTTTCACCTTCACGGTGAAGGGCGACCGCTACTTCGGCCGCGGGACCACCGATGACAAGGGGCCTGCGCTCAGCGCGCTCTGGGGCATGCGCGCCGCGCGCGAAGCGGGCGTGCCGGTCAATCTCAATGTCATCTGGGAGCTCGAGGAGGAGATCGGCTCACCGAACTTCGAGGCCGCGGTCAGGAAGCACGCGAAGGAGCTGGCCACCGATCACGTCATCGTCTCCGACACGATCTGGGTCTCGCGCAACCGCCCGGCCTGCCCGGCCGGCCTGCGCGGCATGCAGGGATTCCTTCTGACTCTCGAGGTCGGCCAGACCGACCAGCACAGCGGTGTCACCGGAGGGGCCGCTCGGAACCCGATCGGCGAGCTGGCCCAGCTCATCTCCGAGATGTACGACGCGAAGACCGGCCGCGTGAAGATCAAGGGCTTCTATGACGACGTCGTCGCGCCGACGAAGCAGGAGCTGAAGGATTTCCGCCGCTCCGGCTTCTCCGTCGCGCAGTTCAAGAAGGACCACCTCTTCAAGAGCATCCGGACCAACAACGCCATCAATGTCATGAAGCGGATCTGGGCCATGCCGACCTTCGAGGTCCACGGGATGGTCGGCGGCTACACCGGCCCGGGGGTCAAGACGATCATCCCCCCCCGCGCCGAGGCGAAGATCTCCTGCCGGCTGGTGCCGGATCAGCATCCGAAGAAGATCCTGAAGCTGGTCAAGGCCTTCGTGAAGAAGCGGAACCCCGACGTGAAGGTGGTTCCGGAGCACGCCATGCTGCCGTACCTCGCCCCGACGACCGGTCCGCTGGCCGACGCCGTCAAGGACGCCATGAAGTTCGCCTTCGGGCGTGAGCCGGTCTTCGTCCGCGAAGGGGGGTCGATCGGGGCCGTGAATTCGATGGAAAAGGTCCTGAAGTGCCCGGTGATGTTCCTGGGACTATCTCTGCCCGAGCACGGCTACCACGCTCCCAACGAGAACTACGACTGGCGGCAGGCGTCGGGCGGCATGGTCGCGTTCGCCAGATACTTCGAAAATGTCGCAGAGGGATGACGGAAACCCTCACTCAAACTCCCCGTATGCTTGCTCTGGAGGGATTGGTCATGGAGATCCTCATTGCGCTGGCCGGACTGGCGTTCGTGGGGGCGATGCTGGTCGGGGCTCTCATGCTGGTGGGAGCGCTTCTCAAAGCGACGCTGACCATCGTCCTGCTGCCGTTCAAGCTCCTGCTGCTTCCGATCATCGCCGTAGTCGTGATCGTGAAGGTGGTGGTGCTGATCGCGATGGTGTCGGCCTTCGCGGCCATCATCATTCCGGTGGCGATCGTCATCGCGCTGCTCGCGGCGCCGTTCGCGATCGTGGCAGCCATCGCCGCCTGATCGGCCGGATTCTTGCTGTGGCTGGCCCCGCATGGCGGAACGCAAGCGGGCTCTCGTCGTCGACGATGACGACCCCATCAGGACAATGCTGACGAAAATCGTCGAACGGCAGGACCTCGAGGTCGACGCCGCCCGCGACGGGCAGGAGGCGATCGACCGCATCGAGGACGACGGCTACTCGCTCATCCTCCTCGACCTGATGATGCCCCGCGTCGACGGCTTTCAGGTGCTCGAGCACCTCCAGGCGTGGCATCCCGAGAAGCTCGACTGCACGATCGTGGCGTCGGCTTTACCCGAATCGGAGATCCGCCGCCGCTTCAACCGCCCCGTGTACAGCATCCACACGAAGCCGTTCGACATCGCGCGGCTGATCTCGGATGTGCACGAGTGCCTGGCGCGCGCGTGAGCTACCGTCCGCTGTACTGCTTCTCGTAATAGGCGCGGAACTCGGCGCTGCGCTCCTTGATGGCGCGCCACCACACTTCGTTCGCGGCGTACCAGCGGACCGTCCGCTCGAGCGCCTCGTCGAAATCGGTCTCGGCCCGGAAGCCGAGCGCGGCGAGCTTGTCGGTGTTCAGCGAGTAGCGGCGGTCGTGACCCTGGCGGTCGGCCACCCGCTTGATCAGCGATTCCGGCTTGCCGAGGATCTGGAGGATGCGTTGGGTGATGTCGCGGTTCTCCCGCTCGTTGCCGCCGCCGATGTTGTACGTCTCGCTGTTCTCCCCCCGCTCGACGAGGAAGTCGATCGCCGCACAGTGGTCGTCGACGTACAGCCAGTCGCGGACGTTCTTCCCGTCGCCGTAGAGCGGCAGCGGAACGTCGTCCATCGCGTTCGTGACGAACAGCGGAATCAGCTTCTCCGGATACTGCCAGGGGCCGAAGTTGTTCGAGGCGCGGGTGACGATCACCGGCAGCCCGTACGTCTGCGCGTAGGCGTAGGCCATCCGGTCGCCGCCGGCCTTCGAGGCCGAGTAGGGATTGCGCGGGTTGAGCGGATCGGTCTCCCGGAACGAGCCGCTCTCGATCGAGCCGTACACCTCGTCCGTGGAGATCTGGATGAAGCGCTTCAGCTGCGGCGCGTGCTTCCGCGCCTCCTCCAGCAGGACCAGAACGCCGTGGACGTCCGTCTCGATGAACGTCCCCGCTTCCATCAGGGAACGGTCGACGTGCGTTTCCGCGGCAAAGTTCACCACGACGTCGATGCCGCCGCCGTCGACTCCCTTGTAGGCTTCGGCGACGTCCTCCGGCCTGGCGATGTCGCCCTGCAGGAACCGGTAGTTCTTCTCCCCCTCGTACTCGGCGAGGTTCTCCCGGATCCCGGCATAGGTCAGCTTGTCCAGGTTCACGACCTGGGCGTCGCTGCCGTACTTTCGAAAGAGGTGCCGGATGAAATTCGACCCGATGAAGCCGGCTCCGCCGGTGACGAGGTACCGCATGAGCGGCGCACTCTACACGAACCCTCTGTAAGATTCCACGCTGTGAAACAGGTCCTTCTGCTCTGCATGTCGCTTCTGCTGGCCGCCGACGCGGCGGCGGCGCGGCGCCGCGCCGTCCAGCCGCCGGGCGAGATGCAGTTGGCGGAGGTCGCTGCGAAGCAGGATTGATGCGGCGAGGAGCACTCCGTCAGGAATTCCGCAACCTGTTTGCACTCGCCGCACCGCTGGCCGCGGCGCAGGCGGGCACGCAGCTGATGAGCGTCGTCGACGTGGCGGTCCTCGGCCGCGTCGGCGGCCGTGAGCTCGCCGCCTCCGGCCTCGGCAGTGCCATCTTCTTCGCCTTCTCGATCCTCGGCATGGGCCTGGTGTTCGGTATCGACCCCCTCGTGTCGCAGGCTCTCGGCGCCGGCAACCGGGCCCGGGCCCGCTTCGTCATGTGGCAGGGCGTCTGGCTCGCGCTGATCGTGACGGGGATCCTGACCATCCCGATGCTGTTCGGCCCGATGATCATGCGGGCCGTCGGCGTACAGGGCGATCTGATCCCTCCGGCAACCGTCTACCTCTTCATCCGGATCGCCGGTCTCGCGCCGTTCCTGCTTTTCCTCGTCGTGCGCGCCTACCTGCAGGCGCACCACGTCACGCGGCCGATGGTCCTGGCGATGGTGGTCGGGAACATCTACAACCTCGGCGCGGACATCCTGCTCGTCTTCGGCGGCAGCGTTCTTCCGGAGTGGACCGGCCCGCTGCGATCGATTCCGGCGATGGGCATCGCCGGCGCGGCGATCGCCACGGTCACCGGACAGATCCTGCAGCTGGGCATCATCATCCTCGGCGTGCGTGCGCTCGAGGACGAGAGGGGACTCGAGGTCTCGCACAGACCCGACCGCAGGGAGATCTACAAGGCCTTTCAGGTCGGATGGCCGGTGGCGCTGCAGATGGGGGCGGAAGTGGGGATCTTCGCGCTGGTGGCGCTGCTCGCCGGCCGGCTGGGGACGCTCGACCTCGCCGCGCACCAGCTCGTGATCAACATCGCCGCGTTCACCTTCACCGTGGCGCTGGGGGTGGCGGCCGCGGCCTCCGTGCGGGTGGGGCGGGCCATCGGCGCGCGCGATCACGAGGGGACGCGGCTGGCCGGCTACGCCGCCTTCGCAGGGGGGGCGATCGTCATGTCGATCGGCGCGCTGCTGTTCATCCTTTTCCCGCGCGCCATCGCGCGGATGCTCACCGACGACCCGGCCGTCATCGCGGCGGCCATCCCGCTCCTCTTCGTCGCGGCGCTGTTTCAGCTGTCCGACGGGACGCAGGCCGTCGGCGCGGGCGTGCTCCGCGGCGCCGCCGACACGAAGTTCGCGTTTCTGGCCAACCTCGTCGGCCACTGGCTCATCGGATTCCCGATCGCGCTCTACCTCGGATTCAGCCTGCAGATGGGAATCGTCGGCCTCTGGTGGGGCTTCGTCGCCGGCCTGACCGTCGTCGCCGCGCTGCTCCTGATCCGGTTCCACCGCCTCGCCGCCAGGCCGATCGCCGCCCTTTGATGGGGTCAGTCCTGACCCATCAGACGAGCCAGTGGCGGGTGAGGTAGTCGCTGAAGGTCAGGACGAAGAGGACGCCGAGCCAGACGACGGAGCTGAGGACGACGACCCACGTCAGGCGCGGCGACTGGATCACGTGCATGAAGAAGAGGACGACGAGCGTCGCTTTGACGATGGCGATGGCCATGGCCAGCGGCGTGTTCCAGGCGCCGATGTCGATGCGCGAAGCGGCGACGGTCAGGACCGTCAGCACCATCAATGCGATGAAGACGCCGAAGTACATGGTGAGCGATGCGATGTGATGTTCCGGAGCGTGTTTCATCAAGATGCCTCAATGCGACAGATACAGCAGCGGGAAGAGGAAGATCCATACGATGTCGACGAAGTGCCAGTACAACCCCATGATCTCCACGGGGGCGTAGTACTCCGGACCGAAGTGGCCGCGCCACGCCCTCCAGATGAACCAGATCAGCAGCCCCGCCCCGACCACCATGTGCAGCGCGTGCAGGCCGGTCATGCCGAAGTAGAAAACCATGAACAGCTGGATGTTGGGCGTGAGGGCGGGATTCTCCTCGTGCACGTAGGTGAAGTTCTGCCCCGGGAAGAGGCCGTGATGGATGTGGTCGTAGTACTCGTACCCTTTGACGCCGACGAAGATCGATCCCAGCACCAGCGTCGCCACGAGCATCCAGACGGTGAGCATCCGCCGGTTCATCTGGGCTGCCCAGACGGCCAGCGCCATCGTCAGCGAGGAGCCGATCAGCACAGCCGTGTTGAACGCGCCGATCACCCAGTTCTGATGATGCGCCCCGGCGCTCCACGCCTCCGGATACATCGTCCGGTAAATCGCATACGCAAGGAAGATCCCCCCGAAGAAGAGAATCTCCTGCGCCACGAACACCCACATCCCCAGCGTCGAGGCGTCGTGCTGCTGCTGCAGGTCCTCGAAGTGGTGCTGGAGGAACGGGTGGTGGTGGTGCTCGTCCACCTCGCCGTGACGATCGGCGGGCACGTCAGACATTCTGAGTCCCCCGCATGGCCTTCAGAAACGCCGGATAGTCGTAGGGTTCCCACGTCACGACCGGCGTCTCGTGGAAGTTCTCGACCGGCGGCGGCGAGGTCGTGGCCCATTCCAGCCCCACCGCGCCCCACGGGTTGTTCCCCGCCTTGCGGCCGTAGAAGATCGACCACGTCAGATAGATCATCGGCAGTACATAGCCGAACGCGAGCACCGTCGCCCCCGCCGTCGACAGCACGTTCAGCACCTGGAACTCCGGCGCGTAGGCGTGGTAGCGCCGCGGCATGCCGACGTATCCGACGATGAACTGCGGGAAGAACGTCAGGTTGAATCCGACGAACACCAGCAGCGCGCTGAGCCGCGCCCACCATTCCGGATACATCCGGCCGGTGATCTTCGGCCACCAGTAGTGGATGCCGGCCAGGTAACCCATGACCGTCCCACCCACCATGATGTAGTGGAAGTGGGCGACGACGAAGTAGGAGTCGTGCACGTGGACGTCGATGCCGAGCGCGCCGAGGAAGAGGCCGGTGACACCGCCGATGCTGAAGAGGCCGATGAAGCCCATGACGTAGAGCATCGGCGTCTGCCAGGAGACCGAGGAGCGGTACATTGTGGCCGTCCAGTTGAAGACCTTGATAGCCGAGGGAACGGCCACGAGCATCGTCAGAAACGAGAAGATCATCGCCGAGTAGACCGAGATCCCGGAGACGAAGAGGTGGTGCGCCCAGACCAGGAAGCTGAGAAAGGCGATGGCCAGCGACGAGTAGGCGACGAACTTGTAGCCGAAGATCCGCTTGCGCGTGAACGCGGCCACGCACTCGCTGATCACGGCCATGGCCGGCAGAATCATGATGTAGACCGCCGGGTGCGAGTAGAACCAGAAGAGATGCTGGTAGAGGATCGGATCTCCGCCCAGCGTCGGATCGAAGATTCCCACGCCGAGCGTCCGCTCGATCATCAGCAGGACGAGGGTGATGGCCAGCACCGGCGTCGCCAGAATGATGATGACGCTGGTCGCGTAGATCGACCAGACGAACAGCGGCAGCCGGTACCACGTCAGCCCGGGCGCGCGCATCCGGTGCGTGGTGACGATGAAATTCAGCCCTGTGAGGATCGATGAAAACCCGGTGATGAACGCGCCCAGCGTCGTGGCGAAGACCTTCGTGTTCGAGTACTGCGTGGAGAACGGCGTGTAGAACGTCCACCCCGTGTCGACCCCGCCGGTGAAGATCACGTACACCCCGAACACGGCGCCGATGGTGTAGAGGTACCAGCTCAGCAGGTTGATCCGCGGAAAGGCGAGATCCTTCGCCCCCAGCATGATCGGCAGGATGAAGTTCCCCAGGGCCGAAGGGATGGCCGGGATGAGGAAGAAGAAGATCATCACGATGCCGTGCAGCGTGAAGAACTTGTTGTACGTATCCGACGTCAGCAGATCGCCTTCGGGCGTGAGCAGTTCCAGGCGCAGCATGAAGGCGAAGAAGCCGCCCACGAAGAAGAGCATCGTCACCGAGATCAGGTAGAGGATGCCGATCCGCTTGTGGTCCCGCGTCAGCAGCCACGAGAAGACGCCGTAGTCGACGTTCAGGTAGTGCCGGCTCTTCGGCGGCTCGATGAAGCGGACGTCGTGCAGTGTGTCTGAGCTCATTGCTGTTTACCCTGTCTGGCTCCGCGCGACTGGAGCAGCGACGCCGGCGACTCCGGCGCCAGCGGACGCGTCTGCGGCTGCGGCGCCTCGAGCGACTTGATGTAGGCGAGCAGTTTGAGCAGATCCTCCTCCGACGCCTGTCCCTGGAACGTCGGCATGATCGGCTGGAAACCGCTGGCGATCTTCGCCTGCGGATTGAGAATCGATTCCCGGATGTAGTTCTCGTCCGCCGTGACGATCTGCCCGGTGGTCAGCATCACCTGCCGGCCGAACAGCCCGGCCAGCACGGGGCCGCGCGCCGTGGCCTCGCCCGTGTGGCACGTATCGCAGGCGAACTTCTGGAACACCTTCTCGCCCTGCGAGGCCATCGACCCTTCCGGCCCCCCCGCCAGCCACTGCTGATAGGCCGTCGGTTCCATGACGATGACCGAGCCGATCATCCCCGAGTGCTCCGTGCCGCAGTATTCGGCGCAGAAGATGTGGAACGTCCCCACCTTCGTGGCCTGGAACCACATCGTCACGTAGCGGCTCGGGATCACGTCCCTCTTCACGCGGAACGCCGGGAACCAGAGGCTGTGCACCACATCCTCGGAGGCCATGGTGATCTTCACCGGACGGCCCACAGGCACGTGGAGGGTGTTGATCTCACGTTGTCCGCTCGGATGCTGGAACTTCCACATCCACTGGCGGCCGGTCGCATAGACCTCGAGCGCATCGTCCGGCGGCCGCTGCATCCGGTAGAACACCACCGCCCCCCAGACGAAGATGCCGATGAAGATGATCGTGGGAATGATGATCCACGCCATCTCCAGAAAGACCGGCGGCTCGATCTCTTCCGCCAGCTCGTTGTCCGGACGGCGCCGGTAGCGGATTGCGAAATAGAAGACGGCGATCCAGATCAGCAGCGACACGCCGCCCGTGAGCAGCACCAGGAAGATGTACAGCGTATCGACCGACCCCGCCACGGTCGACGCCTGATCCGGAAACAATGGGAAGTCGGATCTCATAGATGGTCCTCGGGCCTCGGGCCTCGGGCCTCGGGTCCGGCAGAGTCTTCCTGAGGCCCGAGGCCCGAGGCCCGAGGCCTCTTCTCTCTCCGCACCATCACCACGATGAAGCTCGCCAGAAGCGCGACCGTGGCGATCCCGCCCGCGCGGACGAGGTTCATCGCGTTCCGGCTGTACTTGCCGATGGCGGGGTCGTAGTGGAAGCAGAGAAGGAGAAGCTGATCGGTGGCCGAGCCGACTTTGCCGCCCGAGGCCTCGACGATGGCGAGGCGGAGGTCGCGCGGCTTGTGCTCGAACCCGTAGAAGTATCGCGAGGTGCGGCCGTCCGGCGTCAGGATCAGGAGCACCGCGGCGTGCGCGAACTGATCGCTCACGCCGTCATAGGCGTACTGAAAGCCGACGCTGTCGGCGAGGGCCTTGATTGCCGAGTCGTGGCCGGTAAGAAAATGCCAGCCGGTCGCGGCGTTGAGCCGGCCATAGCGGCGGACGTACTTGTCCTTCATTTCGGCCGCCGTGGCCGCCTTGTCCCGCGGGTCGATGCTCACCGTGATCACGTCGAACTCGCGCCCGATGTCGAACTTCAACTGGTTGAGCGAGGTCACCGTTCCTTCCAGCGTCATCGGACAGAGCATCGGGCAGTTGAAGTAGACGAAGTTGAGCACGACCGGCCGCTTGTTCTGGAAGAGGTCCCTGAGCCGGACGATCTCCCCCCGCTCGTTGCGAAACATCTGATCGAGCGGCACCTGCGCCCCGAGCTTCTGGGCGATGGCCACTTTGCCGGGGAGACGGGGGGGCGTGTTGACTTGTGCGTTTGCGAAGGACGCCAGGAGCAGCGCCAGAATCGAGATGACAATCGTTGGCCGGCCCACCCGACCCCGACAAACGACAAACGACCAACGACCAACGACGTTCACTGCGTCCCTCCCTGCACCGGCAACCCCCGCTCCACGACGAGCTGCTTGGCGACGTCGATCGGAATGCGCACGACGCCCTTCTGCTGGTCGACCCACCCGTACGAGGAGAGCGTCTGCTGCTCAGCGCGGCGCATGTCGCGGAGATCGGTCCCCGGCGTGTTCCGGTACGGCGGCGTGACGTCACCCTGTTCGTCGACCTTTCGCGGGAACGGCTGCAGCAGCGGTTGGTTGCGCGGCACGTTGGCGTCGGCGGGCCGCGGCATCTGCGTCAGCATCTGGCTCTCGCGCTTCCGCTCGATGCTGGCAAGGCCCTGGTAAAAGAAGGTCAGGCCGATGTGCGTCAGAATCCCGAGGATCACGAAGATGGCCAGGAACCAGAGGAGCGCGCGCACATTGACGTCGGACTCCTCGTGGTGCGTTTCCGGATTGACGAGGTCGTCGTCCGAGTAGTGGATGTGATCGTCTTCACGCATTGACGTTCAGCCTCCCCTCCCGGACCGCTTCCTCCACCCACGTTTCGTGGATGGGGATGATGGTCTGTCCCTTCAGCTGCTGCACGAGGAACCAGAACCAGATGCCGCCGATCCCGACCAGCGCGGCGACGCTCATCCATGAGAAGTGGAAGCGGATTCCGTAATGCGCCGGAGCGGTGAGCCAGTAGATGTCGACGTACCGCATGGCGATGATGACCACGGTGACGATGGCGATCGTCCTGGGACGGTCCTTGATCTCGCGCATCAGCAGCATGAAGAACGGCAGGAAGAAGTGGAAGATGATCAGCGCCGCGGCCATCATTCCCCACACGCCCTGCTGCCGCTTCAGGTAGTAGGGCACTTCTTCCTTGATGTTGGCGTACCAGATCAGGAGGAACTGCGAGAAGGCGGTGTAGCCCCACAGCATGACGAAAGCCAGCATGAGGTTGCCGAGATCGCGCAGGTGCGAAGGCTTCAACACGTCGGCCATCGCCTTCGTCCGCACGAGCTGCGTGAGGAGAAACGTCACGTAGGCGAATGCGGCCAGCCCGCATCCGATGATGAAGCTGATGCCGAACATGCTCGAGTACCACTTCGGCTCGAGCGACATCATCCAGTCGACGGAGGCCAGCGTCAGCGTCAGGACGATCATGAGCAGCCCGCTGGCCGCCCACCGCCGCCGCTTGAGCTCCGTTTCCGGGGCGCGGTCTTCGTAGAACTGCAGCGACAGAGCGCGCAGGCGCCAGGCCCAGAGAATCCAGAGCGCGAAGTAGATCGCGGCGCGGATCGTCCAGCCGGTCGGATTGAGCCACGGCTCCTTCATGTGCAGCAGATGATCCTGCGCCACGATCTCGGCGTTCGCCCAGATGTAGACGTGCGGCAGGCCGATGATGAGCGGGATGAAGAAGACCGCCAGCAGCGGCATGGTGCGGGCGGCGGCGCCGAGGGGCCGCCGGATGAGCAGACCCCATTCGCCGCCGGTCACGTACTGCAGCATGAGGATGGCCAGGGCGCCGGCGCCGATCTGAAACCAGAAGAGGAAGCTCGGCAGCCAGGCGCGGTAGAACTCGAC
>DATLFC010000024.1:0-12248 GCA_035525015.1 Thermoanaerobaculia bacterium | reverse complement strand
GCCGTTATCGCGGCGTCGGCTGGATTCACTACGACCTGATCAACGAGCCGTCGTACGCGCCGCCGGCAGGCCTCTGGTCCAACAGGCCGATCCGCGACGAGCACGAGAAGTCGGCGTGGTTCATCTGGGTCCGCAATCGCCACGGCCGCGACCTCACGCTGCTGCGGAACCGGTGGCAGGACCGGTCCGAGGCTCCGCTGGAGGTGCCGCGGGAGAACGAGCTCTGGTACTCACCCCTGCGCGAAGACCGCCGGCCGCGTAAGCTGCGCGATTTCGTCGAGTTCACGAACGACGTCGCGGCGCAGTGGGCGCGGACGCTCCGCGGGTATCTCCGCGAGGCGGGCGGCGACGTTCTCGTCACGCTCGGCCAGGACGAAGGAGGGACGCAGCACCGCCCCTCGCAGCAGCTCCATGCCGAAGCGATCGATTACACATGTCTCCATCCGTGGTGGCAGAACGACGATGTCCTGGCCAGCGGCGTCTTCATCAAGGTGCCGGAGAAGCCGAGCATGTTCCAGGAAACCGGGATCATGCGCCTCGAGGATGTCGACGGGTTCCACTGGCGGACGCCGGAGCATGCGGCGTCGATGCTCGACCGGAAGTTCGCAAACGCCTTCGCGGCGCGCGCGGCGGGCAACATCCAGTGGGCCTGGAACATCAATCCCTACATGCCGATCGACAACGAGTCGGTGATCGGCTTCTTCCGTCCGGACGGAACCGCAAAGCCCGAGCTCGACGTCGTCATGAAGCACGCCGCGTTCTTCCGGGTCGCCGCGCCGTGGCTCGATGACTTCGAGCCCGACCCGGTGGTCCTCGTCATTCCGCAGTCCCGCCTGTTCATGAACCGTCCCGCGGCGCTCGACGGCTACCGGCGCGCGGTGCGGCTGCTGGCGGAGAACTTCGGCCTCGTCCCGACCGCGATCTCCGACCTGCGCCTGACGCCGCAGCGGCTCCGCAACGCGAAACTCGTCATCGTGCCGTCGGTGGAGTTCATCAGCGCCGAAGCGGCGGAAGCGCTGCGGAGTGCGCCGCGCGTGCTCTTCACCGGCGCGGTGACCGGGAACTACTACGGTGAATTGCCGCCGGCTCTCGACGCGCTCGGCGTCGTCGACCGCGGCCGCCCCGTGCAGTTCCGTGAAGAGGGAGCGACGTTCGACCGCAACCTGCAGGAGAGCCTGCTCCGCAGCACGCTGCCGCGCACCGAGTGGCACGAGCCGCTGCCTCTCGAATATGCGCGGGAGTCGGCGCCGTTCGTCGCGTTGATGGAGCGCGCGCTCGCGGCCGCCGGCGTGGAGACGCATCCGTCCGACTCCGGCGTCGTGGCCCGTCTCCTCTATGCCCCGCGCGCGATCTTCGGCGTGTTCGTCAACGACGGGGCATCCGATGCCGTGCGGCGCGTCACGATCAACGGAGCACCTGTCGATGTCTCCGTTCCAGCGGGAGGCTCGCGGCTGGTGCTGTGGGAACGTGCGACGGGCAGACTGATCGTGCAGTCGCGGTAAGGAGTCTAAAAATCACACGGCGAGACGAGCCCGATAGCCGGCACGGTGTCGCGGAACGGTACGCCGTTCGCCCGGAGTTTCGCCACCTCCGACTCGACAGCGGACGGCGCAAGGATCCTGCGGTTGAAATAGACCCAGTCGATGTCCTCCTGCCAGTGGCGCATCACCGGCGACTCCGCCAGCGCGTCGCGGATGAACCAGAGGTTGAAGTTGATCGACATCGGCACTTCCGGATAGACGCGGCCGCCGTGATCGGCGAGCAGCGCGCCGTCGACGTAGTAACGGACGTGGCCATCGGCGATCTGCGCCACGAGCGTCCGCCAACCTTCGTACGAGCCCGCCAGCTGTCCCGACTCGTTGTCCGCCTTCCACTCCGGCTCGGGATGGAACGTCTCCCACGTCGTGGCCCACATCGTCGCCCCCTCACGGCCCCATCCGCCGTTCGGCAGGTACTCGAAGTCAGCCTCGCTGTAGTCGAGGTCCATCGGCGCCTTCAGCGGCGCGATCATGTAGAACGTCTGCACGATGCCATCGCCGTCAGGCCCGCTCACCGGCGCGTCGGTGAAGCGGACGCGTGCCGCGTACGTTCCCTCGAGGTATTTCCGTTCGTGGCAGATCTGCGTCTGCCGCGTGTTCGCCGGCGTGCTGTCGGTCGACGACGTCATCCGCACGCCCTCGGGGATCAGCGTCACGTGCTCCTTTGCCCAGGTCGCCCCAGGCACCCCCGGCCATCCCGGCGCGGTGCGGATGATCCAGCCGTTCCGCTCCATCTCGTCGTGTGACGAGTAGCGGAAGTCGTCGAACATCACCCGCGACCCGGCCAGGCGCAGCAGGACCACGTCGTGCGGCGGGATCTCCGCCGTGAACGGCGCGCTGGTGTCGCCGCGCATTTCCTTCGTCCAGAGATCTCGGAGCGAGTACACGCCTTCTCCGATTTTCTGCGCCGCCCAGTCGAGCGTCACGCGCTGCGGCTCGGTGGAGCGATTGAGCATCGCCACCGCGATGTCGCCGCCGGACAGCGGCTTCACCCAGACGTCGACAACGCCGAGCTGGCGATGCCGCCTGGCCTGCACGCCAAGGGGATCCTGATTCACGGCGATGACGTCGCGGTTGGTGAGGATGCCGCGCGTTTCCTCCGACATGGTCCGCACGTCGTTTCCCGCGATCAACGGCGCGGCGAGCATGCTCCACATCGAAAAGTGCGCGCGGTCCTCGGCGGCGGTCATTCCGTTGCCGACTTCGAGCATGTCCGGATCGTTCCAGTGGTCCGGTCCCGCGAAGCGGTGCAGCCACGTCTGGCGGTCGAGAATCTGCAGCACGCCCCACGATTTCCACGTGCCGTGATCGACCACGCAGTCGAAGCAGTTCGTGATGTCGCCGGTCGTCCGCCAGAGATGGCCGACCTCCGCCCCCCACTTCCACGGCTCGTTGTCACCCCACTCGCAGATGCTGAGGACGATCGGCCGTCCGGCATCGCGCAGCGCGCGGCTCATGGTCATGTACGCACCGGGCGCCGCCAGGCCTTCGGTGTTGCACCAGTCGTACTTCAGGTAATCGACGCCCCACGACGCGTAGGTCTTCGCGTCCTGATGCTCGTAGCCGCGGCTGCCGGGTCGCCCGCCGCACGTCTTCCATCCGGCGTCGGAGTAGATGCCGAACTTCAGCCCCTTCGAGTGGACGTAGTCGGCGAGCGCCTTCATCCCCGAGGGGAAACGCTTCGGGTCAGGCTGGATGAATCCGAGCTCGTCGCGCTCGCCGTGCCAGCAGTCGTCGATGTTCACGTATTGATAGCCGGCGTCCTTCATCCCGCTGGCCACCATCGCGTCGGCAACCTCGCGGATCAGCGTCTCGTCGACGTTGCAGCCGAAGTGATTCCAGCTGTTCCATCCCATCGGCGGCGTCAGCGCCAGACCTTCGAACTTCGTCGGTTCGATCTTCAGTGCCGAAGGCTCGTCCAGCGGCGGGAAAAGCTCCAGCACGGTGAAGTCGACCCAGTACAGCCCCTCGGTGTTCGGCACGCGATCGACAATGGCCCGGCCGATGTCCCCCGGCGGATCGTCGAGCATGCTCCACCATGGCCGGTCCGACGGGTAGCCGTACTGGAACGCCACCGGCGCCGGCGCGAACTTCTTCCCCCACGACTCGAACTCGTCGACCATCGCCTCGAAGCTGGGGAAGATCTGGCTGTCGTCGACGAAGAGGATCCCTTCGCGTGCCGTGGGCGGCATCTTGTGCTGCGCGAAGTGCTTCAGGAAGAGGCGGTATTCCGGGTTGTGGCGGCGGATCGCTTCCAGCCATCGCCGCGCTTCTTCGTCGGTCACGGCCTGCCCTTCGTCGGGATCGGTCGAGTTGTACCACTCCACGTCGAGGCCGAAGCCGATGACGGAGGGGTGATGCCTGTACCGCTCGAGGATCAGATCGATCAGCTCGTCGACCGACGCGAATCCCGGCTCGATCTGCAGCCAGACTTTCACGCCCAGACGGTCGAACAGATCGAGCGTCGCTTCGTTCTCGTCGATCGCGGAGCCGGTGATGAGCTTGTCGCTTGCCTTCACCGGGAAATTGAGGAGTGTGCCGTGGCCGTAAAGGCGGCCGACGATCCAGATCGTCTCCGGATGCGCGCCGTCGAAACGACGCGCCATGTCGAAGCCGACCAGCGACCAGTACTCGGGACCGGGATCGAACTCCGGGCCGTAGGCGGAGTAGCGGAACCCGGCGCCGAGAGGGCGGTCGGAAGGCACGGCCGAAACGCAGCCGGAAAGTACCAGCGCGGCGAGAACGAGTCTCGGAGTGCCGAAACTCATGGGCATGTTGCATCGGCGACCGGTGTCAGTCTTACGTCGTTGAGCTCGACGGCGACGTCCCCTTCGAGGCGGAACGGCATTTCGATCTTCGTCATGTCGGCGCCGGCATCCTGGAAGCAGCGGAGGCGGACGCGGATCGTCTGCCATTCGTTCAGCGGCAGGGCGCGAAGCATCGAGGTGATGTCGATCGAGCCGCTGCCGACCGCGAGCGTCACCGGTGCGGACGGCGCGGCGCGCAGGCGCAGGCGCACGGCCAGCGCCAGATTGCCGTTCGACTCACGCGACAGATCGACGGGACCGCCGCGCAGCACCAACCCATCGAGCTTCCACGATCCCACCGGCCGTCCATCGGCGAGATAGACATCAGGCCGCGTCTGATCGACGCCGGTCATGTCGACTGTCTGCCGCGGCAGCTCGACGCGATCGGCATACGTCAGACCGAATCCGTACGGGAAGAGCGGATCGTAATTCGCGCCGCCGCGGTTGAGCACCGCCTGTGTCGGCAGCTTCGGCCAGGAGAATGACAGCTTCCCCTTGAAGTCGTACTTTCCGGTCAGGACGTCGGCGACGCCTCCGCCTTCGGTCCCCGGCAGCCAGGCGGCCACGAAGGCGTCGGACTCGTTGAGAAAAGGATTCACCCAGAGGGGCCGCCCGGAGAGAAACACCGAGACGACCGGGATCCCCGCGGCGCGGAGGCGACGAAGCAACGCCAGGTCGTCCTCTCCTTCATAGATGACGGTCGTGCGATCGCCCTGGAACTCGGCGTACGGGTTCTCACCGAAGACGACGATCGCCACGTCGGGCTTCTGCTCCCAGGAGCCGTCGGGGCTGATGGTGACGCGATCGACTGCGGCGCGGATCCCCGCGCCGATCGACGTCCCGCCGGGAAAATCGGCGTTCGTGTTCCCGTCGCCCTGCCAGGTCAGCGTCCATCCGCCCGACTGTTTCGCGATGCTGTCCGCACCGTCGCCCGCGACGAGCACGTGCTGCTTCGGTTTGATCGGCAGCACGTTGCCGTTGTTCTTGAGCAGCACCAGCGATTCGCGCACTGCCTGCCGCGCCACTGCGCGATGCTCCGCCGAGCCGATGACCTGGAAGTCGCCGCCGAACGGCCGCTGCGACGGTTTGCCGGCGGTGAAGAGCCCGGCCCGATCCTTCACCCGCAGGATCCGGCGCACCGCGTCGTCGAGCCGCGCCCGCGGGATCTCTCCCGACTTCACCTGCGCCAGCGTGTTCTCGTAGAGCTGCTTCCAGTCCTCCGGGACCATGAAGATGTCGATGCCGGCGTTGAACGCCTGCGGGCAGCTCGCGTTCGTGCAGCCGGCCACCTGGCCGTGACCGTTCCAGTCGCCGACGACGAGGCCGTCGAAGCCCATCCGATTCTTCAGCACATCGGTGAGCAGCTCGCCGATGCCGTGCAGCTTCCGACCGTGCCATGAGTTGTACGAGGCCATGATGGCCTGCACGCCGGCGCGCAACGCGCCGCCGTAGCCGGCGCCATGGATGTCGCGCAGCTCGACCTCCGTCGCCAGCGTGTTCCCCTGATCGCGGCCGCCCTCGGTGCCGCCGTCGCCGATGAAATGTTTGGCCGTGGCGATCACCTTGCCGCGGCCGAGGAATCCGGGCGCGCGCGGCGCACCCTGCAGCCCTTCGATGATCCGCTGCGCGTAGAGGCGGACGATCTCCGGCTCCTCCGACCAGCTCTCGTAGGCGCGGCCCCAGCGGTCGTCGCGCGCCACGGCGACGGTCGGCGAGAAGTCCCAGTCCTGACCGGTGGCGCGCATCTCCCGTGCGGTCACCTCGCCGATCCTTTTCATCAG
This sequence comes from Thermoanaerobaculia bacterium, assembly GCA_035525015.1. GTDB lineage: Bacteria > Acidobacteriota > Thermoanaerobaculia > Gp7-AA8 > Gp7-AA8 > DATLEX01. The sequence continues at coordinate 6,122 of DATLFC010000024.1, read as the reverse complement.
GTCGGGATTGCGCATCGCGCCGAGGCCGACGTTGTGCGGGAAAAGCGTCGCGCCGACGATGTTGTTGTGGCCGTGCACCGCGTCGGTCCCCCACATCACCGGAATGGCCGGGCGGCCGTCGCGCGTATCCATCGACGCGTCGTAGAAAGCGTCGGCGAGCGCGAGCCAGTCGGCCGGCGTCGCCTTCCGGACGTCGCCGGGCCATCCTCCCCCGCCGTTCAGCACCGAGCCGAGGTGATAGTTCCGCACGTCGGCCGGCGTCACGTTCGTGATGGCGGGCTGGATCACCTGCCCCACCTTCTGCTCGAGCGTCATCCGCGCCATCAGCGCGTCGATCCTCTTCTCGAGGGCGGCATCGCGCGGAAGCGCCCGCGGCACCTGCGGCCAGATCTCGGGGTGAACCTCCGGCATCTGTGCCACCGCCGCGGAACAAACGAGCAGCGCCGCTGCAACGATCACTCGCTTCATCGCATCATCTCCTCGAGGAGAGGCGTGAGCGCCTCCGCCCAGATCTGGTATCCCTTGAAACTGAGGTGCAGTGCGTCCGGCATGATCTCCTTCGGCAGCGTTCCGCCGGAGGTGGTGAACCGCTCGCCGATATCGAGAAAGTGCATGCGCGCTCCGTCGTGAAGACGGGCAAGACCGCGGTTGATCTCGCCGATCTTCGCCCGGGCCGGATCATCGGCCTCGTGGCCGCGCGGGAAGATGCCCATCAGCACGAGCTTCGCGTCCGGCAGCTTCTCGCGGATGCGCTCCGCCACCCGCGTGACGCCGGCCAGGATCTCCGCGGCCGGGCGTCCGATGTTGTTCGTTCCGATCAGCAGCACGACCACGCGCGGCCGGACGCGATCGAGCTCGCCGTTCTCGATCCGCCAGAGAAGGTGCTCGGTGCGATCGCCGCCGATCCCGAAGTTCGCCGCATCGTAACGGCCGAAATGGCGGTCCCACAGCAGCTGGTGATCGCCCGAGAGCCAGCCCCTCGTGATCGAGTCGCCGAGGAAGAGGAGGCGGATGCCGGGATCGCCGGCCCGCTCGAGGAAAGAGTGGTGCGCGCGGAGAAACTCGCAGTCGATCTTCCCGCCGGCGTCGAGCTTCGGCGCGGCAACATCGCTGCCCGCCAGCGCCGGGCTGGAGAGGATCAGAGTCGCCGCGAGGAGACGCCGGAGCAGGACGTCGCGCATCGTTCGCGCGGGATCGTATGCTAATTCGATCTAGCAGAGGACTCGACTTGACGGTGGCGGTCTGATACAACCACGCCGTTCAGAGCTGCACCGTCAGGAGGATGGGATGCGTTACGCGAGACTTCCGCTGGTGACCTTGATCACGCTCTTCTGTGTCGTCATGGCCGGTTGCGTCAACCCAACCGAGCAGGCGGCCACGGGAACCGCGGCCCGCGGCGACGGCCCTCTCCGCATCGGGTTCTCCATGGACACGCTGAAGGAGGAGCGCTGGCAGCGTGACAAGGCCCTGGTCGAGCAGCGGGCGCGGGAGATCGGCGCCGTCCTCGACGTGCAGGTCGCCAACGGCGACGACCGCGTCCAGACGCAGCAGGCCGACAACATGCTCACCAAGGGCATCGACGTCCTGATCGTCGCGCCGCACAACGGGGAGATCGCCGCCTCCATCGTCGAGGCCGCGCACCGGCGCGGCGTCCCGGTGATCGCCTACGACCGGATGATCCGCAACGCCGACGTCGACCTCTATGTTTCGCATCAGGTCGAGAAGATGGGAGAGATGCAGGCCCGCTACGCGCTCGACCGGGTCCCGAAAGGTAACTACGTGCTCATCGGCGGCTCGCCGACCGACATGAATGCGCAGCTGCTGCGGGACGGCCAGATGAAAGTGCTGCAACCGGCCATCGACCGCGGCGACATCAAGATCATTTCCAGCCAGATGGCGCGGGAGTGGAAGGCGGAGGAAGCGCTTCGCATCACCGAAGACGCGTTGACGAAGACCGGCAACCGGCTCCACGCCATCGTGGCCTCGAACGATGGCACCGCCGGCGGAGCCATCTCCGCGCTACAGGCCGCCGGCCTGGCCGGAAAGGTCCTCGTCACCGGTCAGGACGCGCAGAAGGACGCGGTGCAGCGCATCGCGAACGGAACACAGGCCATGACGGTCTACAAGCAGATCCAGCCGCTCGCCTTCAGCGCCGTCGACGCCGCGGTGAAGCTGGCCAACAAAGAGCCGGTGGAGACGAACGCAAAGATCAACAACGGCAAGATCGACGTCCCGTCGATCCTTCACGAGCCGATCGCCGTCGACAAGGACAACCTCGACGCCACGATCATCGCCGACGGCTACCACAAGCGTGAGGACATCTACGGCAAACGATGACGGCGGGACGGCGGCTCGCTGATCGCGCCACCACCCGGCCAGATTCCTCGCTCCGCTCGGAATGACAGCCATGACCGCTCTCCTCGAGATGCGCGAGATCTCGAAGACCTTTCCGGGGGTCCGCGCGCTCGACCACGTCTCCTTCGACCTGCAACGAGGCGAGATCCACGCCCTCGTCGGCGAGAACGGCGCCGGCAAATCGACGCTGATGAAAGTCCTGGCCGCCGTCTATCCCGCCGGGACGTACGGCGGCGAGATCCTCGTCGGCGGGAAGACGATGCGCTTCTCCGGCATCCGCGACGCCGAGGCCGCCGGGATCGCCGTCGTGCACCAGGAGCTTTCCCTGGTCGGCGAGATGAGCATTGGCGAGAACATCTACCTCGGACGGGAGCCGAAGCGCTTCGGCATGATCGAGTGGGAAGCGCTCTTCAGCAGCGCGCAGAGACTTCTCGGGGAGCTGCATCTCGACCTCGATGCCCACACGCCCGTCGGCCATCTCGGAATCGGCCAGCAGCATCTCGTCGAGATCGCCAAGGCGCTGGCGCGCGACGCCGGCATTCTCATCCTCGACGAGCCGACGGCGGCGCTCACCGAGAGCGAGGCCGAGATCCTCTTCGCCATCCTGGAGCGGCTGCGAAAGAAGGGTGTCGGCATCGTCTACATCTCGCACAAGCTCGGTGAGGTCTTCCGTCTCGCCGACCGGATCACCGTGCTGCGCGACGGCCGCACCGTCAGCACCGATCCGGCGGGGGCGCTCGATACGGCTCGCGTCATCGCGCGCATGGTCGGTCGCGAGGTGACCGATCTCTTCCCCACCGCGGTCCGCCATCCGGACAACGTCGTCTTCGAAGCGCGCAACGTGACCGTCGAGGATGCGAACGTGCCGGGCAAGATCCTGGTCCGCAACGTCAGTTTCAGCGTCCGCCGCGGCGAAGTCCTCGGCGTGGCCGGCCTGGTCGGCGCCGGCAGGAGCGAGCTGCTGATGGGCATCTTCGGAGCGCACGGCGGCCCGCACCGCGGCGAGTTCTTCGTCGACGGCGAGCGCATCGACATCCGCCATCCTCACGACGCCATCGCCCACGGCATCGGCTTCGTCACCGAGGACCGGAAGAAGTTCGGACTTCTGCTCGATCAGTCCCTCGTCACGAACATGACCCTGGCTACGCTCGCGCTGATGGGAAAGTTGCTGGTCCACGTCGATGCCGAGACCGCGGCGGGCGAGCGTTCCATGCGCGACCTGCGCATCAAGGCCCCCTCGGTCTTCGTCGATGCCATGACCCTCTCCGGCGGCAACCAGCAGAAGGTCGTCCTGGCGAAGTGGCTCCTGACGAATCCGAAGGTGCTTTTTCTCGATGAGCCGACGCGCGGCATCGACGTCGGCGCAAAGCAGGAAATTTACCTGCAGATCAACCGGCTCGCTGAGGAGGGGCTGGCGATCGTCCTCGTTTCGTCGGAGCTGCCTGAGGTGCTGGCGCTTTCCGATCGGGTTATGGTGCTGCACGAGGGGCGGGTCACCGGCGAGTTCACTCGCAGCGAGGCGACCGCGGAAAAGGTGATGGCATGCGCAACGGGACAGACGCGCGCGGCGTGAACGGCGACGATCTCGAAAAAGCGAAGATCGGGCGCTGGAGCATCTCGTTCACCGCGCTGCGCGCTTACACGATGGTCATCGCCATGATCGCCATCTGGATCTTCTTCCAGGTGAAGACCGTGAGCGACATCTATCCGTACGGGCTCTTTCTCCATCCCCTGAATTTCGCGAACCTCCTGAAGCAGATGGCCGTCACCGGCGTGCTCGCCGTGGGGATGCTGATGGTCATCGTGGCGCGGCAGATCGATCTCTCCGTCGGATCGATGGTCGGGTTGGCCGGCGGCATCGCTGCGATGACCCAGGACCATGGACTGGTCGTGGCGCTCGGCAGCGCGGTCGTCGTCGGCACCGCCATCGGTGCGTTGCAGGGAAGTCTGGTGGCGTGGGGCAACATCCCGGCGTTCATCGTGACGCTCGGCGGCCTGCTGGCCTGGCGCGGCGTCATCCTCTATCTGAGCAGAGGGGAAACGATTCCAATCCGCCTGCCGGTGTTCCGGTCGCTCGGCGTGGCGCTCGTGCAGCCGGCGGTCGGGTTCATCCTCGCGGGGGTCGCTGTCGCCGCGGTCATCTGGACGACGTGGCGGCGGAACGCGGCCAGAAAGCGCCACAATCTCCCGCCGTCCTCGGCCCTGGTCACTGTGGCCCGGATCGTCATCCCGTCGATTCTGATCTTCGCGTTCGTCTATCACATGAATCGGCAGGGAGGCGTTCCGCTGCCGGTTCTCATCCTGGTGTTCGTCGCGCTGATCGGCGCGTTCGTCATGCGCAGCACGACGTTCGGCCGTTATCTCTACGCGATCGGCAGCAATCCCGAGGCGGCGCGGCTCTCCGGAATCAGCATCACGCGGCACATCCTCGGCGCCTTCGCCTTTCTCGGCGCGCTCGTCGGCGTCGCCGCGATCCTGCACACCGGCCGCGTCGGAAGTGCCTCCCCCGACGCCGGCTCGCTGATGGAGCTCGACGCCATCGCCGCCTGCGTCATCGGCGGCACGTCGCTGATGGGCGGCCGCGGTACGGTGGCCGGCGCGCTCCTCGGCGCCCTGATCATGGCCTCGCTCGACAACGGCATGTCGCTGCTCAGCGTCGAGAACGCGACGCAATACATCATCAAGGGCGCGGTGCTCGTCGCCGCCGTCGGATTCGACATGGCGGGGCGACGCAAGGGTTGAGCACCGGAGGTCTCCCGCACCCGGTGAGCTCGTCGTTCACGCTCCGTCTCCCATGAGAGCTTCCAGGAGGGCGGAACGGGTCACGGCCTGTTGCGCCTCGCGGCCGATCGCCGCCTTGCCGTCGAGCAGCTGATGTCCGTAGTGGCCGAACTGGGAGTGATTGGCGCCCTCGACCTCCACCCACCTCGTGTGAGGAGGAAGAAGGTGCCGGTTCGCGATGACGCGGTCACGAGGGGCAACTCCGTCGTTCGAGCCGTACACCTTCGTCACCGGAATCGTGAGAGACGAGAGGTCGATCTCCTTCGGATGCGTGGTGCCGATCAGGACCATGGCCGCAAACCGCGCGGGGTCCGACCGGGCCATGCGGGATGCCAGCGCACCCCCGAGGGAGTGCCCGGAGATCACCCACCGCGACACGTCCGGATGGGAAGTGACCACGGAGTGCGCACGGGCGATCGCCGCCTCCTTGTGGGAATCCGCGGGAGCGAAGCGATAAGGGAGCTTGACCACGAAGACGGGGAATCCGCTCTCGGCGAGCGGGTGCAGAAGCGGTGCGTACGCGTGTGCGGAAACGTCGCCTCCGCAGATGAAGATCAGCGCGGAGCTCTTCGTTGTGGCCCTGGGCGAGAACTCCAGCGTGGCTGGCGTGTCGGAGACGGTGACGGTGGCGCTGCTTCGCAGCACCTCATCGGACACTCCGCGCGTCCGGACGGAATTGGCGAGCCACGCGATCGAAAAGACAGCCCAGACGAGAAATGCCCGTCGCACCCATCGCCGTATCGGGAAACGTTTCTGATCACCGTTTTTCAAGTCGCAGGACGCCTCACCGGAGCCCATCGATTCCCAGAGGATATTGGATCCAGCCGCGGTCGTGTCTCGGCTGTTCACTCGCCTGCCTATCGGCAGGATCATCCCGATGACGAGCACCGGGCCAATCGTGTCGGAAACAGCCGGCGAGGCGTGCCAATCCCTCCCCGCTCGGCTATGCTCGGCGGCCGTGACGCGAGCACTTCTCCTGGCGCTGA
>DATLFC010000022.1:0-12857 GCA_035525015.1 Thermoanaerobaculia bacterium | reverse complement strand
CCTGCCAACACTAAGAGGCAACAGGGGTTAAGTTCATGAAACCAGAGATTCATCCGCAATATCAGCAGGTCAACGCCCACTGCGCGTGCGGCGAGACCTGGACCACCGGCTCGACCCGGAAAGAGCTGCGCGTCGAGATCTGCTCGAAGTGCCACCCGTTCTTCACCGGCAAGCAGAAGCTGGTCGACTCGGCCGGCCGTATCGACCGCTTCCAGCAGCGCTACGCCAAGACGCAGCAGCAGCAGCAGCAGCAGAGCAAGGCAAAGAAGTGACACGAAGTGTCATCCTGACGCCGAGCGAAGAGAGGCGGAAGGAGCCCCTGCAGGCCGGGGGTGCTTCGCCGTCTGCGCGGCTCAGCATGACACCGCTTGGCCGCGCCTGGAACGGAGCCGCCCGCCTCGTCGCCGGCACCTTCGGCGCGATCACGAACGGCCTGACCTCGTCCATGCCGGCCGGCCCGGCCGACAGGAACGTCGACATGCTGATCGGCGGGCAGGCGGTGATCGAGGGCGTGATGATGCGCTCGCTCACCGGCTATTCGGTCGCCGTCCGGCAGCCGGACGGCAACATCGCCATCAAGAAGGACAAGCTCGTCTCGGTGACGACGAAGTACCCCTTCCTGAAGATTCCGGTGCTCCGCGGCTCGGTAGTCCTGATCCAGTCTCTGATTCTCGGCATCCGGGCGCTGAACTACTCGGCGGTGGTCTCGGGGGTGGAGAAAGACGGCGAAGAGGAGATCTCCGGGTGGGCCATCGCCGGCTCGATGATCATGGCGCTGCTGCTGGCGGTCGGCCTCTTCATCCTGGCGCCGCTGGGCATCACCAATCTGATCAAGCACTACCTCTTCCCCTCGATGGGGAACTTCGTCTACAACCTGATCGACGGCGTGATCCGGGCCATTTTCTTCTTTGTCTATGTGTGGTCGATCTCGTTCATGGATGAGATCCGGCGCGTGTTCCAGTACCACGGTGCCGAGCACAAGACCGTCTATACATTCGAAGCGAACCAGGAGCTGACGGTCGAGAACGCCCGCGGCAAGTCGACGCTTCATCCGCGCTGCGGCACGAGCTTCCTCCTGTTCGTGATGGCGATCTCGATCGTCGTCTTCTCGCTCGTTCCCTCGACCGCGCCCTTCGCCGTGAAGTTCGGCGCGCGCGTCGTCCTCCTGCCGCTCATCGCCGGCCTCGCTTACGAGGTGATCCGTTACTCCGCGCGCCACCTCGACAGCCGCCTCTGCCGCACCCTCATCACCCCCGGTCTCTGGCTGCAGAAGATCACCACCAAAGAGCCGGACGACACGCAGCTCGAGATCGCCATCGTGGCCCTCAAAGAGGCTCTCCTCTACGACGCGGTCGAAGACGGCAAGCAGGCAGCGGTAGCCTAGCGAAGCGTTGTTCGTTTTTCGTTGTTCGTTGTTCGTGAAGCTTCGAACAACGGACAACGAACAACGAACAACGCTCATGTACGACAAACTCAACGACCTCGAGAAACGCCATGACGAGCTGCAGCAGCGGCTCGCCGACCCCGCTGTCGCCACCGACGTGAAGGCCTATCGCGACACGATGAAGGCCGTCACGGAGATCGGCGAGGTGGTGGCGAAGTATCGTGAGCTGAAGGACGTCCGCAGGCGCCTCGCCGACACGCGGGAGATGCTCCATTCCCTCAAGGGAGAGGATGAGCTTCGCGAGATGGCGGAGATCGAGCTTGCCGAGCTCGAGGAGAAAGAGCCGCGGTTCGAGGAGGAGCTGCGCATCCTTCTGCAGCCGAAGGATCCGAACGACGAGAAGAACGTCTTCGTGGAGATCCGTGCCGGTACCGGAGGCGACGAAGCGTCGCTGTTCGCCGCCGAGGTGATGCGGATGTACATCCGCTATGCCGAAACGAAGCGGTGGAGAGTGGACATCACCGACGCCAACTACTCGTCGGTCAACGGGATCAAGGATGCCACGCTCGAGATCCAGGGCGACAAGGTGTATTCACGGATGAAGTTCGAGTCGGGTGTCCACCGCGTCCAGCGCGTGCCGCAGACCGAGACGCAGGGGCGCATCCACACCTCTGCCATCACCGTCGCCGTTCTCCCCGAAGCGGAAGACATCGACATCCAGGTCGCGGAGAAGGATCTGCGCATCGACACCTTCTGCTCCTCCGGTCCGGGCGGCCAGTCGGTCAACACAACCTACTCGGCGGTCCGCGTCACGCATCTCCCCAGCGGCGTCGTCGTCTCCTGTCAGGACGAGAAATCGCAGATCAAGAACCGTGCGAAGGCGATGAAAGTCCTGAAGGCCCGCCTTTACGACATCGAGCGGCAGAAGCGTGAGACGGAGTTGTCGGCGACGCGGAAGGGGATGATCGGCAGCGGCGACCGCTCCGAGAAGATCCGCACCTACAACTTCCCGCAGGATCGCGTCACCGACCACCGCGTCGGGCTGACGGTGCACAACCTGCCCCACGTCATGAACGGGAATCTCGACGTCGTGATCGAACCTCTCATCGCGCACTTTCAGGCCGAGAAGCTGAAGGAATCGGTCAGCAGCTGATGCGGGCAAAAAAAAAGCGCCGGTGAGGACACCGGCGCTCCAGAAGTACTGCTGATCTCGCGTTAGTTCGCTTTGACGGTTCCCTTGATGGGGATCGTGGTGATGGGCTTGATCTTGTCGCTCGTGTAGATCTTCAGGTCGCCCGCCATGTTCCCGGCCCGGGCCCCTTCGGCCACGTGCAGCGTGACCTTGTACTCACCTTTGTTTCCGGTCGGCTCGATGGCCGTCTGGACGCCGGGGATGTCCGTTTCCGCCTTCGTCACCACGAACGACTCGGGGGAGCGGGTGCTGAGCGATTTCAGGAACACCTGCCGGGTCGCCGCCGTGTCGGCCGGCTTCACTTCGCCGAAATTCAGCGTGCCGCCGGGCTCGACGCGGTAGGTCGGCCGGATGACGCCGGTAACGCTGACGAGATACTCCGGCTGATGTTTGGAGTTGGTGACGATGCGGATCCTCTCGGCGAGAGGGCCGATCTTCGCATCGGGCCCGCCGACGGTGAAGATCATCCGGTACTGGCTCTGCCCCTGGCGCCCGAGGCCGGCCATCGGCTCATCGAGCTTCTTGTAGTCGACCTTGATCCATTCCTGCGGCGTCTCCACCCGGACGACTTCGAACGGCTCCTCTTCGTCGGAGTAGAGCGTGATGCTCTGCGCCTCGACATCGCCCTGGAGCATGTTGAAGCGGACGTAACCGGCGGGATGAACGTCGACGTACGGCTTCACCACCGCGTTGGTCGTCAGCATGACGCTCGGTGCGGCGGGGTCGTTCGAGTCGACGGCCACCGTCTTCGAGATCGCGCCGCTGAACGAGGCGGTATCGACGACCGACACGATCTTCCCGGTCTGGCCGGGTTTGATGACGCGGTCGAACTCGGCGACGGTGCAGCCGCAGGCCGGCCGGACGCTGAGGATCTCGAGATCCGCCGTTCCGGTGTTCTTGATCTGGAACGCCCAGCTGAGCTTCTCGCCCTTGGCGACCGTGCCGAAATCCTTGATCGGATCGACCAGAGTCAGGCGCGGCGCCTTCTCGGCCGCGGCGCCGGTCTGCGCCACCGCAGTACCGGCCAGCGCTACCAGCAGCGCGAGGGTGAGGATCGTGATTCGCTTCGACATCAAATGACCTCCGTGTGTTGGACGACGTGTAGTTGGTTGACTGGCGGTGCGAACAGACGGCTTCCGGGGCCCATTCCCCTCCAAGTGTTCATTGATTCTATGATTTCAGGCCTGCAAAGCATGGTTCTTGCGATAGAGGAGCTGAGAGCTGAGAGCTAATGTCCCATTTGAAAGAACTACCGTCGAACATAAACCGAATCTACCTGATCGGGATCTGCGGCACCGCGATGGCCTCGCTCGCCGGAATGCTGCAACAGCGCGGTTACGAATTGGCCGGCTCCGATGAGCACGTCTATCCGCCGATGTCGACCTACCTCCAGACTCTCGGCATCCCCGTGCTCGAAGGGTATACGAAGGAGCATCTGGAGACGTTTCGGCCCGACCTGGTGGTGATCGGAAACGCCGCGGCGCAGACGAACCCCGAGGCGGCCGCCACGGTCGAGCTCGATCTCCCGTACACCTCGATGCCGGAGGCGATCCATCAGCTGTTCATCAGGGAGAAGCATTCGGTCGTCATCAGCGGCACGCACGGGAAGACCACCACGACCTCGCTCATGGCCTGGATCCTCGAGGCTGCCGGGCGCGACACCAGCTTCGTCGTCGGCGGGATTCCTCTCAATTTCAATCACAACTTCAAGCTCGGCGAAGGGCCGGAGTTCGTGATCGAGGGCGACGAGTACAACACCGCGTTCTTCGACAAGGGACCGAAGTTCCTCCATTACCACGCCAATACCCTCGTCGTGAACAACATCGAGTTCGATCACGCCGACATCTACTCCGATCTCGGAGCCATCGTGGAAGCCTTCCGGCAGGCCGTGGCGCAGGTGGCGCCGGGGGACGTCATCGTGGCCAACGGCGACGACGCGAACGTGCGACCGCTGCGCAGCGACGCCCGGGGGCGATGGTTCACGTTCGGGCTCGACCGGCAGCGCGACATCTCCGCGACCGAGCTCGAGTTCGCACCGCAGACCACCTCCTTCACCGCGGCATGGGAGGGGAGGGAGTGGTTCCGATTCACGACCACCCTCTCGGGCCGCCACAACGTTCTGAACGCGCTGGCGAACATCGCCGTGGCACGGCTTCGCGGGCTCTCGGCCGGAGAGATTCAGAAGGGACTGGAATCGTTTCAGGGCATCAAACGGCGGATGGAGGTGCGCGGCGTGGAGCGCGGCGTGACGGTCATCGACGATTTCGCCCACCACCCCACGGCGATCGCGACCACGCTGAACGGGGCCCGGAAACGTTACCCCGGCCAGCGGGTCTGGGCGCTGTTCGAGCCCCGCTCCATCTCGTCCAGCCGGAAGGAGTTCGAGGCCGGCTACATCGACGCCTTCCACGAGGCGGACCGGGTCATCATCGGCCCGATCTTCCACAGGCAGCGCTACGTCGAACGCTACGGCCTCGACAACATGATGTCGGTGCCCGCCATCGCCGAGCACCTCGGCCGCGACGGCATCCCCGTCGAGCAGATCGACGACTTCGATGCCATCGCCGCCCGCATCGCCGAGGAGGGAAAGGAAGGCGACGTCGTCCTGGTGATGTCGTCGGGCGCCTTCGGCGGCCTGCACGAGAAGATCCTGGGAAGGCTGAAGGAGAAGGATGAAGGATGAAGGATGAAGGCTGAAGTGTGGGCCCCCGGGAGGCCGTCCTTCATCCTTCATCCTTCATCCTTCATCCTTCCTGCGCTAATCCTCTAGAATCTCCGCTCCATGCCGTTCCGCGAAGCCGCGCAACAGTTCATTCAGCAGAAGAAGTTCGATGAGGTGGAGTCGCTCTGGATGTCGCAGCTCGACTCCGATCCGGGCGACGTCGACGCGTTCCTGATTACCGCGAAGTCGCTGCGGAAGTCGGAGCAGCGGACTCAGTCGGACACGCTTCTCGGTCTGCTCGCGGACGCGCTCAAGGAGCGCGGTCTCTGGTCCCGGAGGCTGGCCGTTCTCAAGGAGATCGGCCGCCTTTCGAAACATCCCGCCACGCTGCGACCTCAGATCGAAGAGGCGCTGAAGAAGAGCCTCGGCTCCCACAAGAGCTTCCAGCGGGCCTTCCAGTTCTCGAAGTTCTCCGACCCGCAGAGCAACCCCGTCGAGCGCGCCGACAAGATCGAGACCTGGCTCACCTACGACGAAGGGGAGTGTTTCTTCATGCCCGGCCGCGGGGCCGGCCGCGTGACGGAGCTGAATCCCGAGCTCGGGATCTGCCGTCTCGATTTCGAAAAGGAGAAGCGCGTCTCCGTTCCTCTCGGCGCTGCGGCCAAGTTTCTGACGCCGCTGCCGGAAGGACACGTGCTGCGGGAAAAGTTCACCGCTCCGGAGGCGCTGCGCGCCGAAGCGCTGAAATCGCCCGCGGAGACGTTCGCGCGTATTCTGCAGAGTTTCGGCCGCCCGATGACGATGGCCGAAACGCGCGACACCATGATCGGCGTCGTCCCGGAGCAGAAGTGGACGAGCTGGTGGACCGCGGCGCGGAAGAACCCGCAGATCGTGGTCAGCGGCAGCGGCGCGAAGGCCACCTATTCGTGGAGCTCCTCGACGGGAGCGGCGGAGAAGACGATCCGCCGCGACTTCGAGCGCGCCGACCCAAGGTCCAAGCTCGAGCTGGCCCGCAAGCACAGCAGCCGCGGGAAGGAGCTCGCCGATTTCTTTTCCACGACACTCGTCGCGGAGGCGGCCAGGATCGCCCGCACGGATCCCTCGACGGCCTGGCAGATCCTGACCGTCCTGGAAACCCTGCCGGGCGCCTACCAGGCGCCGTTCGATGCGGCCACCCTCCTCACAGGGCCGATGGCCTCGCGCGTCGTCAGCGGCATCGGCGACAGGACGCTGCGGGAGAAAGCGCTCGGCGCCGTGCGCGAACAGCATCCCGAATGGCAGAAGGTCTTCGCCGAGGCGTTCTTTCAGGACGAGGAGCCGCGGATTCTCTCGTCCATCATCGAAGCCCTCGAAACGGCGGGGCAGACCGACGTTCGCGACCGGCTGATCGACGAAACACTCCGCTATCCCCGGCGGCATCCGCGCGCCTTCTACTGGCATGTGAAGCGCCTCAACGATGACCCGTCCGTGGCTGACAAAGCGGGGTACGCGTTGCTGTTCCAGATGCTCGAGGCGATCTCCTCCGACGAGTTCGCGCCCGTCCGCGCCCGGCTGAAGGATCTGTTCGACAAGGGCGGCCTCGGCATCCGCATCGTGATGAATCAGGAGAACGAGGAGCAGGCCAGGAAGCTCGTCGACAACCTCGAGCGCTACGGCGGCCTCGAAGAGTACCGCCGCGAGAATCTGCGTGACGCCATCCTGATGAGGTACCCGGCCCTCCGCGAGCCGCAGGCCGAGCCGGTCTATGCGACCCCGGAAATGCTCGAGCAGAAGCGGGCTGAGCTCGATCACCTGGTCAAGGTCGACATCCCCGCCAACTCGCACGCCATTCAGGTAGCGCGGGAGATGGGCGACCTCCGCGAGAACTTCGAGTACAAGGCCGCACGGCAGCGCGCCGAGTATCTTTCCGCACGCGTCGGCGAACTCCGCTCGGAGATGAGCCGCGTGCGGGTCCTCGATGCGGCCAGCGTCGATACGAGCGCGGTGCGTGTCGGGACGAAGGTCGCGCTCTCCAACGGCGACGTCCGGCGCGAGGTCACCATTCTCGGCCCGTGGGAATCGTCGCCCGAGCACGGCGTCTACTCGAATCAGTCCGAGGTCGCCAAAAAGCTCATCGGGCACGCCCCGGGAGACATCGTGTCGTTCATGGGGAACGACTACCAGATCGAGAGCATCCGTCGCTGGAACGAGTGACCGGCCGCCCATCCGACCGTGACGGGTGACTCGTCACCCTCACCGGTGACTGTTAGAATGCCGCCCAATTCGCCCGGGAGGTCGTTTTCCAGATGACGTACGTGATCGCTGAGCCGTGCATCGGTACGAAGGACACCGCCTGCGTGGAGGTCTGTCCGGTCGACTGCATCCATCCCAGAAAGGATGAGTCCGACTTTGCCGAGGCGACGATGCTCTACATCGACCCGGAGGTATGCATCGATTGCGGAGCCTGTGAGCCGGCCTGCCCTGTGCAGGCGATCTTCCCAGGGGACCTCGTCCCCGAGAAATGGGCCGAGTACACGCAAATCAACGCCGACTGGTATAAAAGTCGTACTTGAAAATCGTGAGCGAGGTCACTAAATTGACTTTGTTCCGGATATAGAGTTTGAAAAGCATCAGCAACCGGCCGGCAAGCGGCATCTAAAGGGGCGTAACGCCCCTTTTTCATTTAGTGCTCATTGAGAAACTGATCGAGACCCTTCAGCTACGCGCCCACCTCGGACCCAACCACGGATAAGGCGGGCGAATGGGCGTGCCTCCCGTGGACAATTGCTGAAGCTACCTCTCTCTCTGCAACGCGAGCCGGAGGGTCTCGATCAGTCTCCCACCAGTCCCATACAATCCCACGGTATGAAAATCGGGTTTATCGGCCTTGGCGCGATGGGCTATCCCATGGCCCGCCACCTGGCGAAGGAACACCAGGTCATCGTCTGGAACCGGACGCGGGAAAAGGGGGAGCGCCACGCCCGCGAGCATGGGACGAAACTCGCGGGCGATCTTTCCGACTGCGCCGCGGCGGACGTCGTGATCACGATGCTGCCGACGAGCCGCGAGGTGGACGAGATCGCCGACAGGCTCACCCCCTCGCTGCGCAAGGGGACGCTCTGGATCGACGCCACCAGCGGCGACCCCGATGTCAGCATTGAGACCGCCCGCCGTCTGGCAGGACTCGGCGTCGAGTTCGTCGACGCCCCGGTCACGGGGGCGGTCGTCGGCGCGGAGAACGCCACGCTCACGATCATGATCGGCGGAAGCGACGAGGGGTTCGGGCGGGCGGAAGCGGTGCTCCGGCTGTGCGGGAAGACGATCATCCACGTCGGCCGTGTCGGGGCCGGGCACGCGATCAAAGTCCTGACGAACTCCATCATGGGGGCGACGGTCTGGATCACGGCCGAGTGCATGCTCGTGGCGAAGCGGTTCGGCATCGACATGAAGACGGCCTTCGCCGTCACCAATGCCGGAAGCGGCCGCTCGAATGCATCGGAGAACCTGATGCCGATGCGCCTCGTCGAGGGCAGATGGCCGCTCGTCTTCAAGCTCGCGCTGCACGACAAGGACATCCGCATCGCCGCCTCGCTCGCGCACGGCCAGCACGCCTCCACGCCGATGCTCGCCCTCACCTCGCAGCTCTTCACCGCCGCGCTGCACGAGCTGGGAGACGAGGCCGACTACATCGAGGTGGCGAAGATCGTGGCGCGGATGAACGGCACGGAGTGGTGAGAGGCCGGGCGGCGTGGTCAGAACGTGCTGCGGATGATGCCGCCGTCCACCTGCAGCGAGACGCCGGTGATGTAGCTCGCGCGCTCGCTGCAGAGGAACGTCACGGCGTCGCCGATCTCCTGCGGCCGGCCGAAGCGGCCCATCGGAATCGACTGCTCGACGCGCTCCGCATACTCGTCGATGGTGATGCCGAGCTCCTTTGACCGGATCTCACTCAGATGCCGTTGCCGGTCGGTGAGGATGTGGCCGGGGAGAATGGCATTGACGAGGATGTTGTCGCGCGCCACCTGATCGGCGAGGGTCTTGGTCAGCGCGGAGAGGCCGGCGCGCAGCGTGCTGCTGATCGTGAGCAGCTCGAGAGGCTGCTTGGCGACGAGCGACGTGATGTTGACGATCCGTCCCCACTTCCGCGACTGCATGTCGGGGATGACCAGTCTGGAGAGGCGCACCACGTTCATCAGCGTGGAGTCGACGCCGGCCCGCCACTGCTCTTCGGTCAGCTGCAGGAACTTCGCTGCCGGGGGGCCGCCGGTGTTGGTCACCAGGATGTCGACCTGCCCGAATGTCGCGGTGGTGGCCTCGACCCACCGCTCGAGATCCCCCGGCTCCGACACGTCGCAGGCGACGGCGAGCACCTCGCCGCCGGCATCCTCGATGGTATGGCGGGCGGCATCGAGGTTGTCGGTGGAGCGGGAGCAGATCGACAGGCGGCAGCCCTCGCGCGCCAGCGCCTCGGCCACCGCGCGGCCGAGGCCTTTGCTCGCCGCGGCGACCATGGCCACGCGCCCCTTCAGGCCGAGGTCCATGGCCCGACGATATCATCGCCCGCGGGATGACAACCCCCACGTTTCGTGTTAGACCGGCCGCGCATTCCCATGCCCGACCCACAGCACATTCGCAATTTCTCCATCATCGCTCACATCGACCACGGCAAGACGACGCTCTCAGACCGGATCCTGCAGATGACCGGCGCCGTCGAGCAGCGGGACATGCACGAGCAGATGCTCGACGACATGGATCTGGAGCGCGAGCGGGGGATCACCATCAAGGCCCGCGCCGTCACCCTCCAGTACCGCGCCAGGAGCGGCCAGCAGTACACCTTCAACCTCATCGATACACCGGGGCACGTCGACTTCTCCTACGAGGTGTCTCGCAGTCTGGCGGCGTGCGAGGGAGCGGTCCTGGTGGTCGACGCCACGCAGGGTGTGGAGGCGCAGACGCTCGCCAACAGCTATCTGGCCATCAACAACAACCTCGAGGTCCTCGCGGTCATCAACAAGGTCGACCTTCCCTCGGCCGAGCCGGAGCGGGTGCGTGAGCAGATCGAGAACGTGATCGGCCTCGACGCCCACGATGCGGTGCTGGCGTCGGCCAAGGCCGGCATCGGCGTCGAGGAGATTCTGGAGAAGATCGTCACGCGCATCCCCCAGCCGAAGGGCGATCCGAGCGCGCCCCTCCGCGCTCTCCTCTTCGACTCGTGGTACGACCCTTACCGCGGCGTCGTGTGTCTGGTGCGCATCGTGGACGGCGAGCTGCGCCGCGGGAACCGGGTGAAGTTCCTCTCCACCGGCCGGGAGTACGAGGTGACGGAGATGGGGATCTTCACGCCGAAACCGAAGGCCGTCGATTCGCTGGGCGTGGGGGAGGTCGGCTTCTTTTCGGCGAACATCAAGGACATCGTGCAGGCCAAGATCGGCGACACGGTCACGGTCACGAAGGAGAATCCGCCGCCGCTGCCCGGCTTCAAGGACGTGAAGCCGATGGTGTTCGCCGGCCTCTTCCCGATCATCACCGAGGACTACGAGATGCTGCGGGACGCGGTAGGAAAACTGAAGCTGAACGACGCCTCGTTCAGCTTCGAGCCGGAAAACTCTGCGGCCCTCGGGTTCGGGTTCCGCTGCGGTTTCCTCGGTCTCCTGCACATGGAGATCGTCCAGGAACGGCTCGAGCGCGAGTTCAATCTGGAGCTGCTGACCACGGCGCCCGGCGTCCGCTATCGCGTCAAACTGAGCGACGGTGAGGAGATCGAAGTCGACAACCCGCAGAAGCTTCCCGACCCCGCCAGGATCGTCAAGATCGAGGAGCCGTTCTTCGAAGTGACGATTCTGAGCACCGACGAGTTCGTCGGGCCGATTCTGGCTCTGGCGATCGACCGGCGCGGCCAGCAGAAGAAGCTCGAGTACGTCAGCACCAACCGGGTCATGCTGGTGTTCGAAATGCCGCTCAACGAAGTCATTCTCGATTTCTTCGACAAGCTCAAATCGATCTCGCGCGGCTATGCCTCCCTCGACTACTCCTTCATCGGCTATCGCGAGAGCGAACTGGTGAAGATGGACATTCTCGTCAACGGCGAGCCGCTCGATGCGCTCAGCCTGATCGTACACACGGACAAGGCCTATGCCCGGGGAAAGCTGCTCGTCGAGAAGATGAAGGAGTTCATCCCGCGGCAGATGTTCGAGGTGGCGCTGCAGGCGACGATCGGCAACCGCGTGGTAGCGCGTGAGACCGTGAAGGCCCTTCGCAAGAACGTGCTGGCGAAGTGCTACGGCGGCGACATCACGCGCAAGCGCAAGCTTCTCGAGAAGCAGAAGGAAGGGAAGAAGCGGATGAAGCGGGTCGGCAAGGTGGAGATCCCGCAGGAAGCCTTCCTGGCCGTCCTGAAGATCGACTGACGCAATGCAGATTCATTTGCGGTTCGTGATTCCCCTCACGGCCGTTTCAAATAATTGGCCCGAATATGGCTCTGTGACCGAAATGACGCCGCGCGGCACGATCGGCCGCCGCGACGCCGGAAAACAGACAGCTTGATCGCTTTCGTCGAGGTGACTTCCAGTACAGCCAGGGACTGATTGAAGCACCTTCCCGACCGCGGAGGTGCCATGAAATCTGCCACGGTGGTCCTTGCTTCGTTCCTCGTCGCGTCGACGGCGGTCGCCGCGTCCGTCGACATGGGGGATCCGTACCGGGCGGTGGGCCGTGAGTTCGATGTGCGCGTCGACGCGCAGCTTCTTTCCGAGATCGTCCGTCCGGGATCGCCGATCGCCATCACCTATCAGATTCAGAACTTCTCCGACATCGCCGTCGCCGTGGCGGCGAAGAGCTGCTCGGCGAGCTACGATGCCGACAGCCGCACGATCACCGTTTCCGTCGGCTCCGAGATTCCGCCCGCGGGCGAATTTCCGGCCATGGCTACGATTGGCCCGGGCGAGAAGAAGGTCTTCACCACGGCGGCCGTTCTCGGCGGCTCGACCTCCGGGATGCGGGCGTCGCGGACCGAGCCGCGGTTCGTCCGCATCAAGGTGAACGTCCTTCGCAACCTGGCCCCTTTCCGCGAGTTGCTGGAGAGGCAGAAAAGGGGGAGGACCGCCCCATCGCTTCCTCTGACCGACGACCAGTTCGATCAGTGGTTCAACGCCAACAGGACGATCTTTCTCAACTCGCTGCCGGTGCGATTCGACGGCCGGAGCTCACGCTTCGATGCCTCCAACCGCCACGCGCAGGGGCTGCGCTAGGGAAGTCGAGGACTTTCTCATACGAGTGGGGCGTTGCTCTCGGTCCAGGAGGCATGCCCTTGAGGAAGTTTCTGCCATTCGTTCTGGTGCTGGCCGGTTGCGCCAGCTCGTCATCCGTCGACCTGAAGGAGCCTCGCCGGCTCGTCGGAACCGAAAACCAGGTGCGTGTCGACGTCCAGGTTTTCGGCGATCAGCTGAGCCGGTCGGTCCGGATTCCGATCAGGTACGACATCACCAACGAGCGGCCGCAGCCCATCGCCGTCGCCGACCTCGTCCCCGAGGTCACGTACGATCCCGACACGCAGACTGTGACGGTGAGCATCGGATCGGAGGTGCCGGGACATCAGTTCCTGCCCCGCCTGATCGCCATCCAGCCCGGTGAGAAGCGCTCCT
>DATLFC010000014.1:0-5787 GCA_035525015.1 Thermoanaerobaculia bacterium | reverse complement strand
CCAACTCCCTAATTCGGTTGCGATGCGATGTATATACAGGTAGATGCAACTTTATACGAATAGATATCTACATCTACGGGTAGATATCCAGGGACGACCTCCAGCCACGTTACGATGCGGTCCTCCAGGCCGAGGCGGAGGACGGCGGCGCCTCTCAGGAGCCAGAGCTTTTGGCGGGGGCTCCAGTTTCCGCCGGCGGCTTTGATCTCTTCCCGCAGCGCTGCCCCTTCGTACCCGATCCTCACCAGGTAGACCGCCGCCGTCGGGATCCACGACGACTCCTCCTCGATCAGCCACCGTCTTCAGCCGCTTCCGCCGCTTCGGGTCGTACCGGTATCGCACATACACCAGCCTCAGTTCGCGCCAAGGCATCAGCGTCAGCCGCGTTCAGCATCCGCCGAGGCTCCTTCGGACCCCGGCCATTGTCAACGACCGGCCGCTGCCACCCTCGCGCTACGATACCCGGCGCATGACCGACTTCCGCGAACTTCCCGATCTCGCCAGCGAACGGCTGGGCGGCGTGGTCCTCTACGCCAACGACGACTTCTTCGCGGAGAAGGAGAACCTGATCAAGGCCGCGAAACCGGTGTGGAAAGAACACGAGTACACCGACCGCGGGAAGTGGATGGATGGATGGGAATCGCGCCGCCGGCGCACCCAGGGACACGACTTCGTCATCCTCCGCCTCGGCGTGCCCGGTATCATCCGCGGCGTCGTCGTCGACACGAGCTTCTTCCGCGGGAACTACCCCGAGGCCTGCTCGATCGAGGTCGCGAACAGCGCCGACGCCGAGACGTGGACCGAGATCCTTCCGCGCTCCGCGCTGAAGGGCGACAGCGAGAACCTCTTCGAGATCTCGTCACCGCTGGCATGGACGCACCTCCGCTTCAACATCTTTCCCGACGGCGGCGTGGCGCGGCTCCGCGTCCACGGCGACGTCGTCCCCGACTGGTCGCGCGCCGGCGGCCTCGGCACCGAAGTCGACCTCGCCGCCATCGAGAACGGCGCAACCGTCCTCACCTGCAGCGATCAGTTCTTCGGGCCGAAGCACAACCTCATCATGCCGGGACGCGGCCACAACATGAGCGATGGCTGGGAGACGCGGCGGCGCCGCGGACCGGGACACGACTGGGTGATCGTGAAGCTGGCAACCGAAGGCCTCGTCCACCGCATCGAAGTCGATACCAATCACTTCAAGGGGAACTATCCCGATACCGCGTCGATCGAAGGCTCGCTCGACGGCAGGCAATGGTTTGAGATCCTTACGCAGACGAAGCTGCAGGCCCACACGCGTCACTTCTTCCGCGACGAGCTCGTCGCCGGCGGCCCCGCCACGCAGATCCGGTTGAATGTCTTCCCCGACGGCGGCGTGAGCCGGCTGCGCGTATGGGGCGTGGCCTCGGAGAACGGAAGGCGTCGCGCCGTCGTCGATCGCGTGAACACGGCGGCGAATCTCGCCGATCTGCTGATGACCTGCTGCGGCTCGTCGCGCTGGGCCGAGGGGCTCGGCAAGGCGCGCCCGTTCCGCTCCTGGGACCACCTCGTCGAGGAAGCGGACGCGATCTGGTCGCGACTCTCACCCGACGACTGGCTGGAAGCGTTCCGCGCCCATCCGCGCATCGGCGAGCGCAAGGCGCCGTCGCGGTGGTCGGCCGAGGAGCAGTCGGGGACGCGGGCCGCCGCGGAGCAGACGATGCGCCGCCTCGCGGAAGGAAATCGCGACTACGAGAAAAAGTTCGGGCACATCTATCTGGTGTGCGCGACGGGGAAGTCGGCCGATGAGATGCTCGGCGATCTGAACGAACGGATGAAGCACGACGCCGCCGCGGAGCTCCGCGTCGCGGCGGAGGAGCAGCGCAAAATCACGAGGCTCCGCCTCGAGAAGCTGGTGATGTGATGGCCGGAATCACGACGCACATTCTCGACACCTCGAAAGGACGCCCCGCCGCGGGCGTGCGGGTCACGCTCGCGATCCTGCGCGACGGGAAGTGGACCGAGGTCGGCCGCGGCAAGACCGATCCCGACGGCCGCCTCCGCACCCTCACGGAAGGAAAGACTCTGGAGAGCGCCACCTACCGCCTGACATTCGAGACCGGCGGCTTTTTCCCGCAGGTGACGATCGCCTTCCGGGTCGACGCCCCAGGCGAGCACTACCATGTCCCGCTGCTGCTAAGCCCATTCGGGTATACAACTTACCGAGGGTCCTAGACGCTGGAGGCCGGGCATCCGTATCAACGGATACCACCAAGTTCATCTCCTACACCCGGCGGCGCGTAGCCGCCGTTTTTCTTTACAGCCCTTCCACCGTGACCTCGACACTGACCTCGCCGCCTGCGAGCCCGACGCGCGCCGGCGCGTGCGCCGGAGGACGATGCGGAGCGGTCGCTTCCCCTCGTCGGCCCGGTGCGACCGCCCAGATCTCGTACGCACCAGCCGGCATCCCGAGAAGCTCGATTCCTCCCGCTACGCGATTGGTTCTGAGACGCCCGGTGACCGGATAGGGGAGCCATTCACCGTTGAAGCGCATCACGATGATGCCGGGCACATGGTTTCCTTCTCTGTCCCTCGTGGAAACCCGGATCGTTCCCACCGGCGGAGGTACTTCCACTCGAAGCGGCTGCTCGCCTGTCACGCTCCCCGCTGTGATCCGCACCGGTAGGAACGATCCCTCTCTCGGCAGAACATACAGAAGCCGCGGCTCGTTCGGCGCGACCCGCAGAGCGAGGCGCCCCGCGGAGTCGGTGACGTGAATCCGCTCCGGATTGTGTCCGTCGGGCGCGATCCCTTCGAGAACCTGCGAGCCGGCAACCGGCTGCCCGGATCCCCAGACGGCTTCGAGTGTCATCTTCGTTCCACGCTCGAGCGGAAAGTCGACTTTCCGCGAATCGTCGCGCTCGGTCAGGACGACGCTCCGGTTGAGAGGGAGGTATTCGTCTGCCGTCAGCCTCAGATCGTAGGTACCATCCTGCCAGGCCAGGATCTCGTACGTTCCCTCGGGGGCGACGCTGACCGAGGTGTAACCCCGCAATCCTTCGGGGGAAGCCGTCTCGAGCCGGAGCTTCACCTTGCCGGCTCCTTCCCGCGTCTGGGCATCGAACACGCGTCCCTCGATCAATCGCTTGCGGAACGAGATCTTCCAGATCGACGGATCGCTGCCCAGCTCAGGCGACTCCGCAATCAGCAGCCCGCCGAGTCCCGTCTCGGCGACGAAGCCGCTCAGCTTCCCCGGCTGCCACATCAGTCCTCCGAAGGTGCCTCGCTCGTCGACAGGCAGTGTGGCGCGCCATGTCGGGATCCACATCCTCGGATGGACCGCCACGTGCCCCCGGGTCATCGCCTCGCTCCCGAGGATCAGCTCTCCTTCGAGCCGGTACGGCCGTATCGCCACCGGCAAGGTGACATCCTCCTTTCCGATCTCGACCGGAACCGCGAGACGCTCGAGCTCCCCCTGGCCTTCGAATACGATGACGTACTCGCCGGCGGCGAGGTCGGAGAAGAGGATGCTCTCCTGCTCCGGCTGCAGTGTCGCAGTCGTGACGACGCTCGGCTCGTAGCGCCGCTCCGCTCTCTTGAGGAGCTGCATCTTCACGCTCTTCGCCCGCACCGCGTCGGGTCTTTCGATCTCCACTCGCAGCGCAGCCCCTTCGGCGAGCCTGATCTCCCCCAGATCGTTTTCGGCGTCGAGACGCTGGAATGCCACGACGTGCGAGGCCAGGCCGGGAACGACCACGACGACTTCCTGCGGCAACGGCTCACTCAGCTCCATCCGGAACGTTCCCTGCTCGTTCGTGGTCGTGCCGACTTTTCCCTCGGGAAGAACGATCTGCGCCCCCATCACCGCTGCGATCTCCTCTCCATCGACCCGAGTCACGCGGCCCGCGATCGCTGGAAGCGGCTTGAGGGTGATCTGGCGGAGATCGAGGTTCTGCGCGGGAGGGATCTGGCGGACCGCCGTGAGGTGTCTCGCTGCAGCGATCGTCAGGCGTTGCGCAGTGGCCACGGTATGGATCGTGACTTCCCCCTTCGTCTGCTTCGCGGGGAGGGTCCACGCCCATCGCTTCTCCTTCGACTCGATGAGGGTGAATCGGACGTCGTGAGGCCAGCCGCGTCCCGTATTGCCGTCGACTGAGAATCGCACGCTGCGGCGCCCGCCATCGGTGCTGGAGCGAGAGGCCGGCAGACCGAGATCTACCGTTGTGGCTTCCGAGGCGAGCTCGCCCGCAACGACGGTCCGCCCGTCAGCGGCTGTCCAGACAAATCGCCGAGCGGCGTCGTGCGGCTCGACCTC
Source organism: Thermoanaerobaculia bacterium (assembly GCA_035525015.1). Classification (GTDB taxonomy): domain Bacteria; phylum Acidobacteriota; class Thermoanaerobaculia; order Gp7-AA8; family Gp7-AA8; genus DATLEX01. The sequence continues at coordinate 1,499 of DATLFC010000014.1, read as the reverse complement.
GATCGTCGCTGCCTTCGTTGCCACACACTCATGCTGCGTCTCGAAGCAGAGCGATCCGACGGGCACCGTCGTTTCTGCCGCCAGCAATACGAGCATCAGAAACTCGTTCATTCCGCGCTCCAGATCAAGGGCTGCAGATGAGACGTCTGTCGGATCGGCGGGTTTCAGCAGAGCGGCGCAGGCGACCCTCCCAGGGTCGCCCGCGCCTGATGCAGCGGTGAAAAGCAAGAACTCAGCGGCTGGCCGCGGCCGCGAGGGGGCGCCGGCTGGTGGCCTGACCGAGAAGGTCGTAGCGATCGAGGTTCATGACCTTGTTCCAGGCAGCCGCGAAGTCACGCACGAACTTCTCCTTCGCGTCGTCACCGGCATAGACCTCGGCCAGCCCCCGGAGCTGAGAGTGCGCGCCGAACACGAGGTCGGCGGCCGTGGCGGTCCACTTCGTCTTGTCCGTGGCGCGATCGCGACCTTCGTACACGTTCTCCTCCGACGCGGACGGCCTCCAGGCTGTGCGCATGTCGAGCAGGTTCACGAAGAAGTCGTTGGTCAGCGTCCCGGGCCGGTCGGTGAAGATGCCGTGCTTCGACTGGCCGAAGTTTGCGTTCATGGCGCGCATGCCGCCGACGAGAACCGTCATCTCGGGCGCGGTCAGCTTCAACAGGTTTGCGCGGTCCAGCAGACGAGTCTCCGGCGAGAGCCGGTCTCCCGCTCGCATGTAGTTGCGGAACCCGTCTCCTTCCGGTTCGAGCGGTTCAAACGTGTCGACGTCGGTCTGCTCCTGGGAGGCATCAGTGCGACCCGGCGTGAACGGGACGGTGACGTCGTGCCCTGCTTTCCTGGCCGCTTCTTCGACGGCAGCGCATCCGCCGAGGACGATCAGGTCGGCCAGCGAGACCTTCCTGCCGCCGGACTGTGAGCCGTTGAACTCCTTCTGGATCTTCTCGAGGGCCTTCAGCACCCTGGCCAGCTGGGCCGGCTCGTTGGCCTCCCAATCCTTCTGAGGCGCAAGGCGGATCCGGGCTCCGTTGGCACCGCCACGCTTGTCGGTGCTGCGGAAGCTGGCCGCCGCATTCCAGGCGGTGGAGACCAGCTGCGGAATGGATAGACCGGCGTCAAGGATCTTGCGCTTGAGCGAGGCGATGTCCTTGTCGTTGACGAGCTCGTGATCGACCGGTGGAACGGGATCCTGCCATAGCTGCGGCTCCGGAACCCACGGTCCGAGGTAGCGCGGCAGGGGGCCCATGTCGCGGTGAAGCAGTTTGAACCACGCCCTCGCGAACGCGTCGGCAAGCTGGTCGGGGTTTTCAAGGAATCGCTTCGCGATCGGCCCGTAGATCGGATCCACTTTCAGCGACAGGTCGGTGGTCAGCATCATCGGCGCGTGCCGCTTCGATGGGTCGTGCGCATCCGGCACGGTGCCTTTGGCCTCGGGATTTTTGGGCTTCCACTGCTTCGCACCGGCGGGGCTCGTCGTCAGCTCCCACTCGTACTTGTACAGGTTC
>DATLFC010000291.1:0-3500 GCA_035525015.1 Thermoanaerobaculia bacterium | reverse complement strand
AGCGAATCGGCGAGAGGAGTGTTCTTGCCGCTGGTGCCGACCGGCGTCACGAGGCTGATCGAAACAGGGACGTTCGTCGGTAGACCGCCATTCTTCGTCGCCACGTGCGCGCCGGCGCCGTACGTGAGCACGAGCGTGGCCCTGTTGGCGCCGAGGCTGATCCGGACACCGTGACTTGAATCACGAGAAGGTACACCAAATAACCAGATTCAACGGTATTTATCGCCGCCGGTGTTGAAGAGGACGACGGTGTCGGCGTCGCGGATCATTCGGCTCGAGCGCAGCAGCCGCAACGCAACCACCGCCGCCCCGCTTTCGGGCCCGGCGTCGATCCCTTCCGCGCGCAGCTCCGCCGCTCCCGATTCGATCATTTCTTCGGGGACGGCGATCGCGCCGCCTCCCGACTCGCGCAACACGCGCAGCATCAGCCGGTCTCCGATCGCCCGCGGTACCCGCAGTCCCCAGGCGGCGGTGTGCGGCGATTCCCACACCGGCGCGCTCTCGAGCTGTTGCTCGAACGCCCTCACGATCGGCGCGCAGCCGGACGACTGCACCGCATACATCCGCGGGCGCTCCTTCCCGATCCATCCCAGGCGCTCCATCTCCGCGAATGCCTTCCACATCCCGATCAGGCCCGTGCCGCCCCCGGTCGGGTAGAGGATGGCGTCAGGCAGACGCCCAAGGTCCTCGAGGAGCTCGTAGCCCATGGTCTTCTTTCCCTCGACCCGGTAAGGCTCCTTCAACGTCGAGAGATCGAAGCCTCCCTGATCGGCGATGTACTGCTGGACGCGCCTGGCGGCGTCCGTGATGACACCTTCCACCAGTTCGACGGTCGCGCCGAAGCGGCGGCACTCGGTGACGATCGAGCGCGGCGTGTCCACCGGCATGGCCACGAAGACGGGCAGGCCGGCGCGGGCGCCGTATGCCGAGAGGGCCGCGCCGGCGTTCCCTGCCGTCGGCGCGGCCAGCGCGGCCGCCCCGCCGCGCTTCGCCATCGTGACCGCGCAGGCCATGCCGCGCGATTTGAACGAGCGAGTGGGATTCTTCGACTCGTCCTTGACGAAGATGTTGTCGCCGAGGCGAGAAGGGAGGAGCGGTGTGCAGCCTTCGCCGAGCGTGACGATTTCCGCGCCGGCGTTCGCAGGGAGAACTTCGGCGTAGCGCCAGAGGTTCGCCGGCCGCTGCCGGATGGCGTCGCGCAGGCCGGGATCGGGCTCGAGCTCGTACCGCGCGAGGAGAGGAGCGCCGCAGCGGGCGCAGAGGTTGTGGAGGCCGCGCGTGTCGTACTGCGCGTCGCACGCGGAGCAGGCGAGTGTCACGGGGAAGCGTCGCATGAAAAGAAAAAGCGCCGGTGAGGACACCGGCGCTCCAAAGATATCGCGCGTCGGCGCTTACTTCTGCGGGGCGTCGGTGTACTTCTCGAGCTCCGCCGCGTAGGCGTTCATCTCGTTCTCGTACTTCTTGACGATGGAGCGGTTGTGAGCCAGGGCCGGATCGTTGTCATTGCCGAATTTCATCTCGTTCCTGTTCTCCTCATAGGAGGCGAGCATGTCGGCGTACATCTTTCTCGTGGCCTCGTCGGTGGCTTCGTCGCGGGCCTTCTTCGCCTGGGCGATCGCCGTTTCCATCTGCTTGTTGAGGGCCTGATTCATCTCGTCGGCCATCGCCGCGCCGCTGACCGCCAGGACCTGGCCCTTCACCCAGAGATACTCCTGGCTGTTGTAGCCGAGCTGTTTCGCGGCGCGCAGATCGGCCGTGACCAGATCAGCCATCGACCCGAGGGTCTTGAAGCCCTGGATCATGCCGGACAGCGACCTCTCGCCCGAACCTTTGGCCTTCTCGGTGTGCTGCTTCGCTTCTTCTCTCGCCACGCGGGCGATCTTTTTTTCTTCCTCGCGGACCTTCAGGTACATCTGCATCTGCCGCTCGGTGATCTTTCCGTCGGCGGGAGCATCGTACGTATCCTCGGCGACCTCTTTCATCAGGTCGGTGGTGCCCTTCTTCTGGAGGTCCCTGGAGATGCCTGCGGCATCGAGCGCTTCCTTGGCTTTGCAGCCGATCAGGGCAAGGGAGAGGCAGAGAACGACTGCGAGACTGTGGCGCATGGTGGTTGGGTTTCCTCCAAATAAGGTTTTGGAGAATTGTACACCAATCAGTCGAGATGGCGGCGTACGCGGCTGGTCAGATCGCCCAGTTCCTTGAGGATCGATTCCAGCTGGGTCCGGTGCTCGTTGCGCATGACGTTGAGCTTCTGCTGGAGCTGCTGGACTTCCGCCTGCAGGGCGCCGACGCTGCCGTTGCCTCTTGCGCCGGCCGGTTCGTCCATCACGGCGACCATCGACTCCGGTCCGATCTCCTCGATCTCGTCGACCTCGACGGGGATGGGCACGGTCCCGCCGAGCGTGGCCGGTCGTTCACGACCCTGCAGCAGCTGTTCGAGCGAGACCTCTTCGGCCTTCTCATATCCGGCGTCGAACGGATTCTCGCTCGCCTCGGGGAAGGGGACGGAATCGGCGAACGGAGCCGCGGAGTCGGGGAACGGCGTTTCCGGCTCGGGATCGGGCGTCTTCCTGGCTTTCGCTTTTGCGGCTTTGTCCGGCTTCTTGCGGTCGATCGGCTGGCTCTTTCCCTTCAGCCGGTTGAAGAGATGCTTGGCCGTGATCTTCGAGGCGAGCTTGAACGTCTCCATCACCCCTTCGCCCTTGAGGGCTGAGGCCTCGGCGAACGGGTAGCCCTCGAGGTCGAGAGCCTCCTGCAAGTCGTCGACCGGAAGGACGCCGGGGATGTCGCGCTTGTTGAACTGGATGATGATCGGCGTGTCTTCGGGATCGATCTGGTTCTCCCGCATGTTGTCGAGCAGGTTGGCGAAGCTCTCCTTGTTGGCCTCGACCATGGCGGGCTGCGAGTCGGCGACGAAGACGACGGCATCAGCGCCTTTGAGCACCAGTTTGCGGGTCTCGTTGTAGAAGACCTGTCCGGGAACGGTGTAGAGCTGGATCTTGAGGTTGAAATTGCCGACTTTGCCGATGTCGACTGGAAGAAGGTCGAAGAAGAGCGTCCGGTCGGTCTTCGTGGCGAGCGAGAGCATCTTTCCCTTCGATTTGGGATCGAGCTTGTCGAAGATGACCATGAGGTTCGTCGTCTTCCCGCAGAGGCCGGGACCGTAGTAGACGATCTTCGCCGTCATCTCCCGCGTCGCGTGATTGAAAAGGACCATCGAGGACTCCGTATCCGATTTAGGACACGAGAGTATCGCATAGAATCCCGGGCGTGGAGGACGATCCCATCGAGGTGCCGATCGAGGATGTTCTCGATCTCCATCCCTTCCGTCCCGCTGATGTCAAAGACGTTGCGCTGGAGTACCTGATGGAGGCGCGGCGGCGCGGCCTGCGGCAGGTGCGGCTGATCCACGGCCGCGGCATCGGCGTGCAGCGCGAGCGTGTTCAGAGCCTTCTGAGCACGCTGGAGTGGGTCGAGGCCTTCCACGACGCGGACCACAC
>DATLFC010000271.1:0-3733 GCA_035525015.1 Thermoanaerobaculia bacterium | reverse complement strand
CAGTCGGTCTCGATCTCGGGGCCGGGGTCGATCGAGTAGCCCATCTCGCGGAAGATCGACTCCATCTCCTGGCGTACGAGCGTGATCGGGTGAAGGCTGCCGAGAGAGGGGCGGCGGCCGGGGAGGGTGACGTCGATCTGCTCGCGCGCTTCCTTCCGGCGCGATTCCTCGGCCGCCGCGCGCTCGCTCTTCTCCTTCAGCTCCGACTCGAGCCGGTCGCGCAGCTTGTTCAGCGCGTCGCCGGTGGCCTTCTTCTGCTCCTTCGGAACGTCCTTCAGCTTTGTGAAGAGCGCCGGAACGAGACCTCCCTTGCGGCCGAAGAAGCGGACGCGGAGCTCGTCGAGGGATTTCGGGTCGCGTGCGGTTTTCAGCGCTTCGTCGAACTCCGCGGCGGCTTTGGAGATGTCGTCGAGCATTGGAGATTGGAGTTCACCACAGAGACACAGAGGACACAGAGACCCTCTGTGTCTCTGTGGTGAATCACTCGTTATTTAGCAACCGTCTTCAACCCGCTCTTCGCGCTCTCCGCCAGCGCCGTAAAGGCGGCGGCGTCGCGGACGGCGATGTCGGCCAGCACCTTCCGGTCGATCTCGTTCCCGGTCGCCTTCAGGCCGGCGATGAACTGCGAGTAGGACATTCCGTTGAGGCGGGCGGCGGCGTTGATGCGGGCGATCCAGAGTGTGCGGAAATCGCCCTTGCGATCCTTCCGTCCGCTGAAGGCGCTGTTCAGCGCCTTGTCGACCGCCTGCTTCGCGATGCGGTGCCCGCGCGACTTCATCCCGTAGAAGCCCTTGGCGAGCTTCAGGATCTTGGCGCGGCGGTTCTTCCTCTTGGGACCTCGTTTGACTCTCGGCATGGCTCCTCGTTTCCTTTCTTTGGAGCGGTCAGGCCAGGAGTGGTTTGCCTGAGCGCGCTCTGTGAAGCGTCAGTCGTACGGCAGCATCCGCTTGACCGTACGCGCGTTCGCCTTCGAGACCTCGGTCTCGCCGGCCAGCGTCGCCTTCCGGCCCGGCGACTTCTTGGTCAGGATGTGCGAGTGGAACGCATGGTTCCGCTGCAGTTTGCCGGTTCCGGTCTTCTTGAAGCGCTTGGCAGCGCCCTTGTGCGTCTTCATTTTCGGCATGGATTCCTCGCTAAGCCGGTGTGGTAACGGCATTTACCCGACGATGATTCCCCGAGGCCCGAGGCCCGAGGCCCGAGGCCTACTTATTCGGCGCGATCACCATCGTCATCCGGTTCCCCTGGATGTCGGGGTGGGCGTTCTCGGCGGCGCCGAATTCCTTGATCTCCGCCAGGAGGCGATCGAGGACGGCGCGGCCCAGCTCCATGTGGGTCATTTCGCGGCCGCGGAAGCGGACCGTGGCCTTGACCTTGTCCCCATGCTGGAGAAACCGGACGATGTTGTTCTTCTTGAAATCGAAATCGTGCTCGTCGATGCGGGGGCGGAACTGCACCTCCTTGACGACGATGACCTTCTGTTTCTTCTTCGCTTCGCCCTGTTTCTTCTTCTGCTGGAAGACGTATTTTCCGTAATCCATGACCTTGCAGACGGGAGGATTGGCCGTCGGCGAGATCTCGACGAGGTCGAGATCCTTCTCACGGGCCATCTCCTGCGCCTGGGCGAGCGGGACCACTCCGACCTGCTTCCCCTCGGCGTCGATCAGACGCACCTCGGGGACGCCACGGATCATCTCGTTGATTCTGGATTCAGGTTCGGCGGGTCTGCGATCGAATCGGGAGCCTCGGCGGGGGGGATAAATACTCTGCTTCCTCCTTAGTTGTTCCGCGGATTGCGCGAATCTACGAATAAAGACTTCACAAAGTCAAGGAGCGTGTCCGGATCAGCCCCTGCGCGTCCCGGACCAGGTCCTCGATGGCGACACTCCCCTGCTCCCCGCTCCGCTTCCGCAGATTGACGGTTCCGGCCGCCGCTTCCTTCTCGCCGACGACCAGCATCCAGGGGATCTTCTCGAGCTGCGCGGTCCGGATCTTGGCGCCGAGCTTCTCGTTGCTCCGGTCGACTTCGATCCGGAGGCCCGCCTCCCTCAGTTTCGCCGCCACGGAGTCGGCGTACTCGACGAATTTCTCCGACAGCGGAAGGACGGTGGCCTGCACCGGGGCGAGCCAGAAGGGGAACGCGCCGGCAAAGTGTTCGATCAGAATGGCGATGAACCGCTCAAACGACCCATAAATTGCACGGTGCAGGACGGCCGGCTGGTGCTCGGCGTTATCCTCGCCGATGTAGGTGAGGTCGAACCGCTCGGGAGCGTTGTAGTCGAGCTGGATCGTGCCGAGCTGCCACTTGCGGCCGATGCTGTCGGATACGTCGAAGTCGAGCTTCGGACCGTAGAAGGCCCCTTCTCCTTCCTTGATCTCGTACGGCCGCCCCAGCGAATCGAGGGCCCGCTTGAGGAGCGACTCGGCGCGGTCCCAGAGCTCGTCGGTGCCGATCCGCACCGGCGGGCGCGTGGAGAACTTCGCCGTGTACTCGAGCCCCACGGAGCGGTAGACCTGATCGAGAAGTCCGACGAAGCGCGCGACCTCGTCCGGTACCTGATCCTCGACGCAGAAGATGTGCGCGTCGTCCTGCGCGAACTGCCGCACGCGCGTCAGCCCGCTGAGCGTGCCCGACGCCTCGTTGCGGTGCAGCACGTCCTGCGTGTGCAGCCGCAGCGGGAGATCGCGGTAGCTGTGCCGCTTCATCCCGTAATAGAGGTAGTGCGAGGGGCAGTTCATCGGCTTGAGCGAGAAGTCGTGCTCCTCCGTCTCGGTGTCGAGCACGAGGAACATGTTCTCCTTGTACTTTCCCCAGTGGCCGCTGATCTCCCAAAGACCCTTGTTGAAGAGCAGCGGGGTCTTGATCTCGACGTAGCCGTTGGCGAGAGCGAGATCGCGCATGTACTGGGAGAGGGTCTGGTAGAGCGTCGTCCCCTTCGGCGTCCAGAACGCGGCGCCAGGCGCGAAGGGATGGAAGTGGAAGAGGTCGAGCTCCTTGCCGAGCTTGCGGTGATCGCGGGCTTTCGCCTCTTCCGTGCGCTCGAGGTACTCGCTCAGCTCCTTCTCGTCGGCCCAGGCGGTGCCGTAGATCCGCTGGAGCATCTGGTTGCGGCTGTCGCCGCGCCAGTAGGCGCCGGCCACGGAGGTCAGCTTGAACGCGCCGAGCCTGCCGGTGGAGGGGACGTGGGGGCCGCGGCAGAGGTCGAACCATTCGCCCTGGCGGTAGACGGAGAGCGTCTCGTCGCCGGGGATGCCCTTGATGATCTCCACCTTGTATTTCTCGCCGATGTCCTCGAAGGTTTTGATGGCCTCGTCGCGCGACCAGTCCTCGCGGCGGACCGGGAGATCGCGCTTCGCGATCTCGGCCATCTTCTCTTCGATACGGCGAAGATCGTCCTCGGTGAACGGACGGTCGCTGGCGAAGTCGTAATAGAAGCCGTTCTCGATGACCGGGCCGATGGTGACCTGCGTGCCGGGAAAGAGCTCCTGGACGGCGTGCGCCATCAGGTGCGCGGTGGAGTGGCGGATGGTGTCGAGGCCGAGCTCGCTCTTCGGCGTCACGATCTCCACCTTCGCACCGTCGGGCACCGGCGCGTAGAGATCGACGACCTTGCCGTTCACCTTCCCGGCAAGGGCGGCCTTTGCCAGTCCTTTCCCGATCGCCGCCGCGACGTCGGCGACGGTGGCGTTGTCGGGAACTTCTTTGTACGAACCATCTGGTAGTTGGACCTGCATG
>DATLFC010000253.1:0-34744 GCA_035525015.1 Thermoanaerobaculia bacterium | reverse complement strand
TACTTCTGGGGCATCTTCAACTGCATCCCGATCAGCCCGCTCGACGGCGGGCACGCCCTGCGCAGTCTTCTGCGGCTGTTTCTGCCCGACCGGAAAGCGTTCCCGATCGCGGTCTGGATCGGCATCACGGTCGGGGCGGCGGTGGCGATCTTCGGCCTGATGAACCGGCAGATCTTCATCACGATCCTGATCGCCTGGTACGTCTTCATGAACTACCAGCAGTGGCAGCATTACCGCGATCACGGAACGCCCGGCGATTAGTTGCCTACAATGCGATCAGTTCCGCGATGACCACCCACCCCGACGAGCCGAAGCCCGCCACCCTCCGATCCCGTCTGGCCCGGCTCCTCGGCCTGCGGCGGAACGCCGGCGACGAGCTCCGCACGACGATTGCCATCCTCAAGGCCCAGCAGGAGGCAACGCTCGACGGGATCCTGGTCGTCGACCGCGACCGGCGCGTCCTCTCGTACAACACCCGCTTCCTGGAGATCTGGGGAATTCCGCCGTCGGTCGCCGCGACCGCTGCCGATCAGCGGCTGCTCCGCTATGCGCGGGACCTCGTCGCCGATCCGGAGTCATTCCTTCGCGGCGTGGACGACCTCTATACGAGGCCGGAGGAAGTCCGGACCGGCGAAACGATCGAGCTGAGGGACGGGCGGACGCTTTCGCGATCGTCGGTCCCGGTGCGGACGAGCGATGGAGAGATGGCCGGCCGTGCGTTCTATTTCCGCGACATCACCGAGGTACGGCGGTCGGAGAGTCTGCAGTCGGCGCTGTTCCGGATCTCGCAGCTGAGCCGCGAATCCCGCGATCTGGCGGAGTTCTACCCGGCCGTGCACAGCGTAGTCGGCGCGCTGATGGACGCCACGAACTTCTACATCGCCGAATACGACGCCGAGCGCGAAGTGCTGACGTTCCCTTACTTCGTCGACCAGTTCGACACGGCTCCCGGCGAGCGGCCGCTGGGGCGCAGCCTGACCGCTCAGGTTCTGCGCAGCGGCGAGCCGATGCTGGTCACGCCCGAGCGCTTCGAAGAGCTGCTGCAACGGGGGGACGTCGAACTGATCGGCTCACCCTCGGTCGACTGGCTGGGCGTACCGCTCAGGACGGGGGAGCGGACGTGGGGCGTCCTGGGAGTGCAGACCTACGACGAAGGGCGCCGGTACACGGACGGCGACTGCGAGCTGCTCCAGTTCGTCTCCGAGCACGTGGCCTCGGCCATCGAGCACAAGCGGAAGGAAGAGGCGCTGCGGGAGAGCGAGCGACGCCACCGCCAGATGTTCGAAAACACCCGCGCCGTGCAGCTCATCCTCGATCCCGCCACCGGCGAGATCGTCGACGCCAACATGGCCGCGTGCGATTTTTACCTCCACACCCTGGACGAGCTGCGGACGATGAAGATCTGGGACATCAACGTTCTCGGCGAGCAGGGCGTCCGAAAAGAGCTGCTCAACGCAGCCACGCAGGAACGGAGCTACTTCAACTTCCGCCACATGCGCGCCAACGGCGAGATCCGCGACGTCGAGGTCCACTCCGGCCCCATCGAAGTCGGCGGACGCCGCCTCCTTTACTCGATCATCCACGACGTCACCGAGCGGACGCGCACCGAGCGCGCGCTGCAGCAGTCGGAGGAGAAGTACCGCAGCATCTTCGACCACGCCTCGGTCGGGATCGTTCAGTCCACGCGCGACGGGCACCTCATCACGGCCAACACCACCATGGCCAGGATGCTCGGCTACGAAACGGTGGACGAGCTGCTGCAGGTCGACATGGCCCGCGACGTCTGGTTCGACGCGTCGGAACGGGAGTACCTGTTCCGCAAGTTCGAGCCGCGGGGCTATGCCGACGAAGTGGAGGTGCGGTGGAAGCGGAAGGACGGCTTCCCGATCTGGGTCCAGATCACGGCGCACTTCATCGGGTCGCCGTCGGGAGTGCCGCTGATCGAGGGATTCATCTACGACATCTCGAACCGGAAGCTGGCCGAGGAGTCGCTCGCCGCGGCGAACTCGCAGCGCAAGGCGGTCCTCGACGCGGCCACGCGCGTGTCGATCATCGCCACCGATGCCGGCGGCACGATCACCGTCTTCAACTCCGGCGCGGAAATCCTTCTGGGCTACGCGGCCGGGGAGATGATCGGGAGGCGGACGCTTCTCGACATCCACGATCGCACCGAAGTCAATTCATTCGATGCCCTGGTGCGCCATGCGGCCGCCGAGGAGCTCGAGGAGCGTGAGTGGACGTACATCCGCTCCGGCGGTGAGCGCCGGACGTTCCTCGTGTCGGTCACTGCCTTGCGGGGCGACGAAGGCACCGTCACCGGTTTTCTCCACGTCGGCACCGACATCACCGAGCGGAAGCAGGCCGAGGAAATGCTGCGGCAGCAGTCCGCGGCCATGACCGCGTCGATGGACGGGATCGGCATCGTGAACGAGCAGCTCGAGTTCACGCACGTCAACGATGCGCTCGCAAAGCTGTACGGCTATCCCCGTGCCCAGGCCATGCTCGGCCGCTCGCTCCCCGACCTGTACGACGGCGCCGACCGCGAGCGGCTGTCCACCATCGTCCTCCCCGCGCTGCGAAACCGCGGCCGCTGGCGCGGAGAGGCCACCGGCAGACGGCGCGACGGCTTTTCGTTCCCCCAGGAGATGTCGCTGACGGCCATCGACAACGGGGGGGTCGTCTGCGTGGTGCGCGACATCACCGAGCGAACGTACGCCGAGGAGCAGATCAAGCACCTCGCCTACCACGATGTGCTGACCGGGCTGCCGAACCGGCTTCTCTTCAAAGACCGGCTGACCGTCGCGCTGTCGCACGCGCAGCGCGACTCCAACCGAGTGGCGGTCCTCTTCCTCGACCTCGACCGCTTCAAAGTCATCAACGACTCTCTCGGTCACAACGTCGGCGATCAGCTTCTGCAGGCCGTCGCCATCCGCGTTCAGGCCTGCGTCCGCGAGAGCGATACCGTCGCCCGCCTCGGCGGCGACGAGTTCACGGTCCTCCTCCCAGGCCTCGGCCGCTCGGAAGATGCAGCGGTCGTCGCACAGAAGATCCTGGAGTCGATCCGCTATCCCTTTCACATCGAAGGACGGGAGTTCTTCTCTACCACCAGCGTCGGCATCAGCGTTTACCCGGAAGACGGCACCGACGCCTCTACGCTCATCAAGAACGCCGACACCGCCATGTACCAGGCCAAGGAGCTGGGGAGGGACAACTATCAGCTCTTCAACGCCTTCGTGAACGCGAAAGCGCTGCAGCGGATCGCGATGGAGCATGGCCTGCGCCGCGCTCTGCCGAACGGTGAGTTCGACATCCACTACCAGCCGATCTTCGATCTCCGCTCCGGCCGCATCAGCGGTGTGGAAGCGCTGCTCCGCTGGACGCATCCCGACATGGGATGCCTTCTTCCCAACACCTTCATCCCGATCGCCGAAGGCATCGGGATGATGGTGCCGATCGGAATGTGGGTCCTCCGGACGGCGTGCGAACAGGCCCGTAAATGGCGGCAGGCGGGATTCAGGAACCTCTCCCTTGCCGTGAATCTCTCCGTCACGCAGCTCCAGCAGAACGATCTCATCGACCGCGTGCAGGAAGTGCTGCAAGAGACCGGAGTGCCCGCGCACCTGATCGAGCTGGAGATCACCGAGAGCAGCGCCATGCAGAGCCCCGACACGATGGTGCGGACGCTCGCGCAGCTCAAGCAGATCGGCGTGCGCATCTCCCTCGACGACTTCGGCACCGGTCACTCGTCGTTGAGCTACCTGAAGCGATTCCCGATCGACACGCTGAAGATCGACCAGTCCTTCGTGCGCGATATCAACTCCGATCCCGACGCCGCCGCGATCGTGATCGCCATCATCGCCATGGCCCACAGCCTTCGCCTGAAGGTCATCGCCGAAGGGGTGGAGCTGACCGACCAGGCGAGCTTCCTCAAGCGTCACGGCTGCGATCAGATGCAGGGCTACCTGGTGAAGCCGCCTGTCACGGCCGGCGAGTTCCTGGCCCTGATCAGCGAAGAGTCGACCGACGCGGCGCTGCCCACGGCCTGGTAGTTCAAGCCATCGGCCGCGCGAGCACCATGAGGAGGCCTTTTTCTCTCCAGACCTTCACATGAACGCCGTCGACCTCGTGCTCCCCTTCTGAGAGCCGGGTCAGCCGATCACCCGGACGGGCCTGAAACAGCGTGCACGGGACGCCTTGCGCGTCGACGTACACGATCTGAGCGGCCATCTGTCCGGCGAGCGTCGAGTAACGGGCGCCGACGATGCGCATGTTCCTGTGGCGCATCATCTGCGGCTCGACAGGCGTGAAATCGAGGCTTTTCATCCGGTGCTGCAGCTCGGCGCAGTCGTCGACGCGGAACTCCAGCTCCTGCTTTTCATTGTGACCGAGCGCCGCCTCCTGCGCGACGGCAGCCGCGAGCTGATCTTCGGTCGCAGGCACCCGCTGACTGGCCAGCCACACCAGCATGAGCAGGGCGGCGGCTACCGCGGCAGCGGCGGGCCAGACGTGCCGGCGGGGCGGGCGAATCGGCGAGGCTGTCCGAATCGTCTGTTTCAGACGCTCCAGCGCTGCCGGCGAGAGCTCTTTCGCCTCGTAGTACTCGCGAATGTCGTCGTCGATCCTGCGGTCGTTCATGACTGCACCGTCGATTCGGATGAAAGAAGGTTGCGGAGCTTGGCCTTGGCGCGATGGAGAAGACTCAGGATCGTTCCCCGCGGCCGCGACGTGAGCTGGCCGATTTCGTCAGCGGTATAACCCTCCACGACTGCCAGGAAGAGCGCCTCCCGCTCTTCCGCTCTCAGTATGGCCAGTGCGCGGTCGAGCTGTCCGCTCAACAGCACGTCTCCCGTCCGCCAATTCTCGCCAACCACGCCGGCCGCCGCATCGTCGCCGGAATCGAGAGACAGAAAGAGGATCCTGCGGTTCCGGCGATAGCGGTCGATGAAGCGATTGCGGATCGTTGCGAAGAGATACGAACGTTCCCATCGCCCGCCGGAGCCGAGAATGGCCAGACAGGCATCCTGGAGGAGGTCCTCGGCCTCGGCGGCGTCGTGTGAAAGGGAGTACGCGTACCTGTAGCCGCAGCCGAGGAGATCGCCGTCCGCGTCGGGAAACGTCGCATCGCTACAAGCCGTCACAGGTCGCATCGTCCGAACCGCCTGTCCTCATGACGAATTCTGCCTCTCTTTGATTGCATTCGTCACAGCAGGATCACGAACAGCGCCGCCAGCAGCGCGGAAACCGGCAGCGTCACCACCCAGGCAGCGAGCATCCGGGCGACAGTTCTCCATCGGAGGGCGTTGTCCCCAGCCGACACGCCGATGCCGATGATTGCGCCCGATGAGACGTGCGTCGTCGAGACCGGCAACGCGAATCGGGAAGCGAGTGCAACGAGCACGGACGTCACCACGTTCGCAGCAAAGCCGTTCGAGGGGGTGATCGGAGTGACCTTCCGGGCGAGGGTGTGCGTGACGCGAAATCCGGCAATCACACTTCCGGCGCCCATCGCCAGTGCTACGAGCATATACGCATGACCGGCCGCGACTCCCCCGGCGGCGGCAGCTCCGATGCCCAATGCGAGGATTTTCGGCGTGTCATTCATGCCGCGGAAGAAACTCGTCGCGCCGGAGCTGAGCCAGTGCAGGAGATCGACTGCAGTGAACCGCGCCACCGGTGTCGCGCAAGATTCAGCAGAGCGGGTCTCGATCGAGGAGAGCCGCTCACGGTACGACGTGCCGGCGGATGTGATGGCGACCAGCTCTCGCTGTTCCAGGCAGACACAGTAGCGGTCGACCCGTCCGAGGAGGGGCCGCACCATCGGCAGGAGCGCCACGACGATCAGAAGCGACAGCAACGGTGACGCGAGGAGCGGCAGTGCGACCTTTGCCGCCACCGCTCCCCAGGCGACGCCGCTCGTACCGCCGCTCACAATGGCCGCTCCGATGAGGGCGCCGGCGATCGAGTGCGTCGTGGACACCGGGAGTCCCGTCGACGTGGCGATGAGCAGCCAGCCGATCGCGCCCGCGGCAACGGCCAGCAGGATCCGCGAGTTCGAGCCTGACTCGAGGAGTATGCCGTTGCCGCTGAACGTGGCGACGAGCGCCTGCGACGCGAATGCTGCCGCCAGCCCCCCTGCCACAGTGCAGAGGGATCCCCACAACACGGCAGGCCGGTAGTGCGACAGACCCGACCCGACGAGCGTGGCGATTCCTTTCGATACATCGTTGGCGCCGTTTGCAAAGGCGAGGAGAAGCGTCGCTGCGATCAGCAGCAGCGCCATCAGCAGCATCCCTCCGGTCCGCAGCACGCATACCCGGCCCGCTCTTCGCCCGGCTCGAGGATCGCGAACATTCCTTTGTATGGGGGGTTCGCAAGTTTCGCCACGGTGTCGGTGCAGATCTCGTACGGTTCGTTGCGCGGAAAGAGATGACCCTCCTCATCGACGAATGCTTTCGCCGGGCCGAGATAGACGGCGCGGTGACCCTTGAAGACGCAGCCGGAAGTCTTCTCGAACTTGCACCCTCGCACCGTCACCGAAAAGAACGGATGACCTTCGACGTCCTTCCAGTAGCTCTTCTTCAGCACTTCCAGACCGTAAAAGCCGGCGCGCTCCAGCTCGGCGACGAATTCCTCCTGAGTCAGCGCCCCGACCAGACACTCGCCCCAGAGCTGCGCGTTCACTTTGAGATGAGGAGGTACACGCCTCTCGCTGACGATGTCGGAGATGAGAATCCGCCCGTGATCTCTGAGGACACGCCACATCTCGGCGAACACTCGGGGCTTGTCCGGTGACAAGTTCACCACGCAATTCGATGTCACCAGATCGGCGCTCTTCGATTCGACCGGGATCTGTTCGAGGAATCCTTCCCGGAACTCGACCACGTCATATCCAAGCGCGGCCGCGACGCGAGGCTGATTCTCTCGAGCAACCTCGAGCATACGGTCGGTCATGTCGACACCAATCGACTTACCGCTTGCGCCGACGAGCTTCGCGGCGATGAAGACGTCGATCCCTGCGCCCGACCCGAGGTCGATGACGACCTCTCCTGCCCGGATCCCCGCCGTCGTCATCGGTGAACCGCATCCATAGAAGCGGTCCAGAACGTCCTGGGGGATGTGGCTGATGGCGCTCTCGTCGTACTTCGTCGGGCAACAGAGCTCGGCGACCGGCGCCTCGGCCGCCGCTCCGTAGAACTCCCGCACCTTGGACCGCGGTTTGTCGACGTCGAACGAAAGGACGCAGTTCGAGTGGAGCGTCAGGACCGGCTCTTCGGCCAGCATCCCGTCGGCGGTACCGCAGGCGATGGCTCCCTCACCCATGGCGTGGAGGACGAGCGGCGCGTCGTAACCCGATCGCCGGTTGCGGCGTGCATGTTTCTCCTCGCCCAGCTCGCGCATCACCCGCTTCGTCAACTCGACCGTGATCGGATAGTAAGGGTCGACTCCGAGGAAGTCGCCGCTGAAACACCAGGCGTGCTCGAGGTCGCCTCCGCCGGTCAGGAAGCGATACGGGTCGCTCGCTACGGCTTTGTTGTCGGCCAGCGTCGCCGCGCGAAGCCCGCGGACGATCGATGACGATTCGAGAATGTCCGCCAGCGCCGACTGCCGGACGTTGCCGCAGAGAAGACGAGAGTCGTTGGCCAGCGCCGCCGAGGGGTAGACGCCTCCATCCGCGTAAACACAGACGGAATCCCAGCCGATGTTGCCGAGGTCGTATTTGAGTCCGGGGACCCCGTTGACGCGCCGCTTGACCGCTTCGAGGTTGTCGAGAGCCACACCCTCCGCCTGCGCCGCATCCGCGGTGTGAAGCACGGCGGAGAGGAGCGCCAGCGTCTCGGGAAAGAAACCATTGTTCGATTCCTGCGCCCTGCCGCGCTTGTGACTCCACATGAGATGCTGACTGCGGGCGCCGACACGCTTGACGATCGACGGGATCTGCGCCAGTTCCGGCAGGTTCTCCTCCGTCGTCACCGTGGTCAACGAGACGTCGAATCCGAGATCGGAAAGGATCCGCGCGCCGTCGAGCGCTTTCCGGAACGTGCCGGCGCCGCGGATCGGATCGTTCGTCTCCGGCCGCGCCCCATCCACTGAAACCTGAAACTTCACCTTCTCCTTCGAGAGAGACGGCAGAAGCTGCCGCACTCTGCCAGCGAAAAGAGTCGCGTTCGTGAGGACGATGAGCTCGCAACCGTGTACCCCGGTGATGTGTGAGGCGAGGTCGAAGATGTCCTTTCTCAGAAACGGCTCGCCGCCCGTGATGTAGACCCGCTCGATACCGAGTGCCGCGGCCGCGTCGATCGCAGCCATGATTTCTTCCGTGGCCATGCCGGCAATCCCGTCCGGCCCCGACGACACGAGGCAGTGCGCGCAGCTCAGGTTGCACGCGTTGTTGATCTGCAGCCAGAGCTCGCGGAGTCCGTGCGGTGTGATGTAGCTAGCCCGCCCGGTGTACGGTTCCGGCGCGAACGCTCGATCGGACACCAGCGATGCCCGTCCGAGCGCCATCACGAAATCGTGCGCGTGCAACCACGCTTTTCCCGCTTCGACCCCGAATCTCGAGGCGTAGCCGCTCACCAGCGAACCGAACGTCACGGGAGTGGCCATCATCCCGATCAGCTCTGCGCCTCGTTCGTCCACCGCCGCCCAGTTCGGCCCTTCGGCATCCAGGAGGTAGGTCAGGCCACCGGCGTCGGACCGGTGAAAATCAGGCAGATGGAGCGGCGTCCGCTCGGTCAGCGTGCTGATCATTGCTGTCCTCCGATCAGGAATCATCAAGGCGGACACGAATCAGCACGCACATTGATTGCGATCCGGCGGGTCTTCACGCCGCGGTTTGTGCCTCGATCGTGCAATGAGCATCGGTATGAAACACAGGCTCTTCATTTGAGTGAGGAACTACGCACCGGCACGGACGCCAGCCTGACGCGGCCGCCGCGTCGTGGTGCTCTCCGCGGTCGCATCGGCCTCGATGGGATTCACGGCTGAAATGGTTCCTCGACTACCGGCCGGACCTCGCGCGGCTCGTCTCGCGCTGGTGCGACCCCGGCGCTGGGGACTTGCGCCTCCTCTCCCTGCTTCGCGGCCACCGCATGAAGCGGCTGCTCGCGCGCATGCTCGACGAGACGGAGTTCCTCTCCCCGTGCGGCGTGCGCTCGCTCTCACGCCATCACCGCAACCATCCGTACGAGCTCGAAGCGGACGGCGGGCGGTTCACGGTGCGCTACGAGCCGGCCGAATCGGAATCCGGCCTTTTCGGCGGCAACTCGAACTGGCGCGGACCGGTTTGGATGCCGGTGAACTTCCTGCTGGTCGAGAGCCTGCGCCGCTTCCACTGCTACTACGGCGACGACTTCAAGGTCGAGTGCCCGACGGGAATCGGGTCGGTTCCTCACGATCGCCGGAGTGGCGGACGAGCTCTCGCGCCGTCTCACCCGCATCTTCCTCCGCGACGGCAGCGGCCGTCGCCCTCTGTTCGGCGCGAGCGAGAGGCTGCAGCGCGATCCGCACTTCCGCGACTACGTCCTGTTCCACGAGTACTTCCACGGCGACGACGGCTCGGGCCTGGGCGCGTCCCACCAGACCGGATGGAGCGGGCTCGTCGCGCCGCTGTTGCGGGGACGGACTTCCCGTCCGGCCGGCAGGCCGTTCCCCAGAGCTCCAGTGCGCTAGGGATTGTGAGTCCTCTTGCGCGACCGCATGTCGCTCCCGTTTCGCGCGCCTTCCGCTGTCTCACGCGCGGCCCTGGCAGAAGATGGCTCGAGCGCAATCAATCGGGTCGGCCGATCGTTGGGTAGGTATTCCCATCCCCCATGGGGGGATACGACTCATGAGAGCACAACATCTCGCCCGCGCCGGACTCGCCGGCTCGATCGTCACCGCGTTCGCCGCTTCGGTCTGCTGCATCGGCCCGATCGCCGCGGCATTTCTCGGCTTCAGCAGCCTTGGAGCGCTCGTCAAATACGAGGCCTATCGTCCGCTGTTCACCGGCGTCACACTCGTCTTTCTCGCGTCGGCGTTCTACCTGGCCTATCGCCGAAAGCCCGCGGAGCATTGCGAGCCCGGATCCCTCTGCGCCGTTCAGGGCCCCGATCGGATGCAGCGCATCAATCGAGCCGCGCTCTGGGTCATTACCACGATCGTCCTCATCGTTCTGACGTTTCCAACCTGGTCGAACTGGGTCCTTGGATAAGGAGAAAAGAAAACCATGAAATCACTCTTAGCGATTGTCTCCGCCGCGTCACTCTTTGCGATCCTTGGCGCTGCGTCAGCGCCCGGTTGCTGCGCGATCGATCAGCCCACGCAGGTCGCTGCCTCGGAAAAAGAGGCCGTCACGACGCTGCACATCGAGGGAATGACCTGCGGCTCGTGCGCCACTGCCGTTCGTCACGTGGTCAAGAAGATCGACGGCGTGAAGGACGCCAAGGTCTCTTTTCAGGAGAAGAAGGCGGTCGTCACGTACGACGCGGCAAAAGTGACGCCGCAGAAGATCGTCCACACCATCACAGAGAAGCTTCCAACCTATAAGGCGAGGGTCGTCGAGTGAGGGAATCGCCATGAGCTCCTGTTGCAGTGATACGAGTTGCGAAACGAAGCCGGCCTCGGTTGCACCCGAGGTCTGTGAAACGTGCGGCAGCAAGGGCGTGCGCGTCGATCCGATCACGTTGAAGGCGCTGTTCACGCCGGCCGCTCTTCGTCGCGGAGTGCCGCCCGATCCTCGCTTCTGCCCAAGGGCAGAGTGTCCGGTCGTCTACTTCGACCACGCGGCGGCAGTCGTCTTCACGGAGGACGACCTGACGGTGCGCGTTCACGCAAAACATCCGCACGAGGACGACGTTCCGGTCTGCTACTGCTTCGAGCATTCGCCGGGAACGATTCGACGCGAAATCGAGCAGACCGGATCGAGCACCGCCTCGGAGATCATCACCGCCGAGGTGAAAGCCGGACATTGCGCGTGCGAAGTGAAGAACCCGAAGGGAATTTGTTGTCTCGGCGACGTTGCCAAGACGGAGAAGGAGCTCGGAGCATGGCAGGGAAAAGAAAGACCGTCGTCCGCGAACAGTATCTGACGCCACAGTCGCAGAAGGCGCTGGCCGATCGCCTCGCGCGCGCGGAGGGACACCTTCGCAGCATCCGCCAGATGGTGATCGACCAGCGATGCGCGGACGAGATCCTCATTCAGGTCGCGGCCGTGAAGGCCGCCCTCAATCACTTCTCTTCCACGCTCGTGGAGACCGAGATGAAGGCGTGCGTCGACACCTGCATGGCAGGAGAGGCGGATGAGAGACTCAGCCGCGTCACGAACGCGCTCGCGGCGCTGCTGAAATCGTAGATTTCGACACTTGACTCCGTATCACGGTACGGACCGTATCTTGTGGTCATGATGGGCAGGCAGAGCATGAAGCGAGCTCCCTTGATCGTGGTACTTGCCTTGGGGATGACTCTCGATTCCCGACCGGCGCGAGCCGGCCCGATCACATTTCTCACCGGGCTTCCCGTCGCGGAGCGACAAGGTGTCCTGCGGATTCAATATGTCCGAATCCGAGCGACCGAGGATCCGACGTCGCTCGGGCGCGAGCTGACGGTGGAGGCTGTCCCGATCGTCCTGGCGACCGGCATCACCCCGCGCCTGGCGGCATTTGTCGCAGTCCCGTTGATCGACAAGTCATTCGAACAGGGGGGAATCGTGCGGGGTGCATCCGGCACCGGCGACACTCTCGTCTTTGCGCGGTACACAGCGTTCTCGCGCGACGAGGCAGGCGCGACGCTCCGTGTCGCCCCCTTCGCGGGCGTCGAGGTCCCCACCGGAGCGCACAATGAACGTGATTCGTCAGGCCGATTGCCGCAGCCGCTGCAGCCCGGTTCCGGATCGTGGGACTTCCTCGGCGGGATCGTCTTCACGCGTCAGACGCTTCAGTGGGAGCTTGACGCCGATGCCGGCTACCGCCGGAACGGCGAGGGCGACCGGTACCGCTTCGGCGAGGAACTGTTCGCCGACGTCTCGCTGCAGTATCGGGTCCTGCCCCGCCGACTCTCGGACGAGAGCCAACGATTCGTCTATGCCGTCGTCGAGAGCAATCTGGCGAGACGATCGAAGGACGAGATCGACGGCCGCCCCGACGTGTTGTCGGGGGGGACGACCATGTTCATCGACTTCGGAATTCAGTACGTGACGGAGTCCTGGATTCTCGAGGCCGCCCTGCGCAAGCCGGTTGTGCAGAACCTGGCAGGTGGCGCGCTGGAGCGCGACTACGAGATCACGGCCGGGTTTCGCTTCAATTTTTCCTGGCTATCCGCATCGGATCCTGGAGCGATGTGATGAATGATTTGAAATGTGAATCTCCCCGACGCCTTTTCACAGCTGTTCTCATCGCCGGCCTGCTGGCGGTCCTCGCCCTGCTGCCGTTGAGCCTCGCCGCGAACCCGGGACCTCCGACCAAGCAAGCGGTGATCTCCGTGAAAGGTCTTGCCTGTCCCTTCTGCGTCCATGGCCTGAAGAAGCACCTCGCACGGCTCGAAGGAGCGAAGAAGGTCGAGGTGAGCTTGAAGCGCGGTCGAGCGGTCGTCACATTCGATGCGAGATCCAAAGTGACCATCAAGCAGATCGAGCGAGCGGTCCGGAAGGCCGGTTTCACGCCGGGAGAGGTTCGCTGGCGAACCGCGGCGGACGACGAAACGAAAAGCGGTTCGCAATGAAACGGGATGCCAGGCTCCTCGGGCTGCTCGTCGTTGCAGGCGCCTCTGCTCTCGGCGGAATCATCTACTGGTGCTTCGCGCAGCGCAGTCCGCCGCACGGGTCGTATTCCGCCGCGTACGTGCTCGCCGGATACTGGACAGCTCCCGATGCCCCCTCCGGGTCGCTGCTCGAGCCGTTCGGCGTTGCGGTGAGCCAGTCCGGTGAGGTCTTCGTCACCGATGCGCGCGGTCGCGTCGTCCGATTCGACGCCGCCGGGCGTGTCGTGAGCGAATGGAAGGTCGCCCCGGGGGAGTCCAGCGATCCGGTCGCCGTTGCCGCTGCTCCCGATGGATCGGTGCTGGTCGCCGATTATGAACAGGATCGCATCCGGAGATTCACGCCCACTGGAGAGCTTCGCGGAGTCTTCGCCGGCCCGGGTTCAGGTGACGGGCAGTTGTCCGCGCCCTCCGGGGTTGCGGTCGACCGCTCGGGGTTCATCTACGTCGCCGATTTCTACAATCACCGTGTACAGCGTTTTCGTCCGAACGGATCGTTCGACGCCATCATCGGGCACGGCGGAAGAATGCGTGCCGGAGCCCTGCACTATCCGACCGGTGTGGCGGTGACTCGCGGCGGGGAGGTGATCGTCGCGGATGCTTACAACCACCAGCTTCAGTGGTTTGACAGGCAGGGAGTGTTCGTGAGACGGAAGGGGCGGCGGCTGTTGGGTCTGTGGCCGCTGCGTGGCTCATCGCACGGTGCATTCGCGGTGCCGACGAGCGTCGCGGTCGGTCCCGATGGAGCGGTTCATGTCGCCGACAGCGGCAACCATCGGCTCCTGATGCTCTCATCCGCCGGTGAATCCGTCGCGCAGTGGCGCGTCCGCGATGCAACTCCGGGAATCTACTCTCCGGAGCACGTCGCGGTCTCTCCTGACGGGACGACGTTGTACGCCACCGACCTGGCTTCCAATCGCGTCATCGTTCTCAGAGTGGCGTCGCGACCAGCGGGATCACGAACGCCGCGCCGAACGGCGAGGTGAGATCGATTCCTGCGCGGCGATACGTCTCCTCGGGGATCCCGATGTCGCCCAGGTAGAGCTCTCCCGTCAGCCGGGGCAGCAGGCCGGTCTTGGGGAGGGCCAGCGTCAGCGTCCACTTGGCGTGCACCATCTCGCCGGGAGTCTCGCCGCTCGTCGAGTCCACACCCGAAGGAACATCGAGGGCGAGGAGGGGCGCGGGGGACGCGTTCGCCCACCGGATCAGCTCCGCGGTACGTCCCCGCGGCGCGGAGCGGAGACCGTAGCCGATGAGCGCATCGAGGATGATGTCCGCGTCGAGTTGACTTCCATCGTCCGTGATTGCGCCCCTCGTATGGCGATAGATCTCGTACTGCCATCGCGTGACCTCGCTGAGGCCCGCGGGATCGGCCGTGACGAGCGTGACGTCGGCCCCGCGATTCGCCAGATGGCGCGCCGCGCAGATGCCGCCGCCGCCATTGCCACGCGTTCCCGCGAGAACGACGACCTTCGCTCTCTGCCAATCCGCCCCGAGGCGATCGGTCGCGAGGCCCGCGAGATTCCGCCCGGCGTTCTCCATCATCTGAAAGAGATTCGGCCCGGTCTCCTCGATGGCGATTCGATCGATCTCGCGCATCTGATCGGTCGTCACGGCGGGAACGACACGCCCCTCGATCGTGTGGAAGATCATCATCGATGCTCCTGCCGCGGGCGACAGAGGGATCGGCGGACGGGATCTCCGCCGCTCACCGGCCCGCCTCGCGCTCCGCTTCGGCGATCGTCCAGGCGGCGTTGACCAGGCCGATGTGGCTGAACGCCTGCGGAAAGTTGCCGAGAAGCTCCCCCGATCCCGACTCGACCTGTTCCGAGAGCAGACCGACGTCGTTTGCATGTCCAGCCGCTCGCTCGAAAACCTCCTTTGCACGATCGAGCTCTCCGGCGAGGGCAAGCGCCTGCGCGAGCCAGAAGGTGCACAAAAGAAAGCTTCCCTCCTCGCCGTCCATATGGTCGTCGGAGCGATACCGCCTCACGAGCCCGCGCTCGTCGACGAGCTGGCTCGCGATCGTCTCGATCGTCGCTCGCATGCGGGGATCATCCGCAGGCAGAAAGCCCACGATTGGCATCACCAGCGACGAGGCGTCGAGATCCTCACTTCCGAATGACTGCGTGAATGCGCCCGCCCGGTCGCGCCATCCATCGGTCAGGATGGCTTCCCGCACCGCATGGCGTTCCTTTTCCCACGCCTGGACCCTCTCGCTGGAGACGTTCAGAAATTCGGAGAGCATGATCCCCCGATCGAGCGCCACCCAGCACATGAGCTTCGAGAAGAGAAAATGCTCCTTGCGATCCCGGATCTCCCAGATGCCGTGATCGGTTTCGTTCCATCGCGCCGCAGCCCCGTCGACCGCGCCGGCGAGAAATGAGCGCGTGCCCTCGTCCATCCCGTCGAGCTCCTTGCGCAGAAGAGAGGCCGAGCCGAGCAGCTCTCCATAGACGTCGAGCTGCGTCTGCGACCACGCCCCGTTGCCGATCCGGACGGGAGCGCTGTGGCGCCACCCCCGCAGATGCGGCAGCTCGCGCTCGGTCAGATCGTGCTCCCCGAGGACGCCGAACACGATCTGCAGCCCGGCTTCCCGGCGGAGATGAGAGGCCGCGGCGCCGGCCATGAAGCTGAAGAATTTCGCGGCCTCATCGGGGCACGCGGCCACCCAGAGCGCGTCGAGGGTGAAGCTCGCATCGCGGATCCAGCAGAATCGATAGTCCCAGTTGCGGCTTCCTCCCACCACCTCCGGAAGAGAAGTGGTCGGCGCAGCCACCATGGCCCCGGTCGGGAAATAGGTGAGTCCCTGAAGAACGCGACCGCTGTGGTGAACCAGCTCCTTCCACGGTCCGTCGTACTTCTGGTGCGTCGCCGACCAGCTCTCCCATGCCCGGAGGGTCTCGCCGATCCGCCCATCGATCTCGCCCGGTCTCCAGCTCTCCGGAGACGACTCCGCGCTCGAGCGGTACTGCAGAGCGAAGGTGAGCTCCTGATCGCGCTCCACCGTCACTTCGGCCCTCGCGGAGCTGTCGACGATCTCGAGACCGACCGGCGAAGAGAGGTGCAGCACGACCGCTCCGCCGCGCGCGAGAATTCCCTCATCCGACGGAACCAGGAGAGGCTGGATGATTCCGTATTCCGGCCGAGGCTCATACACGATTTCCAGTGTCATTCGCCCTTTGAGGCCACGGACGCGCCGGATCAGCGTGTGCGGCGCCTCGGCTCCCAGCTCGTGACCGCGCTCGTTAGCTCCGGTGGCGAGCAGATCGTCGAGGACGACGGCGCCCGCTTCACTTTCGAAACGGGTCTCGAGCACGAGCGTTCCGGGGTGATAGCGGCGACGCACACGGTACTCTCCGGCCGGCCGGATCGACCAGTGTCCCGCCTCGTCATCCAGAAGACGGCCGAAGATCGATGGCTGATCGAACCGGGGGAAACAGAGCCAGTCGATCGAACCATCACGACTCGTCAAGGCGGCCGAATGGAGATCCGAGAGCAGCGCATAGTCCGAGATCGGTCGATGACTCATCCGGCTAACCTACACCCTAGAGCGAGCCTGC
The DNA here is from genome assembly GCA_035525015.1 of Thermoanaerobaculia bacterium. Classification (GTDB taxonomy): domain Bacteria; phylum Acidobacteriota; class Thermoanaerobaculia; order Gp7-AA8; family Gp7-AA8; genus DATLEX01. The sequence goes on along the minus strand of DATLFC010000253.1, from coordinate 18,452 downwards.
CCCGACGGGCTGAGTCCAGGCAGCCTTTTCGAACGCGGCGTCGAGCGGCGTCCCGGCAATGTGATTGACGTAGTTGCTGATCGTCTTCATACCGACGCCGACGATGACCTCGAGAAGCTGGCGCTTCCCGTATCCGGCGGCGTGGAACCGCTCCAGATCCTCTTCGTTCAGGCGGCCCCTCTTCGCGACAACGGCGGTGGTCAGCCGCCGGAGCGCCTCGAGCTTCGGATCGGAGATCGGATTGCGGTCGCGGATCGCGTGAACCGCTTCCGCCGGAACCTTCTGCATTCCTGCGATCGCCGTGTGCGCGGCGACGCAGTACTCGCAGCCGTTCTCCGTGCTGACGGCAAGGAGAACCACCTGGCGCTCGGCCGGCGTGAAGGACGTTCCATCGAAGATCCGTCCGACGGTGAAGTAGGCCTCGAGGGCCGCCGGGGCTTCGGCCAGGACGCCCGCCAGATTCGGGATCATTCCGAATCCTTTCGCAACCTGTTCCAGTTGCTTCCGCGATTCCACGGGAGCGGTGTCGTGTGTGTGTACGGTGAATTTCTCTGTCATGCCGTGATCTCCTTTTGTGTTCGAGTGGTGAGTGGCGCGAGGGGGCGGTCTCTTACAGCCGAGGAGTGAACGATCGGTGACGAGAGAGCGGCCCGTCCTCACAACATGTACGCCACGTCCGAGGCGTGGGTCGGGTAGGCGAAGAGCATTTGCCGCAGCTGGGGCGCCGTCGTACCGGCCCGCATGGCCATCGCGAACAGATTGATCGTCTCCTCGGCGGCGGGCCCGAGCAGATGGGCGCCGAGAATCCGGTCCGTCCCTTCCTCGACGAGGACTTTGGCCGCGGAGTGGGTTTCGCCGACACGACGTGACGAGTACCAGGAAGACGTGTCGATGAGGCTCGTCCGGAACGGAATGTCGCGGCTGCGCGCATCCTCCTCGCGCAGGCCGACCGAGGCGAGCGGTGGGATCGTGAAGACGACGCTCGGCACGACCTCGTAGTCGGGGCGGCGGTGATTCCCTTCGAGGAGATTCGCAGCCACGATCTGCCCGTCGTATCCCGCGACGGGAGTCAGAGCCGGGCCGGCGGCCGCGGCGTCCCCGGCAGCCCGGACGGCAGGATTCGAGACGCTCTGCAGAAATTCGTTCAGCACGATGCGTCTCCCGGCAATCTCCACTTCCCCCGCAGCGAGATCGAGATCGTCGACCGCCGGGACGCGCCCGGCCCCGTGTACGACCAGATCCGCCTCGACGCGTAAATCCTCTCCGCCGCCGCGCGCGGTGACGACCAGCCGGTCTCCTGCCCGTTGGATTCGCGTGACGAGCGTTCCGACCCTAACGTCGATCCCGAGCGCGCGCGAACGCTCCGCAAGAAGGTCAGCGAGCTCCCGATCGAACAGCGGGAGCGGATGTGGACCGCGATGGAGGATCGTCACCTCGGCTCCCGCGCGCGCGGCAACGTGCGCGAGCTCGAAGGAGATGAAACCACCGCCGACGAAGGCGATCCGGCGCGGGAGTGCGTCGAGCTCGAGAAACTCCGTGCTCGTCGTCAGATGCTCCTCCCCGGGGATGCCGAGCGGGGCGGGGCGCGCTCCGCTGGCGATCACGATCGCCGTCGCCTCGATCCGGTCGCTCCCGGTGACCAGTGTCGATGGATCGGCGAAGCGGGCGTGACCGCGAAACAGCTCGATGCCCGCGCGCCGGAACGACTCCTCTTTCCGCGCCGAGTAGCCCCCGATCATCGAGCGCTTGAACCGCATGAGCTCCGCCCAGTCGATCCCGAGGCCGCCCTCGCGGAGGCCCTTTCCCGCGAGGCGCCTCGCCGCATCCACCGCTTCCGCCGCGCCGACCAGAATCTTCTTCGGATCGCAGCCGCGCAACGCGCAGGTGCCGCCGGGAGGAAGCTCGTCGATCACCGCCACCGACCAGCCGGCGCCGCGGCAGCGGGAGGCGACCGTCGAGGCGGCCGAGCCGGTACCGATGACCGCCAGATCGAACCGGTGCTTGCGCACGCTCAAAACAGTCTATCCTTCCTCGGGAATCGCTGACTCATTCGTTCGTTGAGTCCCGTTTCCATGGATGAGTGACGGCGACTCGCGATTTCTTACATGCCCGGCGCAATCATCGGCGGCCTCCGCTCGTCTGGCAGCCGGAGACGCCCATGGCCGAGAGTTGGCTGACGCACTCACTCGTCGGCGAGACGTTGACTACGCATGCAGCCATGCGCGGGCTCGAGCTTCCGTTCGAGGCCACGAGGGCCGGGGCGTCGTGATTCCCGCGCTGCTCGCGCTCGCGCTGCCGGCCGTCGCGACCACTGCCGCCGATCCATTGTGGAATGCGGCGGTCGCAGCGGTCGGCAAAGATCTCATTCTGCCGAAAGCGGCGATCGTCTCGACCGCCGCGCAGGGACGCACCACCGAGACATGGGTGACATTCCAATGGACCGATGACCATCTGGAATCGACGATCGTCTATCGCCGGGAGGGAAACCGCGTCCTCAGCGAGGAGGAATGCTCGCGCCGCAACCGCCTCGATACACGGCTTCGCCGGGCAGCGCCGTTTCGAATCGACGAGATTCCGCTGCAGCCGGCTCTCCAACCGATCGTTCGTCATCGCCGCGCCGCAACCGTGCCGGAGGGCGTCGTGTTCGAGTTCGCGATGCACCGCGACGGCGATGCGCTCGTCGGCACCGTCTTCGTGGCGCACGATGGAACGCCGCGACGCATCGAATTCGAACCGCGGCCCATGCCATTCGGTATCCGCTCGATTCATTCGTCGCTCCGACTCGAGCCCGCGACCGGCGGCGGTGTGCGCCTCCACTCGATGACCGTCACCGGGTCCGCCGGTGCTCTCTGGATCGATCGCCCGTTCCGGACCGAGTACCGATTCCTCGATCAACTTCCGGAGATGCCGCGCAATTGACGATCGCGCAATCGCCCGAGCCGCTGGTTCGTCTCCCCCCTGTGAACCTCCGGCCGATCATCGCGGCGGCAGCCATTCTCATGGTCTCAAGCTCTCCGCCTTTACCGGCGGCGGAACCCGGGTATGCGGTCTGGAACGGACTCCTCAACCGTTACTACCATCCCGACCACGGGATGGATTATGGATCGCTCCAGGCGCACGACCGGCCGCCGCTTCAGCAGGTGCAGCGAATGCTCGCTGGAGTGGACGTCAGTTCTCTGACCGCGCAGGAACAGCTCGCGTACTGGATCAATCTCTACAACGTCAGCGTCGTCGCGCTCGTGGTCGAGCACTATCCGATTCGATCGATCCGCGATCTTTCCACCGATCCGTTCATCCGCCTCAACGTCTTCAAGAAAAAAAGAGTTCATGCCGGCGGCATCCTCATGTCTCTCGACGAGATCGAGCACGAGAAGATCCGGAAGCCTTTCCGCGACCCGAGGATCCACTTTGCGATCAACTGCGCCGCAAAAAGCTGTCCTCCCATCCTCGGCGAGGCCTTCGTCGGAAGCAGGATCGACGAGCAACTCGATGACCAGGTCCGCCGGTTCGCGGCCGGGGGCGGACTCCGGGTCGCCTCGCGCGGCGGCACGACGACCGTGACGACGACGAAGATCATGAAGTGGTTCGCCGATGATTTCGACCGCTGGAGCGGCGGAGCCATCGCATTCCTCCGTCGTTACATGCCGCCCGAGAAGCTGCGGATCGTGACCGGGGCGCGGGACGTCGAGATCGAATTCGACGATTACGACTGGTCGTTGAACGACTGGAAGCTCCGGCCATGACCACGCGCCCGTCCAGGTCGAAAGTCATCCTGGCGGCCGTCGCGCTGGCCGGCATCGCCGTCGCCGCGTTCATTGTTCTGCGGCGGCAGGGCATCGGCGTCGCGGACCTCACCGAGTGGTTGCGTGCGGCCGGCGACACATGGTGGGCGCCGCTCGTCTTCATCGCCCTCTACACACTCTTTAATGTTTTTCTCATTCCGGCCACCGTGCTCACCCTGACTGCCGGAGTGGTCTGGGGCTGGTTCTTCGGCGGCTTATGGGTGCTGGCGGCATCTACAGCCGGCTCCGCCGTTCCTTACTTCATCGGCAGATCGGGAGCGGGGTGGGTGGCGGCGAAGCTCGAAGAGAAGGCCGGGCGGCTGCACCGCGCTCTTCGTTCGGAAGGATTCACGTCCCTCCTGCTGATGCGGCTCGTCCCCATCGTTCCCTACAATCTCCTGAATTACGCCGCCGGCGCCGCCGGCATCAGGCCGCGCCACTACCTGCTGGCGACCTTCATCGGCACGATTCCGGGGATCTTCATTTTCACGTATCTCGCATCATCGATCGCCACAGGACTGGTCAGCCCGAAAACCGCATTCGTGCGAACCCTCATCGCCGGCGCTCTCCTGGCCGCGCTGGCGCTGGCGTCGCGATTCTTCTCGGCCAGAGTGAAAGCGAGGTTGCACGCATGAGAGGTCTCGTCGTCGTCGCTGTCATCGCCCTGGTTTCCCACGCCGGCGCGCAACAGCCGGAGCTTCCAGTCATCGACCAGATTCATGGTGATCAGGTCCACCGCCTTCTGCGCCCCGACGCGATTCCTTCCATCGACGAGCCGAGGTTCGTCGACGCCTCGGACGCAACGTTCATGCGCGAAGATGAGCCGGTGATCGGTGTCGTCGTCGACGGGGTCGCCAAGGCGTATTCCACCTGGTATCTCGACCAGCACGAGATCGTGAACGACGTGCTGGCGGACGAGCCGGTCGCGGTCACCTGGTGACCGCTCGCGCATACGGGCGTCGTGTACGCCCGCCCGACCGTGAATGGAACAGCCACCACCCTCGGCGTTTCGGGAATGCTGTGGCGCGACGCCCTGATCATGTACGACCGTGCCACCCGGTCGCTCTGGAGCCAGGTGAACGGGAGAGCGGTGGCGGGGAAGATGACCGGGCAGCGCCTTCGAGAGATCCCTTCTTCTCTCACGACGTGGCGCGAATGGAAACGCCGCCATCCGAACACGCTGGTCCTGACGAAGCCGCCGCTGCGCGGATCGCCGTACCAGAGCTACTTCGCGGATCCACAGATGATCGGCGTGCGAGGCTCGAAGAATCGCGACCGCCGGCTGCCGGGGAAAGAGCTCGTCTTCGGCCTCGAACGAGAGGAACGGACGGCCGTGGTGCGCCTGCGAGATGTTGAACGGCGCCAGGTCCTCAACGCCGAAGGTCTCGGCATCCCCCTCGTGATCACCACGGCTGGGACTTACCAGCGGCGCGTCGAAGACCGCACGCTCACGTTCGAGCCCATCGATGGGACGACCATGCGCGACCGCGAAACCGGGTCTCGCTGGTCAACGGAGAGAGGGACGGCTCTGGACGGGAGGATGAAGGCAACGAAGCTGGAGCGTGTCACGTCCCGCCTCGTCTACTGGGGCGTCTGGTCGCGCTTTCACGCGAACAGCGAGATCGTACGGCCGGGCAACTGAACCGCCGCCTGGAATTCGTCAGGGGCCAATGGAGCGCGCGCAACGAAAGCCGACGTTGTTGAAGGCGTGGCCGGCCGGGCTCTTACCCCTGAACCCCGGACGGTAGGCGGCGCAATAGTTCGAAGAGCAGAACCACGAGCCGCCGCGAGCCACGCGCAGCGATGCGTCGCCGTCATACGTGTCGGCGGTCCACTCCCAGACGTTGCCCAGCATGTCGTGCAGGCCGGCTTCGTTCGGCTCGAACGAGCCGGCGGGGGCGGTGTAGAAGTAGTGGTCTTCCAGCGTATTCCGCCGCGGCCACGTTCCATGCCAGATGTTTGCTGCGACATGGTGCGGCTGGATCTTCGGGCCGCTGCCGGCGTCCTGCCCGGCCCGCGCCGCCACTTCCCACTCCGCTTCGGTCGGGAGGCGCTTACCTGCCCAGGCGGCGTAGGCGACCGCGTCATGCCAGGAGACGAGCACGACCGGATGGTCGGCCGCGCCGTCGATCGTGCTCCCAGGCCCGAGCGGATGCCGCCAGTCCGCGCCCTGCTGGTACCTCCAGTCCGCCTCGCCACCGCGGTAGATCCACCCTCCCCCTTCGCGTTCGGCGGTCGTCACGTACTCGGTTGCGCGGACGAACTCAGCAAACTGACGGGTCGTCACTTCGTGGCTGTCGATCTCGAACGCTCCCAGGGCAACGCTCCTGAGTGGAGCGTCGCCCACGGCGTCCGGAGAGTCGTCGCCGATCACGTACGTTCCAGCGGCAAACCCGATCAGCCGGTCCGCCGCCGTATCCTGTCTCGGGCCGGAGGCCCAGGGGATCGCGCCGGCGGCCGGATCAATCGCCTGCCGATGCTCGAACCACCAGGCGGCAGCCGCAATGCTGGCCACGGCCGCGAGCAATTGAGCGACGACGACTTTCACTCAGCGAACCCTTCCATAAACGAACGCCAGGGTCAGGGCGTACACGAGGTGGTTGATCACGCTGAGAACGCCGCTCCATGGTCCACCGCCGCTTCCGCCGCACGGATTACACGGATTACCCGCTGCCGCGTGGCAGGCGTTCTGCGCGCTGCCGGACGGATTGCACGGGTTGCCGGTCTGAGCAGCCGCTTTGGCCGTGCAAGGATTGCTCGGCGCGCAGGGGTTGTTCGCAGCGCAGGGGTTCTTCGCAGCACAGGGATTTTGTGCACACGGATTTGCTGCCGCGCACGGATTCTGCGTATCCGCTGCCTTCGTCGCGCATGGATTCTGCGCGCTGCCGGCCGATCCCTCCATCATCGCGGACATCACCGGCATCGCCGCGAGTGCGATGGCCGTAATGGCCAATCCGTACACGATGCCTTTGAGAACGCGATTCCACTCGACGACCGGACCGATCACTGCCGCGTACAGCAGGCCGTATCCGATGCCGATCATGAAGTGAATCAGGCCGCCGGCGACGTACTGCATGGCTGCACTGCCGGAGCCGGCGATCATACTTCCGAGCATCTTCACGATGTTCGTTCCCATCAAAGCCATGACAACGGTCATGACGATCGTGGCCACGAGGCCGGCGGTGAGCGCACGCCCCCAATCGATGCGGCCAGGGCGGGACGTTGGGGTGGACGGACTACTGTCGGACATTAGAGCACCTCCTCCGTCAGTCGACGATCGAGAGGCCTCGCTGATTGCAGCGTTTCACCGGACCGAGATACCTCTCGAACCACTAAGCTCTGGAGCGTGCGGCGCAACGTTCGCGATGAGCGCGATCAGACAAACCGTTCCACTGAACATTCGGCCGCGACTCATGGCTCCTCCTCGGAACGGGACGATCGACAGCATCAATTGATTGCGCTTGCACGCATGTGAGGTAATCTCCCGCGGTGGCATACATCGATACGATCGATCCCGACTCGGCGGAAGGCGATCTCGCCAGCGCGTATGAGGCCGTAGCCGGGGCACGTGGCACCGTCGCGAACATCCTGCGCGTGCACAGCATCAGTCCGGCGGCGATGCTCGGGCACCTCGACCTCTACCGGAAGCTGATGTTCGGTCCTTCTCCGCTGACGCGCGTCGAGCGCGAGGCGATCGCGGTTTCCGTCTCCGTGGCGAACCACTGCCACTACTGAATCCGGCATCACGGAGAGGCTCTCCGTAGACTGACGCGGGACGAAGGCCTGATCTCGGATCTCGAGCGTGATCCCGCCGCCGCCGGCGTGCCGCCGAGACTGGGAGCGCTCATCGTGTACGCCTTGAAGCTGACGCGGGATGCAGGGGAGATCGCCGCGCAGGACATCGATGCACTGCGCAATGCCGGCCTGGACGATCGTGCCATTCACGATGCAGCCGCCGTCACCGCCTATTTCAACTTCGTGAATCGGATCGCCCTCGGTCTGGGCGTGGAGCTGGAGCCGGAGTACGGAGGCGGCGCAGATAAAGGTAGGCTGCGCCCGTGACCAGGCCAGCCGCCTCCGGTCGCAAGGCCGGCTCAGAGCGAGATCGCCCACTCGGGCAGAAGGCCTACCGTTGCCGCCTCGATTCTCTTGTCGAAGCCGGTCAGAACCAGGAATCCGAGGACGAGGAGCATCCAACCCAGGATCTGTTTGCCGCGGGCTGCGCCCCACAGCACACCCGGCCGCCAGCGCGCTAAGGCCCTGGTCGTGAGATTGCCCGCGGCGACCAGCGTCAGAGCCGTTCCCGCACCGAAGGCCAGCATCACTACGAACGCCATCAACAGCTCCCGGCCCAGTGAAGCGAGCGCAATCGCGGCGCCGAGCGTCGGCCCGACGCATGGCAGCCAGACCAGTCCGAGCAGCGCTCCGACCCCGAACTGCCCCGCACCGGAACCATTGCCTCCCGACTGCGCAGCTCCGGCAAAACGCGAGAGGCGCAGCGTCAGCCACAAACCGGCGGCCGGGACGAGCAGCACCACCGCCACGGCGATGAGCAGAACAGCGGCGACATACCGGAGGGCTTCGGTATCGAGTCCGAGATTCATCAGTAGCAGCGTCAAAACAGTGCCGGCCAGAGCGAACGCTACGCTCAGACCGGCAGCCAGCTTCCAGGGACCGGACCGGCCGGCTGTCGCCGACGACGACATCACTACGGGGACGAGTGGCCAGACGCATGGGGAGAGGATGCTGAGTATGCCCGCCAGGAGGGCGAGTGCGATCGATACGGCCGTCAACGTCAATTCGACTCCGCTGCCGACAGCAGGTTCTCGAAGACGACCTCCGGCCGCGTCTCCGCGACGCTGAACCAGAGCTGCTTCCCATTGCGATACAGAAGCATCGTCGACTGCCGCGGCGCCTTGAAATACTTGACCCACTGCTTCTGCTCGTCGAAATCGACGGTGAGTACCTTCAAGGGAACATCCGGATGTTTCTCACGAAAACTGGCGATGATCTTCTGCTGCCTCGCGCATGTCGGGCACCAGGAGGCGTACACGTCGACGAGGACGAGCTCCCCGCTTGTCTGCAGTGCGTCGAACTTCTCCTTTGTGAACGGCGTGTTCTCCCCGGCCGCGGCCCCCACCGCGAACATCATCGAAAGCGCCAATGCAACAGCAACAGATTTCATGCTTCCTCCTCGCTTCGATTCTTCGGGCTTGACGATCTGACCGCGGGGTTGATTGCCAGTTCTCCCCGGTCGAATGAAACCTGTAACCGAACCGTGTCGTGTAATGACGCGCGCCTCTCCGGCACTCACTGGGACGACAGGAGGGCGGAGGTGCACGATCTCGACGAGTCTCTAAGGCGGGGGTTCCGCTATGCGTTGTCGCTCACACACGACCATGCGGAAGCAGAAGATCTCGTTCAGGACGCCGTGACGGCGATGCTGAGCCGGGGCACGCCGTGGGAACGGTCGTACCTCATGGCATCGATCCGCAACCGCTTCATCGACTCCTATCGGAGGAAGCAGAAGCTGACGTTCGTATCCCTCGAAAGTGAGACGCGTTCGATGGCAGCGAACGGCGGGAGCGACACGGCCTTCGATTGCCTGGAGGCCGGTATCCTGTACGACGCGCTGGGCTCCCTCAGAGCCGATGAGCGCGAGACTCTTTTCCTGGCTATCGTCGAGGGGTACACCGCCGAGGAGATCGCCCGTCTTTGTCACCGGCCGCGGGGAACGGTGCTCAGTACCCTCTTTCGAGCCAGGAAGAAGTTGCGCGAGAAGCTGAGCGGCACTATCAATATCCCCTCGCGGGCCTGTGCGGGATAGAGGAGATCATGAGTCAGGTCGTGTATCGATCCGAGGTTCACATCGAGCGACAGCGCGGGCCGATCCGGCTCGCCTGGGTGCCGGGCGAAAAGGAACCGGTCACGTTCGGGCTCCATGGTGCTGTCGCCGAGCACTACGGCGTCGCCCCCGACGCGTTCGAGCCGCATGCGACGACGCTGGACTACATAGTAGCCGCTGCCGCCGGCTGACTGACTGGCACGTTTGCCGGCGCGCTGGCAGCGCGCAAGATCAGGATCGAGAAGCTCACATCCGACGCCACGGGCGAGATCGAGCTCGAAAGCAGCGTGCTGGTGATCAAACGAATCCATGTCATCTACCACCTCACCGCTCGAGAGGCGCAGGGGGAGGTCGTGGAACGCGTACACGCCGTTCACCAGGACGGCTGCCCGGTGTATCGATCGATCCATCGCGCCATCGAGATCACGACCGAATGGCGGCCGGCATGAGTCTCGAGGCGCGGCGCTCCGGATCACGTCGAGGCGAGTAGACCGTCAGGTCGATCGAACCGATCTCCTCGTACATCTCCGTCGTTCTCATCAGAACCGGGAGGTCCGCCGGAACGAGGCGCCAGGCGGCGTCGGTCAGCTCAATGCCTCCCGCCATCGAATAGACGACTGCCTTCCCACTGTGGCCGACGATCTTCAGGCGGAGCTGATCTCAGCGTAGAGAAAGACAGCGTCACCTTCGAGTTTGGCGACCGTGAGCGGGATCTCGACTTGCTGGAGGATGGCGTCGAGGAGGGCTCCGTTGACGGCATGGCTCTCGGTCTCGTTCGAGACCATGAACCTGGTGTAACCGCTGATGTCGGCGATCAGGAACAGAAACTCGCGATCCGCGCTCATCGGTCGCCATGAGGACGTATGGCGAGCCGGCTGATTGCGTCAACGCTTCCGGAGAGAGTCGAGAACGGAGCGCTCGAGCGAATCCGGTGGAGACTCGTCCCCCCGGTAGATCCGCTGGACCGCCCTTCCGATCGCGGCAAGCTGTGCGGCGTAGCGGCGGCAGTGGCGGCACATCATCAGATGAAGACGGACGCCGAGACGATCACGCCAGGAACGGCGCGGCAGCTCATCCGAAGCGATCATCGCCGTCACTTCCCTGCACGTCAGCATCACGTTCCTCTGATCCCTTTCGTCTCCAGACACTCGCGCAGGCGGTTGCGGACACGGTAGAGCATCACTCCAAGGTTAGTGGTGCTGATGTCGAGAATCTTACAGACCTCGGCGGTCTCGAGCTCTTCGACCTCACGAAGGACGAAGGCCATCCTCTGCTGCGGCGGAGCAGCGTCGAGGCACTCCTTCGTGTGTTCAGCCACCTCGCGCCCATAGACGGCGGAGTCCGCGGACGGCGGTCTTCTCCATGATCCTCGCCTGTCGAACCGCTCCTCCATCACGTCGTCGATGTTGTCGGTCTGGCGGTCGCGCTCGAGTCCTCGCCGCCGTTCCATGACTTTCCTGTACAGAATTCCGAACAACCAGGTCCGAATGCGCGAACGCCCCTCGAAGCTCTCCACCTTCTCCAGGAAAGTGACGAAGGTGGCCTGGGCGACGTCTTCCGCTTCGGGAGCACTCAACCCGGCGCCGCGCGCTGCGCGGAAAACCTGAGGGAGGTACTCCCTGACCACTGCCTCCAGCGCGTTCGGATCCCGCTCGCGGATGCGATTCGCCAGTGCAGCGTCATCGAAGGCGATCTTCACGGCCGTGAATATCGCCGCCGCCACAAGAGCGTGTCAAGCGAGGTGTAAGAACCACACCGCCCGGCTCACTCACCCGGCGAACGTCGATCGATCGTCAAAACGACTTTCATGCAAGGAGAAGAACAATGAGAACCAGGAAATTGGCAATCACGGCAGCATTGACCTTCGCTCTCGGACTTGCACCTCGTCGCGATCGATCCCGGGAACCGGGGCGGAGTCGATGAGAACCCGCGCCGCGCCGGCGCTGGAAGCGCTACCATTGCCGACGCAGATGGCATCGGTGTTCCACGCGGCTTCATCTTCGAGCGCGACCTCTATCCCGCTCGCTCTCCTCGTGCTGCTCATCGCCTGCTCCGATGAAGCGCGCCGTGCCACGACCGGGACGGCGTCATCGACCGTGGAACCGGCGCGAATCGCCGAACAGCCGCAGCCCGGCGAAACGCCCCCCAATTTCACGCTGCCGGACCAGAACGGCGGAATGGTGACGCTCTCGGAGAACCGTGGACAGAAGGTCGTCCTCGTTTTCTATCGCGGCCACTGGTGACCGCACTGCACCCGGCAGGTCGCCGGGCTGCGCGATTTACTCCGGGAAGGCGAGCCGGTCAGGCTGTACGCGATCAGCCCCGACAGCCCCGAGCAGAGCCGGGCCTTCATCGACAAGATCGAAAAGGACGGCAAAGAGAAGGTGGATTTCCTACTCCTATCCGACCCCGACAGCAGCGTCATCGACCGCTATGGCTTGCGCGATCCGGCCTACGCGGGCGAGGAAGGCGACGGCATCCCGCATCCGGCCGTCTTCGTGCTCGATCGAGAGGGAATCGTGCGCTGGTCGAAGGTCGAGAGCGACTACCGGCAGCGGCCGTCGAATGAAGAGATTCGCGCCGCGATCGGAGTCCCCTAGAACAGATAGTGCGCGTTCGCGTGGACCCGCAGCAGCGCCTCGTTCAGCGACGCCCCCGGCTGCACGCGGAAATGATGGTTGAGCCGCAGGCGGATGTTGCCCTGCTCGGGAACGTCGATGAGCGTGACCGAGACCGGGATCTCGCCGGGGTATTCCTCGAAGATCTCGCGGATCTTCCTGACCGTCTCCTCGGTCACGCGAGGGTACGGCACCTCCAGCGCGATCTCCTTCACCTTCTTCTCGCGGATCCCGTCGAGCGGAACGATCTCCAGCGCGTTCAACTCCGGCGTGATCGGAGACTCGGCGAATGCCGCGGCGTGCGAAGCGAACGTCTCGGGGGCGAGGGTGCTTTCCTCAGGCACCACCGGTGAGGATACAGGCGCCCCGCCAAACAGCCCGAGATTGTTCTCCCGATCGCCGTACTTTTCGCGCTCGATCTCCTTCGGGTCGCGATCGTCCTCCTCGACATCGGTGTCGCGAATCTCGTAGGCGGAGATGCGGGGCCGGACCTCCGGGTGACCGCCGTACTCGTCGTCGTACCGCTGCGCGTTCTGCTCGGCCGACTGAAGCGATGCGCTGCGGTTGTTCTGCATGCCGCCGGTGTCCTTCACCGAGGCCGTGAGCAGCACGGCCACGCCGTTCTCCAGCCACTGGACGTACTTCGCGTACAGATCGCTGAAGACCACGACGTCGACCGAGCCGTACTGATCGTCGAGCACGAACTTGGCCATCAGCTTCCCTTCGTTCGGCCCCTTTTTGATCTTGGTCTTCTTCATCTGCGCCACGATGCCGCCGATGTTCACGACCTCGTCGACGTGACGGTGCAGCGTCTCCGTATTCGCGTTCGAGAAGAGCTTCAGCTCGTGGCCGTACTTGTTCAGAGGGTGCCCGGAGACGTAGAACCCGAGCGTCTCCTTCTCGTACCGGAGCTTCTCCTCCTCCGGCCATTCGCGCACGGAGACGCGGACCGGCGCTGCCTCCTTCGCTCCGCCGGCGCCGCCGAACAGAGTGCTCTGTCCCTTCTCCTTCGCGTCCTTGGTCCTCTGCGCCGAATCGGCGGTCGGCTCCAGCTGGTCGTACAGCGCGCGGCGCGTCAGGCCGATGAAGTCGAAGGACCCCGACTTGATCAGCGCCTCGAGGACTTTCTTGTTGCAGGCGCGAAGATCGACTTCTTCACAGAACTGCAGGAGCGACGTGAAGCGGCCCATCCGCCGCCGCGCCTCGAGGACCGACTCGATGGCGCTCTCCCCCACTCCCTTCACGGCGCCGAGCCCGAAGCGGATGTCGGCACCGACGACCGTGAAGAACATGTTCGACTCGTTCACGTCGGGAGGGAGGACGCGAATGCCCATCTGCCCCGCCTCGTGGATGAACTTCACCACCGCGTCGGTGCGGTCCATTTCCGAGCTCATGAGAGCGGCCATGAAGTGTCGCGGGTGGTGCACTTTCAGCCAGGCCGTCTGGTATGCCACGAGCGCGTAGGCCACCGAGTGCGATTTGTTGAAACCGTAGCGGGCGAAGGGCTCGATGTAGTCGAAGATCTCGTTCGCCTTCCGCTTGTCGTACCCGTTGGCGATGGCCCCCTCCACGAACTTCTCGCGCTCGGCGGCCATGATGGCTGCGTCCTTCTTGCCCATGGCCTTCCGGAGCAGGTCGGCCTGTCCCAGCGAGTAGCCGGCGACGGCCTGCGCGATCTGCATGACCTGCTCCTGATAGACGATGACGCCGTAGGTCTCCTCGAGGAACGTCTTCATCGCCGGCACGAGGTACCTCGGTCTGGAGAGGCCGTTCTTCCGTCGGACGTACTCATCGACCATCCCGGCGTCGAGCGCGCCGGGACGGTAGAGCGCGTTCAGCGCGGCGAGGTCCTCGAACTTCGCCGGCCGTGACTTGCGCAGCAGGTCGACCATGCCGCCCGACTCGAACTGGAAGACGCCTTTGGTGCGCCCTTCCTGAAAGAGGCGGTAGACGTCGGGGTCGTCGAGCGGGAGCGCGTCGATGTCGATCTCCGTTCCGTCCTGGGCCCGCGCCGATTTCACGGCGTCGTCGATGACGGTCAGGGTGCGCAGTCCGAGGAAATCCATCTTGAGAAGACCCATCTTCTCGACGACGCGCATGTCGAACTGCGTCACGATCTCGTCGCGGTTCGTCCGGTAGAGCGGCACGTAATTCGTGACCGGCTCCGGCGTGATGACCACGCCCGCCGCGTGCATGCCCGCGTGGCGCGACAGCCCTTCCAGCCGTGCGCCGATCTCGATCACCTGCGCCACTTCCTTGTCGTTCTTCACGAACTCGGCGAGCTGCGGCGACTCCGTCGCCGCCGCCGCGAGCGTCACGTCGGGGCCGGCGGGTATCGTCTTCGCCACTCTGTCGACCAGGCCGTACGGCATACCGAGAACGCGGCCCACGTCGCGCACCACGGAGCGGGCGGCCATCGTCCCGAACGTGATGATCTGCGCCACGTTCTCCTTCCCGTACTTGTTGCGGACGTAATCGATGACTCTTCCGCGGTTGTTCATGCAGAAGTCGACATCGATGTCGGGCATGGAGATGCGCTCGGGATTGAGGAAGCGCTCGAAGAGGAGGTCGTACTCGAGCGGATCGACGTCGGTGATGCCGAGCGACCACGCCACGACCGAGCCGGCGGCGGAGCCGCGGCCGGGGCCGACCGGGATGCCGCTGTCCTTCGCGTATTTGATGAAGTCCCACACCACGAGGAAGTAGCCCGGGAAACCCATCGACTTGATGATGTCGATCTCCCGCTCCAGACGATCCCAGTACTCCTGCGGTTCGTGCTTCGGCTTGCGGCGCATGCCATCGATGCGCTTCTTCAGGCCGCCGCGCGAAACCTCGGCGAAGTACGCCGCGATGTCCTTCCCTTCCGGCACCGGGAAGTTCGGCAGGTGGTGCCCGGAGACATCGAGCGACATGTTGATCCGCTCGGCGATCTTCCCCGTGTTCGCGACCGCCTCCGGCCAGGCCTTGAACAGACGCGCCATCTCCTCCGGTCCCTTCACGTAGAAGTCGTCGGAGTAGAACTTCAGCCGCTTCTCGTCGCCGAGCGTCTTGCCGGTGCCGATGCAGAGGAGGACCTCGTGCGCGAATGCGTCGTCCTTGTCCAGGTAGTGGGAGTCGTTCGTGGCCACGAGCTGCAGCCCGGTTTCCTCGCCGAGCTGCGCCATCAGCGGCACGATCTTCTGCTGGTCGGGAATCCCGTGATCCTGAATCTCCAGGAAGAAGTTCTCGGGCCCCACGATGTCCTTGTACTGCAGCGCCGCGTCGCGGGCCTTGCCGTAGTTCCCGCCGGCCAGCGCCTGGGAGACTTCGCCCTTGAGGCAGGATGAGAGAACGATCAGCCCTTCCCGGTGCTCCCGCAGCAGCTCCTTGTCGATGCGCGGCTTGTAATAGAAGCCCTCCGTGTAGCCGGCGCTGACGAGCTTCACCAGGTTTCTGTAGCCCTCGTTGTTCGCGGCGAGGACGATCAGGTGGTTGTTGGCTCCGGCGTCGGCCTGCTGGTCTTCGACGCCGGCCTTGTCGTGCCGGGAGCCGTAGGCGACGTACATCTCGCACCCGATGATCGGCTTCACGCCGTTGGCCTTCATCGAGTCGTAGAACTCGACCGCCCCGAACATGTTGCCGTGGTCGGTGATGGCGCATGCCGGCATGCCGAGCTTCGCCACCTTCGCGGCCAGCTTCTCGGGACGGCTGGCCCCGTCGAGCAGTGAATATTCGGTGTGGAGATGAAGGTGGACGAAGGACATCTGCCTTGGGATCAGTCTAGCTGGCGGAACCCGCCATTTGGCACACGCCTTTGTGCAGTAGCGCCGATCTTCTACTCCCGGTAGACTCCCCCCACATTTCGCTCGACAGAGGGGTGTGCATGCTTCGACCGGCTCTTGCTGTCCTCGTTCTTCTCGCTCTCTCCTGCGCCACCACCACGCCCGCGAACAACGAGCGGATCGTGCAATCGATCTACGACTCCTTCGCGCGCGGCGACGCACCGGCTGTCCTGGCGACGTTCGATCCGGACATCGTCTGGTATGAAGCGGAGAACATTCTCTATGCCGACCGCAACCCCTACCGCGGCCCGGAGGCTGTCGCCGAAGGGGTGTTCGGGCGACTCATGGCCGATTTCGAGAACTTCCGCGTCCGTGTCGATGAGACGATTTCCGAGGACGACACGGTCGTCGTCCTAGGCCGCTACAGCGCCACCTGGAAGGCCACGAACCGCCCCATCGACGCGCAGTTCGTTCACGTCTGGAAATTGCGCGACGGAAAAGTCACGAACTTCCAGCAGTACACGGACACCGCGCAGTTCGCCCGCGCCCAGTCGCGCCCCTGATCATCCGAAGGAGCGCAGCCGTGGCCACATCATTGGCCACGGCTCGAGCGGGCCGCGGCAGACCACGATCTCGGGATGATCGCGCGATTCCTCGTTCTCCACGCCCCACCGGTTCGATACGATGCCGGCCACTTCGCACGACCGGAATCGGCGCCCGGCGCGCTCCTTCGACGAGCCCAGGACGATGACCGTCTCCGGCGGAGGCGAACCGTAGCCGCGTTTCCAGTGTGAGTTGATGCCGCTGATCGCCCGCGGCAGCCCGTGCCGCGGCCCGTAGAGATTGATCGCTCCCGCCTCTCCGTAGTTCGACGCATAGATGGCCGTCCGCTCCTTCTCCTCCGGCGCCAGTCCGTGGTAGATCGTGGCCACCTGCTGCACGAGCTCCGGCCAGCCGATCTCTTCCGCGAAGTTGTCCTGCACGCCGGCGGTGAACCGGAACCACGGCGATCCGACCGGCGCCAGCGGCAGCATGAGCGCCGCGCTCATCGCCGCGCCGAGCAGCACGCAGATCACCGCGATGACCCTTCCCTTCCCCCATCGCTCCCACACCACGGCGCCGGCCGCGAGCAGCATCGGGTAGGCCGGACCCATGTAGTACGACCGCCCCTGCATGGCCACGAAGAGGAGCAGCGGAACGACGAACATCCAACCGAGCGCCCGGGGCTCGCGCGATCGAAACAGGAACCACAGCCCGGCGATCCACCACGGAATCGTGAAGGGATTCGCAGGGACGAAAAGCTGCTCGAGCAGAAAGCCTTTCGTCCGCCCGATCTCGACATCGCGCGCAGAAATGGAACGGAGAAACTCGAACGTGATGAAGTCGTTGCGGATCTGCCAGATGAGATTCGGCAGAAACAGCAGCAGCGAGACCGCCACTCCTCCCCAGAGCCAGGGAGAGCGAAGATGACGCCGCAGCGGCGTCAGGAGCACGCCCGCCACGAGGCCGGCCACGAAGAACGCCATCGTGTAGCGGGTCATCATGCCGAGGCCGATCGCCGCGCCGATCCCGATCCACCAGCGCGGATCACCCGATCGAATCAGGCGGATCACGAACCAGGCGATCACGACCCACCAGAGGAAATCGAAGGCCACATACTGGAACAGCGCCCCCTGGATCACGGCAATCGGCGCGATGGCCGCCATCGCCGCGGCGAGGATCTGCGCGGCGTCGCTTCCCCCAAGGTCGCGGGCCATCAGCGCCGCCAGAACGATGACGATGCTCATCGCCAGCGCCGTGAAGAAGCGGAGACCGGTGAGCGACGGGCCGAACAGCTCCATCGACAGCCTGGCCACCGCCGGAGTCAGCGGCGGATAGACGACGTAGCCCCAGGCGAGGTCGTGCGCGTCGTCGATCACCTGCAGCTCATCGCGGTGAAACCCGTAGCGGTGGTTCGTGACCAGGTGCACCGCCAGCACCGCTGCCGCGAGGAGGAGGGCGGCCCGAAAACCGTATGTCATGGAACGAGAGAATGTTACGCCCCGGCGCCATCGAACGCCACACTGCGAATCCATCCAAAGTTGCCGCGATTTCTAACGAATGACGAATTTCGCATACGGCCGTGACGATCCATATTGCGATCTCACACAGGAGATCGCATGGACAAAGGGGAGAAACGAAATGCCCGCCGACTTCGCCTCCAGCCTTCGGTTGCAGGCGACCTGTCCCACATCCCGGTTTCGGTCGTCGATCTGAGCAGCTCCGGCGCGCGCATCCAGCACGACGCGCCGCTGATCTTCCAGCCGGGCAAGCGTTTCTGTCTTTCGTTCAGCTGCGACGGCGAGCGCTTCCACATTCCCTGCACCGTGGCCCGCTCCCGGCTCGACATCCAGAACTCCGCGCACCGCAAGGTTTACACGAGCGGCGTCCGCTTCGTCGACCTCGA
>DATLFC010000310.1:0-5445 GCA_035525015.1 Thermoanaerobaculia bacterium | reverse complement strand
CCGAACGCCTTGATCTCCACGTCCACACCCGCGGGCAGCTCGAGCTTCATGAGCGCGTCGACCGTCTGGGTCGTCGGCTCGAGAATGTCGAGCAGCCGCTTGTGCGTCCGCATCTCGAACTGCTCGCGGGACTTCTTGTCGACGTGCGGGCTGCGCAGCACCGTGTAGCGCGAGATCTGCGTCGGCAGAGGGATCGGTCCCGCCACCCTGGCTCCCGTGCGCTTGGCCGTGTCGACGATCTCACTGGTCGACTGGTCGAGCACGCGGTAGTCGTAAGCCTTGAGTCGGATGCGGATCTTTTCGTTCATCATGATGTTTCGCCTTTAAAGAACAGTTTGGGGCGCGGGTGTCCTACCCGCGCGCCACCATGTGTGCTACTCCAGAATGTCGGTGACCGTGCCGGCGCCGACCGTGCGGCCACCCTCACGGATCGCGAAACGGAGACCCTTCTCCATCGCGATCGGCGCAATCAGGTTGATCGTCAACGAGGTGTTGTCACCGGGCATGACCATCTCCGCGCCGTCGGCCAGCTGCGCCGTACCGGTGACGTCGGTCGTCCGGAAGTAGAACTGCGGGCGGTACCCATTGAAGAACGGCGTATGACGGCCGCCTTCTTCCTTCGTCAGGATGTAGACCTCGGCTTTGAACTTCGTGTGCGGGGTGATCGAGCCCGGCTTGGCGCAGACCTGGCCGCGCTCGACGTCCTTCCGCTCCACGCCGCGGAGCAGGAGGCCGACGTTGTCACCTGCCTGGCCCTGATCGAGGAGCTTGCGGAACATCTCGACGCCCGTGACGACCTTCTTCTGGGTCGGACGGATGCCGACGATCTCGATTTCCTCACCGACCTTGACGACACCGCGCTCGATGCGGCCCGTGACGACGGTGCCGCGGCCCGAGATCGAGAAGATGTCTTCGACCGGCATCAGGAAGGGCTTGTCGATGGCGCGCTCCGGAAGCGGGATGTAGTTGTCGACGGCGTCCATGAGCTCGACGATCTTCTTGCCCCACTCGGAGTTCGGATCGCCGCTCTCGAGCGCCTTGAGGGCGGAGACGCGGATGATGGGAAGGTCGTCGCCGGGGAAGTCGTAGCTGGTGAGCAGCTCGCGGACTTCGAGCTCGACGAGCTCGAGGAGATCGGCGTCGGCGGCGTCGACCTTGTTCAGGGCGACGACGATCGACGGCACACCGACCTGACGGGCCAGCAGGATGTGCTCGCGCGTCTGCGGCATCGGGCCGTCGGTGGCGGCGACCACGAGGATCGCACCGTCCATCTGCGCGGCACCGGTGATCATGTTCTTGATGTAGTCGGCGTGGCCCGGGCAGTCGACGTGCGCGTAGTGGCGCTTCTCGGTGGAGTACTCGACGTGCGCGGTGGCGATGGTGATGCCGCGCTCACGCTCCTCGGGGGCCTTGTCGATCTGGTCGAAGGCCACGAAGCTCGCGGTGCCCTTCGCGGCCAGGATCTTGGTGATCGCGGCGGTGAGGGTCGTCTTCCCGTGGTCGACGTGACCGATCGTGCCGACGTTCACATGCGGTTTGCTGCGGTCGAATTTTTCTTTTGCCATCTGGATCTACCTCCCTTGTTAGCTCTCGGCTCTTAGCTCTCAGCTCTTGGATCAAATCCTCTGTGTCGTTCCCGCGTTCTTCGCAATGACCTCGTCGGCGACCGACTTCGGCGCCGGCTCGTAGGCCAGGAACTGCATCGTGTAGCTGGCGCGGCCCTGGGACATCGACCGGACCGTGGTTGCGTAACCGAACATCTCCGATAGAGGAACGTGGGCCCGGATGACCTTCGCCCCGGCACGCTCTTCCATCTGCTGGATCTTTCCGCGACGGCGGGAGAGGTCGCCCATGACGTCGCCGGCGTAGTCCTCCGGCGTCACGACCTCGACGTCCATCATCGGCTCGAGAAGGATCGGGTGCGCCCTCTTCGCGCCTTCCTGGAAGGCCATCGAGCCGGCGATCTTGAACGCCATCTCCGACGAGTCGACGTCGTGGTACGAACCGTCGTACAGGATCGCCCTCACGCCCGTGATCGGATAGCCGGCCAGAATGCCGCGCTCCAGCGCTTCCCTGATGCCCTGCTCGGTCGGCTTGATGAACTCCTTCGGGACCGAGCCGCCGACGATCTCGTTCACGAACTCGAACCCGCCCTCGGCGAGCGGCTCGAAACGCATCTTCACGTGGCCGTACTGGCCCTTGCCACCCGACTGGCGGACGAACCTGCCTTCCGCCTCCGACTTCCGGGTGATCGCTTCGCGGTAAGCGACCTGCGGCTTGCCGACGTTCGCGGCCACGTTGAACTCGCGCACCATGCGATCGACGATGATCTCGAGGTGCAGCTCGCCCATGCCGCGGATGATGGTCTGGTTCGTCTCCGGGTCGGTGTGGACCTTGAAGGTCGGGTCTTCCTGCATGAGCTTCGCGAGCGCGACGCCCATCTTTTCCTGGTCCGCTTTCGTCTTCGGCTCGATGGCCACGGCGATGACCGGCTCGGGGAACGTCATGGTCTCGAGGACGATGGGGTTCTTCAAGTCGCAGATCGTGTCGCCGGTGGTCACGTTCCTCAGACCGACGGCCGCGCCGATGTCGCCCGCCCACACTTCCTTGATCTCTTCACGCTTGTTGGCGTGCATCTTCAGAAGGCGGCCGATGCGCTCGCTGTTGCCCTTGGTCGTGTTGAGGACGGACATGCCGGTCTCGATGTGGCCGGAGTAGACGCGGAAGAACGCCAGCTGGCCGACGAAGGGGTCGGTCATGATCTTGAAGACGAGGGCGGAGAACGGCTCGTCGTCCGAGGCCTTCCGCTCGATGAACGACTCATCGTCCGGATTGACGCCCTTGACCGGCGGGATGTCGAGCGGCGAGGGGAGGTAGTCCACCACCGCGTCGAGCAGCGGCTGGACGCCCTTGTTCTTGAACGCCGACCCGCAGAGGACCGGGGTGATCTTCTGCGCAATGGTTGCCTCGCGGAGGGCGGCCTTGAGCTCGCCGATCTCGAGGGTCTCACCGGCCAGG
Source organism: Thermoanaerobaculia bacterium (assembly GCA_035525015.1). GTDB lineage: Bacteria > Acidobacteriota > Thermoanaerobaculia > Gp7-AA8 > Gp7-AA8 > DATLEX01. Next base: position 2,427 of record DATLFC010000310.1, on the reverse strand, counting down.
TACTTCTCCAGGAGCTCGTCGTGCTGTTCGGCGATCGACTCGACCAGCTTCTCGCGGTAGTGCTCGGCGTCGGCGCGAAGTTCCTCCGGGATCTCACCCACCTCGTACTTCGAACCGAGGCTCTCGTCCTTGAAGAGGAGGGCGCGCATCTGCACCAGGTCGACGACGCCGCGGAACTTGTCCTCGGCCCCGATGGGGAGCTGGAGAGGAACGGCGTTCTTTCCGAGCTTCTGGCGGATCTGGTTCAGGACGGCCACGAAGTTCGCGCCGATGCGATCCATCTTGTTGACGAAGGCGAGGCGGGGGACGCCGTACTTGTCGGCCTGGCGCCACACCGTCTCGGACTGCGGCTCCACGCCGCCGACCGCGCAGAAAACACCTACTGCGCCGTCGAGGACGCGAAGGGAGCGCTCCACCTCGACGGTGAAGTCGACGTGGCCGGGCGTATCGATGATGTTGACGCGATGCTCGCCCCAGAACGCCGTCGTGGCGGCCGAGGTGATGGTGATTCCGCGCTCCTGCTCCTGGATCATCCAGTCCATGGTGGCGGTGCCTTCGTGCACTTCACCGATCTTGTGCGTGATCCCCGTGTAATAGAGGATGCGCTCGGTAGTCGTCGTCTTACCGGCATCGATGTGAGCCATGATGCCGATGTTGCGCGTCTTCTGAAGAGGTACCTTGCGTGCCATGTTTTTCTCGTACTGGGACTGACGACAGCAAACAGCCGGCGACAAAAGTCGACCGCCGACTGCATCGAGGTTGATTCAGTTTTAGGTTTTCCCGTTGCTCGGTCCGGAACCGCAGAACCACTGCGCTTCTGTGTTATCCGGTCGAGACGGAGCTACGGAAATCTTGCGGTTGCTTCTAACTACGAACTACCAACTACTCACCAGCGGTAATGCGCGAACGCCTTGTTCGCTTCCGCCATCTTGTGCGTATCTTCGCGCTTCTTGATCGCGTTGCCGCGATTGTTCGCCGCATCGAGGATCTCGCCGGCGAGCTTGTCCTGCATCGTCTTCTCGCCGCGCGCCGCCGCGTAGCTGATCAGCCAGCGGATCGCCAGCGCAGTGCGGCGGCTGGGCCGGACTTCGACGGGAACCTGATAGTTCGATCCGCCGACGCGGCGGCTCTTCACTTCCAGAGCCGGCTTCACGTTGTCGACCGCCTTCTTGAACAGCTTGATCGGATCGTCCTTGGCCCGATCTTCCACCTTCCGGAGGGCGCCGTAAAACACGCTCTCGGCAACCGACTTCTTGCCCTGCGACATCAGCGAGTTGATGAACTTCGTCACCAGCTGGCTGTTGTAGACCGGATCCGGCAGGATCTCGCGCTTCGGTACTTCACGTCTGCGTGGCATCGAGCTTTAACCCTTCTTCGGCCGCTTGGCCCCGTACTTGGAGCGGCCCTGCATCCGCTTGGCCACGCCCGTGGTGTCGAGCGTCCCGCGGATCACGTGATAACGAACTCCGGGGAGGTCCTTCACACGGCCACCGCGGATCAGAACGATCGAGTGCTCCTGGAGGTTATGACCCACTCCCGGGATGTACGTCGTCACTTCGATTCCGTTGACCAGGCGGACTCGGGCAACCTTGCGGAGCGCCGAGTTCGGCTTTTTCGGAGTCGAGGTGTACACGCGCGTGCAGACCCCGCGCTTCTGCGGCGCGTTCTGCAGCGCAGGCGACTTGGTCTTGTACGCGGTTTTCGCGCGACCCTGCGCCACAAGCTGGTTGATCGTTGGCATTCCTATCCTCTGGTTGACGACACACGAAAAGCGAAAAAAGGACTCCCGGAAGGGAAAACCGGCGCACTTTAAGCCGCCATCCGAGCCTTGTCAAGCCCGGATTCGACCTAACGGCCGTCCGGAACCCCTTATTCCGCTAAAACTCGACCCACGTGCCGGTTCCGAGCCGCCGGGCCTTCTCCAGCAGGTGCGCCGCGGCGGCCAGATCCTCGATCGCCAGCCCAAGCGACTTGAACAGTGTCAGCTCCTCGTCCGATTGCCGCCCCGGAGCCCCCCCGATCAGCACCTCGCCGATCTCGGCCCGGATGTGCCCCGGCCCCGAAATCGCCCCCTCCCGGAGCGCGAAGAGGTAGTCCCCCGACTCCTGGACCGCCGACTCACGCCGGTCGACGAAGAGCGAGGCCGCAGCGACCGTCGCCCCATCGAGCTCGCGCGCCGCCGGGATGCTCGATCCGACGGCGTTGATGTGGGTTCCGGGCCCGAGCCACTCCCGCCGGAGGACCGGCTCCTTCGAGCTGGTCGCCGTCACGACGATGTCGGCCCCCCGGATCGCCTCCTCAGCCGTGGCGACGTTCCCGCCACTCCGGCTGAACATCCGGATCTCGCGGATGGGACGGACGAGGGGGATGGCCTCGCGGTGCCGTTTTGCCTGCGTACCGGTCCCGAGGATGGCGAGAACGCTGGCA
>DATLFC010000178.1:0-3991 GCA_035525015.1 Thermoanaerobaculia bacterium | reverse complement strand
GGGAACGCTGCCGGCCTTCACGTTGTAGCCGGGGATGAAGCGGCCGTAGACGCGGTCCTTGCGATCGAACAGCATGTCGCCGAGCTTCGGATTCTTCCGCAGCTCGAGGATCGACTGCCGGAACTTCCGCACCAGATCGGGCGGCTGGTTGTCGGCGAGGTCGGCGGCGATCCCCTCGGCGCGCGCCTCGTAGCTGGCGGCGGCGCGGTTCTCCGCGGGGGAGAAGACCTGCGCCACCGCGTAGTCGGCAAGCCGCGGGTTGCGCGGCGCATTCTTCAGCTCCTCGACGACGAAGCGGACGGTCTGCGGCAGCTCCGGCGTCCGCTCGGCGTAATAGCCCATGCGACCGGACGTCACGGAGGCGCGAAGGCCGTTGCTGTAGGCCAGCCCGGCGCCGATCGTCTTGAGGAAGATCCCGTGTGCGCCGTAGCCGGCGTGCAGCCGCGAGGCGAGATAGTCGAGCTGTTTCTCGCGGTCGTTGAAGTCGCTGAAGTGTGTGCCGGGGACGGACGTGATGATCACGCCGCCCGGCTTGTTCGGAGAGAAGAGGCCGACGTGGACCGGCTTGGCATCGGGGATTCGTTGGCGGAGGCGGTTCAAGACGAGATCCCGAGGCCCGAGGCCCGAGGCCCGAGGCCCTTCTGACGGCGCTCCAAAGGTTTTGACGAGCGCTGTCAGGTTCGGCGTCAGCGATTTTTCCATCGCCGCGGAGCCGACCATGTAGGTTCGGGCGTTGGCGCGATTCACCAGATGGCGGCGAAGGGCGTCCAGGTGCGCGAGTGCGACGGAAGGTGGCGTGAAGAGGTCGTCGCGCAGCGCTTCGATGAGGTAGGCGAGGTCGGTGGAGAGGCTGTCGTCGGGGATCTCGATGAGCGTGAGATCGAGATCGCGCTGCACTTCGGCGGCGATCGGCGAGAGCGCCGGTGAGGACACCGGTGCCCCAAGGATCTGCTTGATCTGCTCGCGGGTCTTGCCGTTGATGGATGTAACGAGATCGTCGAACCAGGTGATGACTGCTTCACGGTCGGGCGCCGGCGCCTCCTTCAGGAGCCAGCGGAGGCGGAGCGCGTTGTGGGCCCGCGTCAGGAACGAGTCGGCGGCGAGGTACGTCGGGTCGTGCTGCATCCGGTAGGCCGCGGCGGGGTTCTGGACCCACGACTCCTCCGATCCCTGCATGGAGTTGCGGAGGCTGCTGAGCGACTGGTCGACCACGTCGCGGATGCGGGAGAGGTTGTCCGGCCGCCAGTCGGGAGCATTGAGGATCAGATTCATCCAGTGGATGGCGCGCTGCGCTTCGGCGGCGCCGATGCCCGATCCGCGGACGACGAGCTCCGCCCGTCCGGTGCGCAGGTTGGTCGTGAAGAAGGCATCGAGCGACAGAATTTCATTGCGGAGCCGCTCGCTCATCTCCTCGAACGACACCGGTTTGCCGTTGTCGATCACGCCCACGCGCGACAGCAGCGCGGGGAGGAGCGAGAGGTAGCGGAGCCGCTCGCGCGGAACGTCGTTGAGGCGAAGCGCCACCCCGGTCATGCCGCTCGTCATGGCGTCGAAGCGCGAGACGACGAACGGAACGCCCCCTTCGATCGTCCTGACCTCGTACTGCAGCTGGTCGTCGATCGTCATGGGAGGCGAGGAGACGAACTCCGGCGGCTGGATGGTCCTCGCTTCCTCTTCGATCCGGGCGCTCTCGGCGTCGTACGCGGCGCGGGAACGGCGGATGGCCTCCTGCGCATCGGCGACCCCGTATTCCTTCATCAGCCGCGCCGCCTCGGCGTTGGCGCGCGCGATGCGCTCCTCTTCTTCGCGCTGGATCAGCTCCGGGCTCGGCCGCGCCGCGACCGCGTACGGCGTGACACCGGTGAGCTGCCATCTGGCGAGAGAGTTGCGCCAGAAGTTCTTCTCCGACTCGAGAAGCTTCCGGACGAAGGCCAGGTGCGGGTTGAGGGTCAGCGACTTCCGGAACGAAGGCGTCCGCTCCAGCGCCAGCAGCGCGTCCATCCACTGGGATCCCGAGCCGCGGAAGCCGAATCGCGGCGGCGAGTTCACAAACTTCGCCAGATCGCGCTCCAGTTCCTTGAGCCGGTTGGCAATGCGGCCGTTGAACTCCTTCAGCTCCGCGGAGCCGTCCTCGAAGGAAGTGATGCGGTTCAGTTCTTCGACGACCAGCGAGCGGATCTCGGCCATCCGTGCGTCGTTGAAGTTCGACGGCGCGACGTCGGTGAAGGCGATGTAGACCGGGTGGCCGCCCCAGTCGCCGACGTTGCTGAAGATCTGCTTCGCACCGATGTCGATCTTCTTCGAGCGGCTGTCGATGAAGATCCTGTAGAGGTTCGTCGTTGCGTCGCCGGCGAAGTTGTCGATGAAGAGCTGCGCCAGGATCTGCTCGTTCAGATCGAGCTCGCGCGTGGCCGGCCACCAGATGCCGATCGGGCTCGGCTGCTGCGCGTTGCGGTGCGGGTACTCCGTGTAGCGGATGGCACCCTGCGGCGCAGGCTTCGGATCGGGAAGCGTGTCGAGCGTATGCGGCGCGCGCTTTTTCCCATCCGGCTCGACGCGGTTGAGGATGGCATCCACCCGCGCCAGCACGTCGCTCATGGCTACGCTTCGCGGGAACGAAGCGATCGTACCCATGTTCGCGAGGTAATGCGTCGCGGCATGGAAATCGCGGATGTCCTCCGGCTGCATCGTCCGGATGCCGGACGGCTCGCCGCCCGCGTTGAACGCCAGCGGATGATCGGGCCCGTACACGGCGTGGGTGGCCCCGCGAAAGAGCTGCCGGTAGGGATTGCCCGTCAAGCTCACCATCTCGTTGTAGACCGAGCCCTTCTCCTCGAGGCGCAGCGTTCCGTCGGCGTTCTGCGTCACGCCGAAGTTGCGCACCTCGCGGCGGATCTCCTCGTCGCTGTAGTTCGGGTGCAGCATCGCGTCGAGTTGCCGCTCCAGGAGATTGAAGAAGACGTCGGGCCCGGCAGCGGTGTTGAAGTGATAGCTGGTCCGCCACTGCTGCGTGAAGGCGCTCGATCCCGACAGCCACATCGTGTCGAGGCTGGCGAACGACCGCCCTTTCGTCCCTTTGCCGAGGAGGAGGTGCTCCTGCGTATGCGGCTCGCCCTGATCGGAGACCGGGATGGAGTTGATCCAGGTGTAGCCCTGGGGAACCGACTCGATCTGCAGCAGATCGAGCGTGAACCCGCTCCGCTGATGGAGGAATCGCGCCCCCATCGGCCGGCCGGAGTCGTCGAGATAAGTCGCTGCCGTCCGGAAGCCGTTGACCACCTGTCCTTCGGTGAGCGCGTCGAGGCGAACCTCGGCCGCGGTTGCGTGGATGGAACCGATCATTAGGATTGCTGCCAGCAGTATGTTACGCATGGGCGGGCATTCTAGCCCGCTCCGCCCACCAGAGCTGCGCGACCATGAGCAGCATGCCGAGGTCGCGGAGGATGACCATCCGCATGTCGTGCAGCCGTTCCTCGTGCGACAGGCCGGCGGCGCTCAGATCGAAGCAGCCGCAGTCGATGGCGTTGTCCCTCATCAGATTGAAGGCGATGGCCACGATGAACACGACCAGCATGGCCGCGATGATGTTGCGCGCCGCCGCCTTCCAGACGCCGAGGATGAGGGCGGCCCCGGCGAGGAGCTCGGCCCACGGCATGATCAGCGCGGTGATGTTCACCAGGCCGCCCGGGAGGATCCGGTAGTTGTAGATCATGTGCGCGAACCCCGGCGGGTCGACGATCTTCGGCAGCGCCGCCGCGAAGAAAATCGCTCCCAGCGCGATCTGCACCCGCACGGTGAGCCACGGATGTGTGAGGGCCTCCCGCACCGTCACGGCGTCGAACCTCGACGCGTCGCTCCGCCGCGGCTGACCCAGTCCGGATACCCGTCCCTGTAGACGTAGACGTTGTTGAACTGGATGCCCCACAGCTTCTCGGCGAGCATGTGAGAGTCCTCGCACGCGCCGCCGCTGCAGTAGATGACGATCGGCTCC
>DATLFC010000166.1:0-44621 GCA_035525015.1 Thermoanaerobaculia bacterium | reverse complement strand
TCGGCGGAAGCGGCGAGTTCTATTTCGAGAATGTATCCTCTGGTCCTTACGAGGCGACCGTCGTCTACGCGCGCGGCACGTGCTCGTTCATCATCGAAGTACCTACGACGGGCGACGAAGTCATCGACCTCGGCCGCGTCGTCTGCTCAGGAGCGGCTCCATGAAAAAATTGCTGCTGATCGTGCTCGCAGTGCTCGTGACGTCTTCCGCCTACGCCGTCGGAACCTGCAACTGGGTGGTGAGCCCGTCGAATGTCGTTTTCGGGATTTACTCGCCGTTCGGCTCCGGGACGTTGAGCGCAACGTCAGGCCTTTCGTTCGAGTGCACGCCGCCGACGACCGGCACCGTCACGTTCACCACGGGGGTGAATTCCGCAACCTATTTCCCGCGATACATGGCCACCGGCGGCAACCTGATCGGCTACAACCTCTACGAGAACGCGGCGAACACCGTCGTTCTGGGCGACGGCACTGGCGGGACTGCTACTTTCAGTTTCACCGCCAGCCCCGCGAACCGTCAATTCGCCGGGACGATCTACGCGTCGACGCCGCTCGGTGCCGATGTTCCGCCGGGAACCTACACCGATACCGTCACGGCCATTCTCAGCTGGGACGCCCAGAGCTCGAGTGTCACGTTCACGGTGACGACGGTCGTACAGGCGGAATGCACCGTCTCGACGATCGCGGTGGCGTTCGGCAACTACGATCCGGTTGCCGCTCATGCCGCGTCGCCGCTCGATGGAACCGGAACCGTGAACGTTTACTGCACCCCCGGAACTTCGGTCACCGTCTCTCTCGGCGACGGCCTCTATTTCGCCGGCGGCATGCGGCGGATGGCGGGACCGCTGACATCCTTTCTCGATTACCAGCTCTACAGAGAGCCGGCGCGATCCAGCATCTGGAGCACGACCCCCAATACTGTCTCGGGAACTTCGACATCGGTGCTGACGCCGATTGGAGGAGGTCTGGTCGTGTACGGCCGGGTCCCGGGCGGCCAGGACGTCCGTGCCGGCCTCCATGCGGACACCGTGCAGGCCACCGTGAACTATTAGCCGGGCGCCTATACAATCGCCCCATTCCAGGGCTCAGTGCTCAGGGCTCAGGGCTTAGACCAACGCGACTGAGCCCTGCGCCCCGAGCCCTCAGCCCCATCGAGGGGTGATTGCATGGCCGAACTGCCCGGCGTGGAACGTGAAACGCTCGACGTCGATGTGGTGATCGTCGGCGCCGGGCCGGCCGGGCTCGCGGCTGCGTATGAGCTGGCTCGTCTGGTCCAGGTGTGGAACCAGTCCGAGGAAGAAAAAAAGCTCGAAGGTCTCTCCATCGCCATCCTGGAGAAAGGGAAGGAGATCGGATCGCACGGCATCTCCGGCGCGGTCATGGATCCGCGGGGGATCGCCGAGCTGATGCCGGACTGGCTCGAGCGGGGGTGTCCTGTCGAAGCGCCGGTCGGCAGCGATGCCTTCTGGTTCCTCACGGAGAAACGGAGAATCGCCGCCCCGCTGATGCCGCCGCCGCTTCGCAATCACGGCAACTACGTCATCTCCCTCGGAGAGATGGTGCGATGGATGGCGCCGATCGTAGCGGAAATGGGCGTCGATCTCTTTCCGGAGTTCGCGGCCGCGCGTCTCCTCGTGGAGGACGACCGCGTCGTCGGCGTCCGCACCGGAGACAAGGGCATCGACAAGAATGGTCAGAGGAAGCCGAACTACGAGCCTGGGGTGGACATCCGCGCGAAGATCGTCATTCTCGCGGAAGGGCCGCGCGGGACGCTCACCAAACAGGCTGCCGGACTGTTCGACCTCTACCAGGGCCGCAATCCGCAGGTCTACTCGCTCGGAGTGAAGGAGCTGTGGCAGCTCCCCGACGACCGCTTCGAGCCGGGCACCGTCATCCACACCATGGGATGGCCGCTCGACATGGAGACGTTCGGCGGCGCATTCCTTTACGGGATGAAGGACCGGATCGTCGACATCGGTCTCGTCGTCGGTCTCGATTACCGCAATCCGACGCTCGATCCGCATCACGAGTTCCAGCGCCTCAAGCTGCATCCGGAGGTCCGCCGCATTCTCGAGGGCGGGAAGATGATCGCCGCCGGCGCGAAAGCGATTCCGGAGGGCGGCTACTTCTCGATGCCGCGGATGTACGGCGACGGCTTTCTGATCGTTGGCGACTCGGCCGGTTACCTCAACGGCGCCCGCCTGAAGGGCATCCACCTCGGCATCAAGTCGGGGATGCTGGCCGCCGAAACGGCGTTCCACGCCCTCCTCAACGGCGACACCACCGCGGCGCAGCTCTCCGAGTACCACGATCTCTTCGAGGCCTCGTGGGCCCGAGAGGAGCTCTGGAAGCAGCGCAACTTCCACCAGCCGTTCGAGCATGGGGTGCTGGCAGGTCTGGCCAACGCGGGGCTGTCGATGGTCACGGGAGGGCGCGGTTTCGGCGTCGTCAATCGCCTGGAAGGGCGGGCCGGCCACGAACGGATGGAGCGCATCCAGCGCTACTTCGGGAGCGAAGAACCGCACCCGCCCGAGAAGATGAAGTTCGACAACCACTACACGTTCGACAAGGTGAGCGACGTCTACTACGGCGGCGTGGTCCATGAGGAGAACCAGCCGGCCCATCTGCTGATCCTCGACACGGAGGTCTGCATCACCCGCTGCACCGCGGAGTACGGCAACCCCTGTTTGCATTTTTGCCCGGCCAGCGTCTACGAGCCGCAGGCGACGTCAGATGGACGAGGGAAGGTACCGTTTCTGAATTTCACGAACTGTTTTCACTGCAAGACGTGCGACATCATGGATCCCTACCAGGTGATCACCTGGGTGACCCCCGAGGGTGGAGGGGGGCCGGACTACAGGAAGTTGTAAGCAGCCTAGAATGTAGCGGCAGGGCGGCGTGTTGAACCCGGCACGCTTTTCGTTACTCCCTGATCCAATGGCACGAGAAACAATTCCGCTGAACGACTCTCTGGCGCGGATTGCCGCGCTGCAGGAGAACGTCGAGAAGGTCATACGAGGGAAATCCGAAGTGGTGCAGATGTGCATCGCGGCGCTGCTGGCGCGGGGGCACATTCTCCTCGAGGACGTTCCCGGTGTGGGAAAAACGACGCTGGCGCATGCCCTGGCGCGGTCGCTCTCGCTGCAGTTCCAGCGGATCCAGTTCACGAGCGACCTGCTTCCTTCCGACATCGTCGGCGTGACGGTGTTCAAACAGGAGCCGCAGGAGTTCGAGTTCATCTCGGGGCCCATCTTCACGAACGTCCTGCTGGCCGACGAGATCAACCGCGCGACGCCGAAGTCGCAGTCGGCGCTCCTCGAAGCGATGAGCGAAGGGATGATCTCGATCGACAAGCGGCGCCTGCCGCTGCCGGAACCGTTCCTGGTGATCGCCACGCAGAATCCGATCGAGCACGTCGGCACGTTCCCGCTGCCGGAGTCGCAGCTGGACCGCTTTCTCATGAAGCTGACCATCGGTTATCCGAACGCGACGGACGAGAAGAAGCTGCTGCGGTCGGGCGGCGCGCAGCTGGCGCTGGAGCATCTCGAGCCGGTTCTCGATGAGAACGAAGTGCGCGACCTGCAGGCGCAGGTCGGCAACGTTCACGTCAGCGAGTCGCTGGTCGAGTACCTCATGACGGTCGTCCACACGACCCGAACTCATGCCGAGGTTGCTCTCGGTGTCTCGACGCGCGGGGCGCTGACGTATTTCAAGGCCTGCCAGGCACTGGCGATGGTGAACGGCCGCGACTTCGTGATCCCGGAAGACGTCAAGCGCCTGGCCGAGCCCGTCCTGTCGCACCGGATCCTGATGAAGGACCGCCGCCTGCTGCGCGGCGACTTCTCGCCCGAAGCGCGGTTCATCAACCGCGTGGTCTCGGAGATCCCCGTACCGCGGTAGGTTCGTTGTTCGTTGTTCGTTGTTCGTGGGCGGGGGGGACGGACAACGGACAACGAACAACGGACAACGGACAAATGACAACGGACAAATGACAACGCTCCCCATCCCCCCTCCTTCCCTGGCGTTCGACGGTGTCGTCCGCCTGACGCGCATCGGCACGACATTCATCATCTTCACGATCGTCATCGGCTTCGCGGCCTTGAACACGGGCAACAACGCGCTCTACATCGGGCTGACGTTCATGCTCGGCGCGTTGCTGCTGTCGGGGCTGGCGTCGAAGGGCGGACTGAAGCATCTCGATGTGACGATGGGAGAAGTGGGGGAGGCCTGGGTGGGCCGTCCGGCGGACGCCGTGCTGCGCGTCCGGAACAGGTCGAGGATCTGGAACGTGCGCGATGTGGTGATCCTCTCCGACTCGATCGCCGAGCCGCTGCTCCTGCCGCTCCTCCCGAAGCAGGGAGAGGCGGTCGTGCACGCGCCGCTGCTGTTTCGCAGACGCGGCCGCACCGAGCTGACCGCGATCGATCTCTACACGCGTTATCCGTTCGGCCTGTTTCTGAAGAAGAAGCGGCTTCCGTTGCGGGGGGAAGTGGTCGTGTTCCCCCGCCTCCTTGACCCCGTGGCGGAGCGCGAGCGCTTCCGGCCGGTGGCCGGCGAGCAGTCCCCGGCGAACCGGCCGGGGATCGGCAGCGACATTCACTCGTTCCGCGATTTCGCGCAGGGGGATTCGCTCCGCCATGTGTACTGGAGGAAGTCGGCGAGTGTCGGCCGGTGGATCATCAAGCAGACCGAGCTCGACTCGGCGCGCACCGTCCACGTCATGGTCGATCCATACCGGCCGCGCGGGACGAGCGACGACGAGTTCGAGCAGATGGTGAGCGAAGCGACGACGTTCATCCACGACGTGCTGCGGCGCGGCCTGGATGTGGTGCTGCAGATGCCGCGGGTGATCCTGCGCTCGAAGGACGGTCAGGGCGCGCATTCGATGTTTCGCGCCCTCGCGCTGATCGAGCCGGCGCATGAGCCGATTCACCAGACTGTCGACCGGCACACCGTGGTGTTCGCCCTGGAGGTACCTCGATGAGCCGGCGCGGCCGTGAGATCGAGATGATCCTGCTGGCGATGTTCGCCGCCGTGCCGCTCTACATGACGAACGTCATCGGCATCGCGCCGCTGGTCGTCTTTCACACCGTGATGGCCGGCGTGGCCATCCGCCTCGCCGCCGGCCGCGGGCCGGACCTTCTGCCGCCGGTGCTCATGCGCGTGCTGGCCTTCGCGTACATCGGCTTCTACGTGGTCGATGCAGCGATGATCTCCCGCAGCGCCATCGCCGCCTCGACCCACCTCGTGCTCTTCATCGCCGCGTATCAGCCCATCGAGTCGCTGCAGCGCAACAACCTGGCCCAGCGCCTTCTGACAGCCGCGCTGATTTTCATCGCCAGCCTGGCCACGTCGACCCACATCGCCATCCTCGCCTTCGTCGTCGTGTTCGGGTTCCTGATGTTCCGGCAGATGATCTATGTCAGCCATGTGGAGACGATCCGGGCCATCGGCCGCCCCTACTCGATGGCTCCCGCTTCCAGGGCGGCGCTGTTCTACATCTTCGGCACCGCCGTCATCGGTGCGGCGCTGTTTCCCCTGCTTCCCCGTCTCCGCAGCCCGATGGTCCCGGGATTCATCGGTGCCCTGCATGGGAGCACTACGGGGCTCAGCGATTCGATCGATTTCAACGAGGATCGCACCAGCAGCGGCGATCCGACCGTGGTGGCGCGTGTCTGGATGGGTCCGCAGGCAGCCCCTTTCTTCACACCGTTGCGCCTCCGCGGCGCGGTCTACGACTCGTACTCCGACAACGAGTGGCTGCAGACGTCGAGGGGCATCGAAAGTGTGCCTGTACGGCGGGGAGTGTTCCGCGTGGCGCGTCCGGTCGGCTTCGCGCGCGCGGCGCGCGTCCAGCAGCTCATGCGCCGGAGCGACGGACGCCTCTTTTTCCCGGTCGGAACGTACGCCGTGTCGGGGCTGACTCAGCTTTACCGGGGCAGCACGCGCGAGTCCTTCTACACGAGTCCGCGCGTCGAAATGGTGGCGTACGAGGCCTCGATGGCGCGGGGGATCGAATCGATCGGGCCGGAGATGATCCGCGTGCCGTCGTATCCGGCCACGGAAGAAACGGTCGCTCTGGCGCGGCAGATCACCGGCGGGGTTACCGGTGCCGAAGAGCGCGCCCGTCTCATCGAGCGCTATCTGCTCGACAATTTCCAGTACGTGCAGCGCGCCGAGGAGATCGGTCGCAGTGCCATGACGGTGGACGAGTTTCTCCTCGAGGTCCGTAAAGGCCACTGCGAGTACTTCGCGGCCGGCATGGTTACGCTCCTCTCGACGCTCGACGTCCCGTCGCGCATCGTCGGCGGCTTCTACGGCGGGCGTATGAATCCTCTGGCCGGATATCTCATCGTCCGGCACGAGGACGCACACGCCTGGGTGGAGGTGTGGAACGGCGCGCAGTGGCTTACGTTCGACCCGACGCCGCCGTCACTCCGCCCCGGCAACACCGAGCCGAATCTCCTCCGTGCCTGGCTCTCCGCGGCCGCGGAGTCGGCGACCTATCTCTGGGACCGCTACGTCCTCACGTTCGGGCTGGCCGACCAGGTGGCGCTGGCAGTGGAGATGATCACGCGCGCCCGGCAGGCATTTGCCGGAGGAAGAGATGTCTTCCGCCGCGCCGCCGATCTCGCGACGTCGCCGCAGGCCATGGTGACGTACGCGGTCGTGATCGGGCTGGCGCTGCTTCTCTGGGCGGTGCCCCTTCGCCGCCGCCCGGCGTTCGATTTCCTCGTAAGGCATCTTCGCGGCCACGGCATCGAGGTCGGTGAGGCGATGACCATCGAAGAAGCGCTGGCGGAGCTGCGGGAAGAAGACTCGGAAGCCGCGACGGAGCTCGCGCCGATGGTGGCGCTGTACGAGGAAGAGCGTTTCTCTGCCCGCCGCGACCGCGGGCGGAGCCGCCTGCTGCGCAGGCGGCTCGCGGAACTGCGGGTTTGAGTCTCAGAGGCCGATGAGAATGCCGTCGATGGAAAGGCGCGCGAAGTTCAGCGAGATGCTGTCGACCGGCACCGCGTCGCCTCCCGAACCCCCGGTCTGGTAGGAGGTGATCTGGACGTCGGACATCGTGACGACCAGGTACGTCTGTCCCTTCCGGTCCCTGAGGCTGATGACGACGTCCTTGATGGGTTTTCCTTCGGCGCACAACTTCATGAGCTGAGGCGAGCTTTTGTCGAGCTCTTTGATGATCACGATGTCGGAGAACGTCGCTTTCCCGGCTCCCCCGCCGCCGCCCGTCGATGACCCGCTGTTGGACACGCCCCACGAGAACGCAAGAATGTCGATCGGGGCACCTCTTTCGAAACTGATGGTTCCGGCGATGGCGCCCTTCGCCGCGGTTTCAGCGGCACGGGCCTGCAGCAGAGCGAGCCGGTCGGAGCTCTCTTCCGCGAAAAGCGGGACGGCAAGCAACAGCACCAGAACGGGCACGAGGGTCCGGACGCGCATAAACTTCCTCCTTGTTACGAGTGCGCTCATCAGAGCGCAGATCGGGCCTGAATGCAACTCGCAAACGGGAAGACTTACTTACTTCCCGACCGTGGGCAGGCGGCGCGGGTGACGCATCAGCTCTGCCATCTCCCGGACCGCGGCATCGAGCCCGACCAGCGCGGCGCGGGCGATGATCGAATGACCGATGTTCAGCTCCTCGATCTCGGCGAGGCCGGCGATGGCGTCGATGTTCCGGTAGGTGAGGCCGTGGCCGGCCAGCGCGGTCAGCCCGAGCTTCCTCGCCGCGCGCGAGGCCGTGGAGATCTTCTCGATCTCCGCATTCCACGGGCCGCCGCTGTTCCAGGCGTCGGCGTACTTGCCGGTGTTGATCTCGATCCGCGGCGCGCCGATCTTGTGGCACTGCCGCACCTGCTCGAGATGGGGATCGACGAAGATGGAGACGTCGATGCGGGCGTCGAGCAGCTGCCGGACGACCTTGTCGACGTTCCCCGAGTGCAGCACGACGTCCAGCCCCCCCTCCGTGGTGACTTCGTCCTTTCGTTCCGGGACGAGCGTGACGCGGTCGGGCTTGATGGTCTGGGCGATGCGCACCATCTCGCTCGTGGCGGCCATTTCGATGTTCAGATGCGTCGTCACGGTCCGCCGGAGGATCTCGACGTCACGGTCCTGAATGTGACGCCGGTCGGAACGGAGGTGCACCGTGATGCCCTGCGCTCCCGCCAGCTCGCAGATGACTGCCGCCGCCACCGGATCGGGCTCGTCGGTCTTGCGAGCCTCACGAATCGTGGCGATGTGGTCGATGTTCACGGCCAGCCGCATGGCGCTAGGGTAGCAGCGTTAGCCGGGAATGCGCTCCACGGTTAACGGTTAACGGCTAACGGTCAACGGTCATGCTCTACCGCTTCGAAAACGTCGAGAAATCGTACGGGCCGCACGACGTCCTGCAGGGAGTGACCTGGCAGCACAACCCGGGCGAGCACGTGGGCCTGGTCGGCCGGAACGGCGCCGGCAAGACGACCTTGTTCCGCCTTCTCCTCAGGCAGGAGGAAGCGGATCGCGGGACGATCCTCCGCTCGTCGGGGATGACGACCGGACATGTCGGGCAGCACCTCGATGCCGAGCCGGGCATGAGTCTCTTCGACTACGTCGAGACGGCGTTCGCAGACGTGCTGGTGATCGAGCGGAAGATGCGGGCCATCGAGCACGACCTGGCCGACGCGGCGCGCAGCGAAGCGGAGCATGGGCGTCTCCTCAAAAAGTACGCGGAGCTACAGCACGATTTCGAGCACGCCGACGGGTATCGGCTGCACGCGGAAGTCGAGCGCGTCCTGACCGGCGTCGGGTTTGCCGACAAGAGCGAGTGGGAGCGGCCGATCGCGGAGTTCAGCGGCGGACAGCAGAACCGGGCCATGCTGGCCCGTGTCCTGCTGACGAAAGTCGACCTTCTTCTACTCGATGAGCCGACGAATCATCTCGATCTGAACGGCATCGAGTTTCTGGAGGAGTTTCTCCAGTCCTTTCCCGGCAGCTACCTGCTCATCTCCCACGACCGGACGTTTCTCAACAGAACCGTGTCGAAGATCATCGAGCTCGCGCACGGCAAGCTCGTCGAGTACAACGGCAACTACGAGCGATTCGTCCAGCTGCGCGCCGAGCGGATGGAAAAGATGGCCATCGACTACGAACGGCAGCAGGAGATGATCGGGCGGACCGAGGAATTCATCCGCCGCAACATCGCCGGGCAGAAGACCAAACAGGCCAAATCACGCCGCAAGATGCTCGGCAGGCTCGAAGAGCTGGAGCGCCCCGAGACCGACGAAACACTGGCCCGATTCGATCTCGATGCCGGACCGCGGTCGGGCGCCGTCTCCATGAGCGCCGACCGCCTCGCTGCCGGTTACGATTCCAATCCTATCGTCGAAGGCTTCAACCTCACCATCCGCCGCGGCGAGCGTTACGCGATCATGGGGCCGAACGGCTCCGGCAAATCGACGCTGCTCAAGACATTCGCCGGCCGCCTCCAGCCGCTGGCCGGCGCGATCACCTACGGCCACAATGTTCACGCCGGCTACTACGATCAGACCCTCGGCGACCTGAATCCCGGCGGCTCCGTCCTCGACGAGATCTGGAATCTCGACCATTCGCAGACCGAAGAAGAGGTGCGGAGCTATCTCGCTCGTTTTTCCTTCTTCGACGACGACGTCTTCAAGAAAACGCGCGAGCTCTCCGGCGGCGAGAAAGGACGGCTGGCCCTGGCGAAGATCATGTACGTCGGCGGCAATCTCCTTCTTCTCGACGAGCCGACCAACCATCTCGACGTCTACACGCGCGAAGCGCTCGAGGAAGCACTGGAGCGGTTCACCGGTGCGCTGGTCGTCGTCTCGCACGACCGCTACTTCGTCGATCGCATCGCCGAGAACATCATCCTCGTCGAGGATGGAGCGGCGGACGTCTACGCCGGCAACTACTCCGATCTCGTCGAGCGGACGAAGGCCGGCCTCGCCAGACCCGTGCGCCGACAGCATGCGGCGCGGGTGTCCTCGCCCGCGCTCCCGGAGAGCAGAAGCGCGGGTGAGGACACCCGCGCCCCACGGTCGCCGAAAGTGGACCGTACCGAACAGAAAAAGCGCGAGAAACGCGTCAGGAAAATCGAGGAGGAGCTGGTTCAGCTCGAGCAGCGGATTGCCACGGCCGAGGGAGAACGCGATCGCAATGATCTCCTGCTCTGCTCGGAGGAGGTCTTCCGCGACGGCGATCGCGTGAAGAAGATCCAGGGACAGAATGCCGATCTGCGAGCGATGATCGAGCTCCTGTCGCGCAAGTGGGAACAACTGGCTACTGAAAAGGAGAGCCTCGACTCAGAGGAGCTCCGGACCGACGACCGGATCGCCCTCGGCGAAGCGTGACGGCCGCAGCGCGCGGATATCGATGCTCGTAGCCCCCTCCAGAATCATCTCGGCGATGAGCTGACCGATTGCCGGTGCGTGCATCACCCCGTGACCCGACGATCCGTTCGCGAGATAGACATTGGGACGATCGGGATGCGGCCCGAGGATGGCGTGACGGTCCGGCGACATCTCGTACAGGCCTGACCAGCAGGATGCTTCGTCGATGGGCACCCCCCGCAACGCCGGTACGCGCCGGTGCGCCCGTGCCAGCACTTCGTGCATCCAGGCCTCGTCGTCGGCGGGCGTATCGGGCCAGAGGAGAAGAACACGGCCGTCGCGCACGCGGAGATGAAAACCGTCGCCGGCCCAGATGGTCATCGGCATGTTCGGCGGCAGGACCTGCGTCGGCTCCGTGCCGGCCACGCGCCGGCGCAGCGGCACGACGGGCACGTCGCACAGCTCCGATGCCCACGCGCCGGCGGCGTTGACGTACGTGACGCCGGGATCGAGCGAACGGATGTCCTGACCGAATGCGAACCGGACTCCCATTCGCAGCGCCGACTCGTAATAGCCGCGCAGGATCTCCATCGGCCGGATGAAGCCGTCGGTGGGGGAGAACGTGCCGCCGGCAATCTCCGGATCGTCGATGGCGGGATTCAGTTCCCGCGCCTGCTCCGGTGTGACGGTGCGCGCATCGGTCATCCCGCAGCGTCTCTGGACCTCGAGCGCATCGCGGAGCTGCCGGAGTTGCTCTTCCGCGGTGGCGAGAAATAGGTATCCATGCGGCTCGTAGCCGGGGCTGACGCCGGTCTCTTCCTGGAAGCGGAGGAGCTTCTCGCGGGAAAGGAGGGAAAGCCGGACGTTCACGGCGGTTCCGAACTGGGCCCGGAAGCCGCCGGTGGCCCGGGCCGTGCTGCCGCCGCCGGGAGCGGCGTGTCGATCGACGACGACGATGTCGCGGAGACCGCGGCAGGCGAGATGCCAGGCGATGCTGCAGCCGATCACGCCTGCGCCGGCGATGACGATCCCCGCGTTCGGCATGGGCGCAAGGTACCATGCGCGTCGCGCGTCCATGAGAGCATCGATCATCGCCATCGGCTCGGAAATGCTCGGCCCCTCCCGGGTCGATACCAATTCGCTGAAGGTCACTGCCGCGCTCGAGGAGTACGGTATCGAAGTGGTTCGCAAAACGGTGGTGGGGGACACGCTGGGAGATCTCATCGACGAGATCGGTTTCTCGCTGGGTCATTCGGACCTGCTCGTGACGACAGGCGGACTCGGGCCGACCGAAGACGATCTGACGCGCGAGGCTCTCGCGAAGAGATTCGGCCTGACGATGGAGATCGATCAGTCGATCATCGACCGCATCGCGGCCCGCTTCGCGGAGCGCGGCTGGAAGATGCCCGAGGTCAACAAGCGGCAGGCCGGCGTCTTCCGGGGGCAGACGACGCTGCAGAACGAACGGGGAACGGCGCCGGGATTCCACCTCGGCGTGGAGGGGAAGAATGTCTGGGTCTTCCCCGGTGTGCCCCACGAGCTGGAGTGGATGATCGCCACGTACTTCCGGCCGTGGCTGGAGACGGCGGGTGGGGGCCTGCGCCGCCTTCGCCGCGTGTTGAAGATCTCCGGGATGTCGGAATCGGCGGTGGAGGAGCGGCTCGCGCCGTACTACGAGTCACGCCCAGGCGAGCCGCTGACGATTCTCGCCAGCGGCGGGCAGATCGAGCTCCATCTGCTGCGCACCTGGCAGGAGGAGATCGCGGAGCGCGAGCGCGAGCTTCTCGCGATCTTCGGCGAGAGGGTCTTCGGCTACGACGACGACACGCTCGAATCGGTGGTCGGCCGGCTGCTCGCGGAGCGGCAGGCGACGCTGGCTACCGCGGAGTCGTGCACCGGAGGCCTCCTCGGTTCGCGGATCACCGATGTTCCCGGCGCCTCGCGCTACTACCTGGCCGGCGCGGTGTGTTATGACTCGCGCGCCAAGGTGGAGCTGGCGGGGGTGGACCCCGAGCTGATCCGGCAGCACGGCGAGGTGTCGGAGCCGGTCGCGCGCGCGCTGGCCCGCGGAATCCGGGAACGGTTCGGGACGACGTACGGCGTCGGCATCACAGGCATCGCCGGGCCGGGAGGAGGATCCGAGGCGAAGCCGGCCGGCACGGTGCACATCGCCGTGGCCGGCGCGAGCGGTGAAACGCACCGCAAACTGTTCTGGCCCGTGCCGCGGACGCTCGTCAAATGGTTTTCGACACAATCGGCACTCGACCTGCTGCGTCGTTTCATCCTCGAGCATGCTTGATCGGATCAACACCAGGCTCGCGAAATACTCCCGCTGGGCCGACCCGCTCGCCGTTCTGACGATCGTGGCCGCCGTGACGGCGTGGTTCTACGACGTGCTGTTCACCGGTCGTGCCTTCTACGCTCGCGACATCTTCAGCTACCACTACCCGATGAAGCAGATCTTCCGCGAGATGCTGCTGGCAGGGGAGTGGCCGATGTGGAGTCCGCACTACGCGGCGGGGCAGCCGATGGCGGCCAATCCGGCGTACGAGGTCTTCTATCCGCCGCAGCTGCTCGTTCTGCTGCCCGACGTCCACATCGGGATGTCGCTGCACATCGTCTTTCACTTCTATCTGTGCGGCATCGGCCTCTACTTTCTGCTGCGGTCGTTCGGCGCGGGGAGTGCGGCATCGCTGCTCGGGTCGATCGGATACACGGTGGGCGGCCCGCTGCTCTCGCTCATCCGGACGCTGCCCTTCCTCTTCTCGATGGCGTGGGTGCCGTTCATCTTCCTTTTCGCCCGGCGCTACTTCCTCACGCGAAGCAGGCGCGATCTGCTGCTTGCGGCGATCTTCGGAGGCATGCAGGCTCTGGTCGCCGAGCCGACGACGATGCTGCAGACCTGGCTGATCGTGGCGGCGTACGGCGGCTATCGCGTGATGCGCGAGCCGCCGCGGCTCCGGGGCGACACGCTGCGCGCGATTGCAGCCGGCATCCTGCTGATGGGACTGGCCAGCGCGGCGATCGCCGCGGCGCAGCTCGTGCCGATGCTCGACTTCGTCGGCGACTCGGTTCGCTCAGAACGACTCGACTGGAGGCTCATGGTCGCCAAGTGGAGTCTCCACCCGGCT
Source organism: Thermoanaerobaculia bacterium (assembly GCA_035525015.1). GTDB lineage: Bacteria > Acidobacteriota > Thermoanaerobaculia > Gp7-AA8 > Gp7-AA8 > DATLEX01. The sequence continues at coordinate 31,154 of DATLFC010000166.1, read as the reverse complement.
CGCGTCCTGGAGCTGTTTTATCCGCTCGTCTTCTATTCGCTGATCGACTTTTCCGGCAAGCAATGGATCTCGTCGATGTACAACCTCGGCGAGCCGTTCGTCTCGAACTTCTATCCCGGCGTCGTTCTCGGCATCCTGTTCGTGGCCGGTCTGGTGGCCTGGCGGCGCGGGAGCGGCTTCGTGCTCGCTCTCTGCGTGGGGCTCTACATCCTGGCCATCGGATCGTACACGCCGCTGCTCCGTTTCCTCTACGACATCGGGATCTTCGCCACGATGCGCTTCCCGGAGAAGTTCGCGATGAGCGCCAGCCTCATCGTGGTGATCTGGGCGGCGCTGACGGCGGACCTGCTCTTCCGCGGCGACGAGCGCGTGCGGCGTGCCGTGCTCTATGTGACGGCGGGCTGGTTTGTCTTCGGGTTCCTGCTGATCCTGGCCGCGGCGCGCGTCTGGCAGCTCTTCTGGGTAGTGACCTTCGCCCGCGGGGTCATCGTGCTGCTCATCCTCCTGGCCATGCGGCGGTGGCGATCGCCGATCTGGATCGCGCCGCTGGTGGTGTTCACGCTGTTCGATATCGTTCACCTGCGCGGTATCAACCCGACCATCACCCGCGACTACTTCGACCCCCCGCCGGCGACGCAACAACTCAGTCCGGAGAAAGACGAGTACCGCATTTTCCACAACGCGGAGTGGGATTGGATGGCGGCGCTCCCGAACGCCGACGCGTACTTTTACCATCCGATCGGGCGCTGGTGGACGCTGCGCAACTCGCTGATGACGCGAAACGCCGCATGGTGGGGATATCAGTACGTCCTCGACCGCGATTACGACCAGACCCTGTTGAAACCGACCGAGCGCTTCACGTTTGCGATGTTCGAGATGATGCGGACCGGGCAGCGTGACTGGGAAGAAACGATGATGGTCATGTCCAACGCCTGGTACTACGGCCGTTTCCGACCGGCCGCGGAGGAGATCAAGCGCGTCGACGCCGACTGGCAGCGGATCATGCCGGTGGATTTCTTCCCGGCGGCGGAGCGCCATCCCCGCTATTACTTCGCCGACCAGATCGTGCCCATCGCCGACGTTCATGACTTCGTCAGCAAGGTGATGGACGGCCGATTCAGCAAGCGGGCGGCCTACGTCGACTGGCCGCCCTTCGAGCCGGCCAGCGGCGTCGTCCGGGCATTCGCCCATGGTCCGCGCACGCTCCGCGTCGAAGGGGACGCCACGGGGCGGTCTCTGCTGATGATCAGCGTCACGCGGCACAGGTACTGGCGGGCCCGCGTCGACGGGCAACCGGTCGAGCCGAGGCCGGTCAACATCAACTACCAGGCCATCGAGCTTCCGGCCGGGAGACATGTCGTGGAGATGGAGTACTGGAACCCGCTGGTCGTCCCATCCCTGGTGGTGTCGTTGATCGCGCTGATCGGCGCGATCATCGGCGCGATCGTGTTGCCGGGAGTCCCGCTGCCGGTCGAGGAAGAAGCGAGGAAACGCAGACGCTAGCCGTTAACCGTGCAGGCTCTTACCCCCTGCGCATCAAAAGGACGTTGGTGATCACGTCGTTGTAGAGGACGACGATCATCAGGGTAGCCAGCACGGCGAAGCCGAGTTGCTGGATGCGCTCCTTGACCCGCAGCGACAGGTCGCGCCGTGCCACTCCTTCGATCAGAAGGATCATGATGTGCCCGCCGTCGAGCACGGGGATGGGCAGAAGGTTCATCACTCCGAGCTGCAGGGAGATCATCGCCATCAGCGCCACGACTTCCATCCAGCCGCGCCGGAGCATGTCGCCGGAGATGCGGGCGATCGAGATCGGACCGCTCAGCTCCTTGACGCTTCCCTCGGGACGGAACATCCGCGCCACCGCCGCCCCGGCGTAGCGGAGCATCTTCCAGTTCTGCTCGACGCTGTCTTTCAGGGCGGGGATGAGCGGGAGCTTGCGCGTTTCCGTCGGCGGGAAGAATCCGCGATAGGGTTCGCGGGGATTGAACTGCACCTCCGGAAACTTCGCGGTGTATGGCTGTTCGCCGCGCGCCATCCCGAGGGTCAGCGGCGCGCCGGGAGCTTTGGCGAGGACTTCGTTGAGGCGGTCGAGATTGTCGATCGGCGCGCCGTTGACGCTGACGATCCGGTCCCCCGTCCGGAGCCCGGCCCGCTCGGCGGCCGACCCCGGCGTGACCTTGCCGACGATCGGATCGAGGAGCGGCCGGACCCCGGCCCGGCCGATCGGGCCGTACTCGCTCTGCTCCCGTTCGGGGATGAGGATCGTCGACTGCCTCTCCCCATCGCGCAGGTACTCGACGCGGAGACGTGAGCCGGCATTCATCGCGACCGCGAGGCGGAGGTCGTTGAAGTCGCCGATCGGCTCGTCCCCCACCCGGACGATGTGGTCGCCCGTCTGCAGTCCCGCGCGTTGAGCCGGGCTGTCCGGCAGCACCTCGCCGATGACCGGCCGGACAATCGTGTACTCGGTTCCCACCATCACAATGGCGGCCATGAAGAGGATGGCGATCAGGATGTTCACGGCCGGGCCGGCGAACAGGATCAGAAAGCGCTGCCACTTCGGCTTGGAGAGGAACTCGTCCGGCGCCCCCTCCTGGTTCTCCTCCGTCGAATCACCTGCCATCCGGACGTACCCGCCGAGAGGGATCAGCGAAACGCGATAGTCGGTGTCTCCGCGGCGGAATCCGAAGAGGCGCTTGCCGAAGCCGAACGAAAAGACGAGGACCTTCACCCGAAACAGCTTGGCGAACATGAAGTGGCCCGCCTCGTGGGCGAAGATCAGAAAGCCGAGGACGAGGATGAAGGCGAGGAGATTCGTCGGGATATTGGACATGAGGGAGTCTCAGCGTCGAACTGCAACATCAGTTCCGCGGGCTTCATTGCGCGCCCAGCGGTCCCACTCCAGCGCGTCCTCGAGCGTGGCGATGGCGGCGACATGTCCGGCGTGCCGTTCCAGAACGCGGCTGACTACTTCGACGATCGCCATGAACGGAAGTTCGCCGGCCAGGAAGCGCTCCACCGCCACCTCGTTCGCCGCGTTCAGGACGGCGGGCATCGATCCCCCGCTGCGGCACGCCTCGTAGGCGAGCTCCACGGCCGGGAAGCGCCGCCGGTCGACGGGCAGGAACTCCAGGTTCCGGATCCTGGCCAGGTCGAGCCGCGCGAACGGCGCCTGCACGCGGTCGGGATAAAGCAGCGCGTACTGGATGGGGAATTTCATGTCGGTCGTGGAGAGCTGGGCGACGATCGATCCGTCGACGTACTCGACCATCGAATGCACGATCGATTGCGGGTGAATCAGGATGTCGATCCGGTCTGCCGGCACCTCGAAGAGATGATGCGCCTCGATGACCTCCAGCCCCTTGTTCATCATCGTCGCGGAATCGATGGAGATCTTGCTGCCCATCTTCCAGGTCGGATGCGCCAGAGCCGCCTCGATCGTGATGTCGTCGAAGGTATCGAGATCGCGCCGGAGGAACGGACCGCCCGATGCCGTCAGGATGATCCGCTGCACTTCCTCGCGGGTCCCGCAGCGGATCGCCTGGTGCACGGCGTTGTGCTCGGAGTCGACCGGCAGGATCTCGCCGCCATGCTCGCGCGCCGCGCGGGTCATGACGTCCCCCGCCGCAACCAGCACTTCCTTGTTGGCGATGCCGACCCGTTTTCCCGCCCGCAGCGCGGCGTGGACCGGCGGGATTCCGGCCGCGCCGACGATCGCCGCGATGACCACATCGGCGCCCTGCATCGATGCCACCGCGCTCGCTCCCTCGGCGCCGCAGACGATCTCCACCCCACCGCCGAGGAGCGCCCGCAGCCGCGGTACATCCGCCTCCGCCCGCACCGAGACCAGCTCCGGCCGGTACCGCTTCACCTGCTCGGCGAGCAGCTCCAGGTTCCCGCCGGCGGCGAGCCCCACGACCCGGAGATCGTCGGGGAACGCATCGACGACGGCCAGAGTGCTGCGGCCGACGGATCCGGTGCTGCCGAGGATCGAAATGGTGCGCATGGGTTCTTAGCTCTTTAGCTCTTAGCTCTCAGGCCCACCCGCCCCCAGGGTCCTGAGAGCTGAGAGCTGAGAGCTCTCATCCCGTGATGATATTCAAGCTTGCTGCCCCCTGCTGAACGAAGGCCCAGTAGACGTAGAGAATCGGGGCGGTGAAGAGCACCGAGTCGAGACGGTCGAGGAAGCCTCCGTGACCGGGAATCAGCGTCCCGGAGTCCTTTACCGCGGCGGAGCGCTTCCACATCGATTCGGCGAGATCGCCGACCACCCCGGCCACGGAGAGGACGGCCCCGGCGATGATGGCGTGCAGGAGCGGGAACTCCGCGAAGAACGTCATCTGGATCACGATGGCCGTGATGATCGAGGTCACCACACCGCCCGCCAGCCCCTCCACCGTCTTCTTCGGACTGATCCGCGGTGACAGCTTGTGTTTCCCGAATCGCCTTCCGGTGTAGTAGGCGCCGGCATCTCCCAGCCAGACCACCAGGAAGAGAAAGAAGACGAGGTCGGATCCCTGCTCGAAGTCGTGCCGGAGCCGGATCAGGCAGCCGCCGAGCATCCCCACGTACATCGTGGCGAGAACGGAGATGGCGCTGGAGGGAAGAGCCTCCTCGAGGTTGCTTTTGCCGAAGACGTACGAGGCCGGGATGACCAGCAGCGTGATGTACACGCCGATCTCGACGGAGAGATCATCGAGCACGAATGCGGCGAGGATCACCAGCGCGATGCACAGGCAGAGAAAAACCGGGATCTCGTAGCCCTTGCGCCGGCCAAATACGAGAAACTCGTAGAGGGCGAGGAGAGACACGGCTCCGATCGCCGCATTGAACAGCCAGGGATGGGACCAGCCGACGAGCCAGACGGTGAGAGGACCGAAGACCAGCGCGGTCAGTTCCCGCGCGTACCTGGAGTAGAACGGCTGGGCCGGCGATGTCTGCGGAGCGGTCGTCACGCGCGATTTTCGTCCGCCTCGATGAACATCTGGGCGTCGGCTTCCTCGACTCCGCCGTAGCGCCGGTCGCGCGACTGGAAGTCGATGATGGCCTCGAAGAGGTGACGCCGGCGGAAATCGGGCCAGAGCACTTTCGTGACGTGAATCTCCGCGTACGCGATCTGCCAGAGGAGGAAGTTCGAGACGCGCAGCTCACCGCTGGTGCGGATCAGGAGGTCGGGATCGTGGACGTTCGCGGTGTAGAGGTGGTCCGAGAAGAAGGCCTCGTCGATCACGGCGTCGCTCATCTCGCGCTCGCGCAGCAGGGTCATGATCCGGTTCACGGTGTCCACGATCTCCGCCCGGCCGCCGTAGTTGAGCGCGATCTGGAAGAGCAGGCCGCTGTTCCTGGCCGTCTGCTCTTCGGCGTAGCGCAGCTCGCGCTGCACGGAGTCGTCCAGGCCGTCGATCCGGCCGATGGGGACGAAGCGGATGTTGTTCTCCATCAGCGTCGCCAGCTCCTTCCGGAGATACTCCTTCAGAAGCAGCATCAGCGTGGCCACCTCGTAGCGCGGCCGCTTCCAGTTCTCGACCGAGAACGCATAGAGCGTGATGACCGGCAGCTCGAGACGGGCGGCTGTCTCCACCGTTTCCCGCACCGAGGCGATGCCGGCGCGGTGCCCTTCGACGCGGGGGAGGTTCCGCGACTTCGCCCACCGGCCGTTGCCGTCCATGATCACCGCGATGTGGCGGGGCAGCCGCTTGAAGTCGATCCTCTCGAGGAGGCTCTCCTCGATGGACCCTGGCTCGGCCAGTTTGGAGAGGTCGATCATGTAAGAGGCGGATGTTAGCACTCAATATCGGACGTCGAGCAGCGTGAGACCCTTCGCCGGAGCGGTCCAGCGCGCGGCCGCAAACTCCGGTTCGAGCGATCGTGCAACGTCGTGCTCGCTGAGCTTGCCTCGCCCCACTTCGATCAGCGATCCGGCCATCCGGCGGACCATGTAGCGGAGAAAACCGTCCGCGGTCACGGCGATCCGGATGACGTTGGCGTCGCGCTCCAGCCGGATCGATTCGATGGTCCGCTTCGTGGAGCTGACTTCCGGCGACACTACGGTGAATGCCGCGAAATCGTGCGCGCCGGCCAGCGGCAGCGCCCCCCGCTCCATCGCCGCGGCATCGAGCGGCTGTGCCACGTGCGCGTGCGTCGCCGCCGTGAACACGTCGGCCACCTCGCCGTTCCAGATCCGGTAGACGTACGTTTTCGCCTTCGCGTCGAAGCGGCAGTGGAAGTCGCCGGCCACCTCTTCGACGGCCGTGACGCGGATGTCTGCCGGCAGCAGGTCGTTCAGGCCGCGGATCATGCCGCGCTGCGCGATCTCGAACGGGACATCGGCGTGGGCCCGCTGCGCGGCGGCGTGCACTCCCGAATCGGTCCGCCCGGCCCCCTCCACCTTGATCGGCGTTCCGTACATCGTCGTCAGCGCCGCTTCGACGACCTGCTGCACGCCGACGGCATTCGCCTGCGTCTGCCAGCCCGCGTAATTCGTGCCGAGATACTGCAGGGTGAAAAGGATCCTCAAAGTTCATCCTTAGCGATGGAATCGGGGAGGTTTTCCGTTCTCTCGGCCGGGGCGCCCAGTCTCCACACCGGCGGTGTCCGGCACGAACTGATCCTTCGGCGCTTCGCGCCTCAGGATAAACCGAACCGCCCCTATCGCAGATCCTGCGCGATCACCTGTTCCCGGGCAAAGCCGTTCACGTTGGAGATCTGGTCGACCACGCCGACCGAGATCCGGTTCAGACCCTTCTCCATGAGCAGATCGAGCGAGTACGCGTAGTACTTGCCTTTGGCCCGGTCGACATCGGTAGCGGGCACGCGGAGCGGATGCTGCTTGCGGGCGACGTCGGACATGTCGCCGTTCTTGTCCGCCACAGCCACGAAGACCTCGAATCCGCCCACGTGCTCTTCCTCCCCCTGCGGGAGCAGGGTGATGTTGTCCATCGGGATCTGGATCTCCATCGGGACCTGGAACAACCCGTCCTGCATCGGAATGGGACGGCCCGTCCGCACCAGGATGCCGAGATCATTGTCCCGGCTCCGGTAGTGGAGATTGGCGATGACCCGGTCGCTCATCTCGGCATACATCGATTTCTCGACGAACGTCTGACGGTTTCGGACGAGGTAGCGGTTGGGATTGTTCTTCAACCGGACGCGGACGTAGCGCTGGCGGTCCACTCGTTCCGTGCTGGCGCGATAACCGAGTGAGTAGTAGTAGTCCATGTCGCGCTGGATCCTGCGGAATGCCTCGGCGAAGTTGTTCGTGTTGACCGAGGCCTGGCCGCCGGTCATGTCGGCCATGAGCTGCACCGATTCCGTCGTGTTCGTGGAGAAGGCGTGCGAGACGCTGACCGGCGTCGGCGTGGCGTGCTCGGCGCTGAACTCGGTGCCGCCGGTGAGACCGGCAGCGTGAATCGGATACAGCGTGATGCCGTTCGCGTTCGCCGAGCGGGCGATCGACTGAATCACCGACGTGGAATCGTAGTGCATCCCCTCGAGGAGCGTCCCGCTGCCGCGCCAGCCTTTCTCCCGGCCGATCTCCTCGATGAACTGGAACATCTCCCGCCCCGGCTGGATGGGGAAGCCTTCGGTCGTCAGCACGAGAACCTTCTTGCCTTCCAGTCCGGCCAGCGTGCTCATGAGGCCGCTCAGCGACGAGGCGCTCTGCCGGAGGTCGTGCTCGACGGACGAGGCGTAGGCGCGCGCGGTGGCGACCGCCTCCTCGTACGTCCGTGCGTCGCGGACCCGATCCTCGGTCGACTTCCGCTCGCTGCGGTTGGCCGTGCCGAGGGCCGACTCACCGGCGATGATGTCCAGCGTCTGCTCGATCTGGGCGATGTCTCTGGTGAACGGGATGCGGACCTTCATGCTGCGGTTGAACGTGGCGATCATCGCCTCGTCACCCGCCCGCATCGATTCCTTCACGAACTCCTTCATCTGCTGGAAGACGCGGTTCCGGTTGAACGGCGCGAGGGAGAGGTTGTCGATGTAGAAGATGACCCGGCGCCGCATGTGATCGGGAACGTCGGCCGCGGCGACCGGCGCCGCCGGAACGGCGGGGGCATCGACGATCTGTCCGTCGCGTGGATCGTTGACGGGACGGGCGCCTTCGACTTCGTAGAAGTTCGAGATCGGCTTCGGAACGTTGTTCTCGAAGATCTCGAAGTCGTTACGCGTGAGCCCGGTTACAGGCACGCCGCGGCGGTCGGTCACCACGACGTCGATGTTGATGACCCGGACGTCGATGTTCTCGGTGAGCCTCGTCAGCTCTTCCTGGTTGTTCTGGGCAAGCCCGGCCGTGACGGCGGCGAGCGCGGCGGCGACGACGGCGGTTCGGATTCCGTATCTCAAAGTGACAAGGCCTCCCGGGGAATCGGTTCTGACGCTTCTTGTGACGGCGGTGCCAGCGCGTCCGTTTCGCGGCCTCTGGCGTGCTCCGTGCGAGAATAAAGAACCGACCCTGCAAACCGGGCCGGCATACGAAAATTCCGATGAGCGGCGCGTCTCAAATACAAGCTGGTGAACAAGATCCGCTCGCCTTCACGAAGATGGCCGGAGCCGGCAACGACTTCGTCGTCATCGATAACAGGAGCGGTCGTCTCGGCGATGTGCGCGATGTCACCCGTCGCCTCTGCACGCGGCGTCTCTCGGCCGGCGCCGACGGGCTCATCCTCATCGAGCCGTCCGGCCGCGCCACGTTCCGCATGCGCTACTACAACGCCGACGGCTCCCTCGGCGAGTTCTGCGGGAACGGCACCCGCTGCGCCGCCCGCTTTGCAACTCTCCGCGGCATCGCCGGCGAGTCGATGACGATCGAGACCGACGCCGGGATCGTCACCGCCTCCATCGGCGCGGACGGCCGAGTGACGATTTCCCTGCCGCCGCCGCAGTCGTATCGCGCACAGCGGCCCCTCACCGTCGGGCCGGAGACGATCGAGGGGATCTCGATCGTGGTCGGCGTGCCGCACTACGTCACATTCGTCGACGATGATCTCTGGGACCACCCGGTGGAGCGCATCGGCCGCGCCATCCGGCAGCATGCCGAGATGCAGCCGGCCGGGACGAACGTGAACTTCGTTTCCGTCCGCGACGAACGGTCGATCGAGGTGCGGACCTACGAGCGCGGCGTCGAGGCGGAAACGCTCGCCTGCGGGTCCGGTGTCGTGGCATCGGTGGCCGCCGGCGTTCTCTCCGGCCGCGTTCGTCCGCCGGTGTCCGTGCTGACGCGCAGCGGCATCCACCTCGACGTGGCGATGGAGAACTCCGGCGGAGAGCTGCGTGAGATCCGCCTCACCGGCGACGCGCGCGTCATCTACGAGGCGGCGATTCTTCCCGAGACGCTCGAGGGATTCGATCCCGATTTCGTGCGCGAACCGGCGGCGTCGCGAGTCCTGGCTCCGTGACCGCTGTGCTCGTCCGCTGGGGTGTCGCCGCGGCCGTCTCGGCGTACGCGGCTGCCGTCGTGACGCGGCATGGCACTCCCATCGACGACGCCCTGCCGGCCATCGCCGTTCTGATGACGGTGCTCGCGGCGCTGACGCACCCATCCATCCAGCTTTCGGTTCCGCTGCTCCTCATCGGCGAGATCGTGCTGTTCGACGAACGACTGCGGCTGCTCTGGTTCGGGCTCGTCATCGGCGTGGCGTTCGCCGCGGTGATTCTCTGGAGCGGGCCGATCCGCTCGCGCACCGCTGCCGTGGTGATCACCGTCGCGGCCGTGCTCCTGCTTCGCTGGATTCCGCTCTCAGAAGTGCTGATCGGACGCGAGTTGATCGTCCTCGCGTTCAGCGTCGCCATCGTCCTCGTTCTCGGCGCGACACCGGTGGCGATCGCCGTCGCCGTCGCCACGGCGCTCTTCACCACCGCGGTGCCGCTGCGGACGCTCATGGTTCCGGCAGGTGTTCTGGCACTGGCAGCCGTCGCGCGCGCCGCCGGCACCTGGCGATTGCGACTGCCCGTTGCCGCGGCAACCGTCGTCACGACCATGATGCTGTTCTTCGCATGGAGCGGCGCGCTGGCGCGGGCCGCGCCGATCATGCTCCGCGGCGGGCCCCCGTCGCTGGAGAGGATTCCCGTGCGGATCGCGCTGGCGGCCGGAGAGTCGGTGGAAATCGACATTCCGCGTGAGGGGAAGGGGCTGATCGTGTCAGGAGCGAACGTGCCGCGCCTGCGGAGAGGAACGCCCCTCGGGACGATCCAGCCGGCCGGCATCGTGGTCCGGATCGGCGACGTCGCCGACTGGGGCGTGCTCCGGCGCGAGCACTACTACAACTCCAGGAATCCGCTGCCGCGACGGCCGGGAGGCCTCGTCCGCGGATACGGGCAGACGGCCTGGATCGACGCGTCGGGACGGATCGACGTGCCGCCGGGCCGCGTCACGGTGAGAGCCGAACCGACTCTCCCTCGCGGTGCCAGCCTGCAGATCGACGCCATCGAGCTGACGCGGTGATGGCGGTGCAGATCCTTCACGCCGTCGTCGTCCTGACGCTGCTCCCGCTGCTGACGCTGCGCGGGAAGTGGCTGGCGAGGTACTTCGCCGTCGACGTGGCGACGTATGTCGTCGCCGCGGTCGCATGGAGACATCTCGACGGTGCGGACCCGTACTTCGCGGCCGTTGCCTTCGTGGTGGCGAAGATCGCGCTCTTTGCCCTCTTTCTGAATGTCGCGACCATGGTGCGGTGGTCTCCGAACCGCGCCTTCCTCCTGGCACTGCTGGTCTACTCGCTGCTCGTTCCGGCGATGCAGCGCACGCCGATCGACGGCGACGAGCCGTTCTATCTTCTGGTCACCGAATCGATCGTCCGCGACTTCGACCTCGACCTTTCCAATCAGTATCGCGAGCTCGATCGATCGGCGGTGGGCCGGCTCGACCTCCGGTCGCAGCCGGGAGATCCGGTGGGCGAGGAGGGGGAGCAGTACTCGCGACACGAGCCGCTGCTGTCGATCCTCCTCGTGCCCGGGTACCTGCTGGGCGGACTTTCCGGTGCCCTCGTCACGATGGTGTTGTTCGCCGCGCTGCTGGTGCGGTCGACGATGCGGTTTCTGGAAGAGGAGGGAATCGACGATGGGACGGCGCGCGCTGTCTTCCCCTTCTTCGCCTTCGGACCTCCCGTCGTCTTCTATGCGGCCAGGATCTGGCCGGAAGTGCCGGCGGCCTTCTTCTTCGTGGAGGCCCTCCGCGGTGTGCGCCACCGCCGCCCGCAGCGGTGGATCCCTGCTCTCCTGATGCTGTCGTTCCTGAAGCTCCGCTTCGTCCTCGTCGCGCTGCCGCTCGTGCTGCGAACGTTTCTCCGGTTCCGCCGCGCCTCGACCATCGCGATGCTCGTCGCCGGCCTCCCGCTTCTCGTGGTGTGGCTGATCACCGGAAGTGCGACGAACGTTCACTCGATCGGCGATCTGTTCGCGCCGGGAGCCGGCGGACCGTTTCATGGCGCGTTCGGCCTGATCCTCGACGGGGCAGCAGGGATCGCGTTCCAGGCGCCGTTCTATCTGCTGGGCATCTTCGCCCTGGTCCGCTGGCGGGAGATGCCGGAAGGGTTCCGCCTCGGGTGCTTCAGCGCCGTGCTCTACCTCCTGTTCCTCGTCCCGCGGTCGGAATGGCATGGTGGCTGGTCTCCGCCACTGCGCTACATCGTGTTTCTGATGCCGGTGCTGGCGCTCGGTGCGGCTTCGTTGCGAGCGCCGCTGAGAAACGGGATCATCGCCCTCTGGACGCTCGGCCTGGTGATCCACGGCGTGGCCTATCCGTGGCGGCTTTTCCACATCGCCAACGGCGAGAACGTGGCGGGCGAGTTTCTCTCGCGGCTGTACGGGAGTGACTTCTCGCGCCTCTTCCCGAGTTTCATCCGTCTGAATGATGCGGCCATCGTCGCCGCGGGAGTGTTCCTCGCATCGGTGATCGGTTTTGCCTTTTTGAAGGGCCCCTCGCTCCCGCGACCTCTCGTGGCAGCCACGGTATCGATCGTGATCGCGGCGGCCTTCGTGGCGGGGCAGCAGGCGGGGCCGCGCGTCGACTTCGAGGATGCGCACGTGACGCATCAGGGAGGAGAGCTTTTCCCGCACGAATACACCGTTGCCCGGTTCGCCTACCGCGGGGGGTGGGTGCTGCACGAGGGACAGTCGGTTTCGTTTCTGGCGAGGCGCGGTCCGGCCACGCTCCACTACATCACCGGGATTCCGGCGCGCGTGCAGATCGGACCTCGCGTCTACGACCTCCCCGCGAGCCGGTCGTACCAGACAGCGCGGGTCCGGATCGATTCCGGCGGCCGCGTCGTCCTGCGCGTTCTGCGCGGCAGCGTGAACCTCGACCGGCTCGAGTACGACTGATACCCTCCGCGCCGATGTCGACGATCGTGGTGGCGACGCCGGACGTGGTGGGGGAGCGGATGGCGGGACCGGCCATCCGAGCCTGGCATCTGGCGCGCGAGCTGTCGGGCGTTGCGCCGACGACGCTGATCGCCAAGATCGAGGACGAGGGGGCGATCGGCGTCGAAGGCATTCCGCTGATCGACCGGCGATCGGATGCCGCCGGCGCGGTCCTGCGCGCGGCCCGTGTCCTGGTCGGGCAGCCGGCGCGCGGGTTCCGGAAGGTGCGCCGCGGCCAGAAGGTCGCCTTCGACATGTTCGATCCGACGGTCCTCGAACTGCGCGAGCTGTACGGAAACTCGCCCTCACTCCGGCAGCGCATTCATCTCGCCGCGGAGTGGTCGCGCCTCTGTTACGCGCTCGAGATGGCCGACCTGCTGATCGCTGCCGCTCCGCAGCAGAAGAGGTTCTACTCGCAGCTGCAGAGCAGCGACGCACCCTGGGTCGAGGTCCCGTTCGGCGTCGACCTTCAGGAAAGCAGCGTCTGCGCGAAGCCGCAGGACAACGTGGTGATCTGGGGGGGCGGCGTCTGGGCCTGGCTCGATCCCGTCACCGCGATCGAAGCGATCCATCGCGTCAACGCTGGCGGCATCCACTGCAAGCTCCTCTTTCTCGGCGGCACGAGGCCGAACCGCGACCTGATCGACCGCCGCCGCGAGGATCGCTTCGCGCAGTTGCTGGCGGACGCCGGGCCGGATGTCAGCGCCAATCCGCGGTGGGTTCCGTATCGGGAGCGGCTTTCATGGCTTCGGGCAGGCAAGATCGCTATCATGCTCCACCGCGCGACGCCGGAGGCGGAGTTCTCGATCCGGACGCGGCTGTTCGACGCGATCGCGGCCGGGGTACCGGTCGTCGCCACCGCGTCGGGCTTTGCCGCCGACCTGGTGGAGCGGGAAAGTCTGGGAGTGGTCGTCCCGCCGGAAGACCCTGGGGCGGTGGCCGCGGCGATCCGACGCCTGCTGACGGACGACGTTTTTCATGCGAGCTGCGTACAAAGTCTCGAGCGGATCCGCCCACGCTACGCGTGGGGGGTCGTGGCGCGTCCTCTCGTCGAGGCGATTCGAGAATGGCTGAAGCAATCGTGACCGGGCCCGAGACCGCAGCCGCCGCCGAACCGGCGCGGCGGGACGTCGCCGCCGCCATTCCCCTGGACGTCTCGATCCTGATCGTGACCTGGAACAGCGAACGGTGGATCGAGCGGTGCCTTCGATCGCTCCCCGCGGCGTGCGCCGGCCTCCGTTACGAGATCATCGTCCACGACAACGCCTCGTCGGACGGAACGCTGCGCGGGGTGCCGGACGACGGCGCGCGCGTGCTCCGCTCGACCCGCAACGACGGGTTCGCCGCGGGGACGAATCGCGCCTTTCGCGAATCGCGCGGCCGGTACCTCTTCCTGCTCAACCCCGATTGCGACCTCGAGCCCGGCGCGCTGACGACGCTCTGCGCGTTCGTGGACGAGCATCCGAATGCCGCCGGCGCGGCGCCGCTGCTGGTCGACGACAGCGGCGGATCGCAGCGCTACTTCCAGCTCCGGCGTCTCCCCACGATGCGCGGTCTGGCCGCCGAGGCGCTGCTTCTGAACAAGCTCTTCCCGAGGAACCGGGCCACGGCACACTATCGCTACAGCGATCTCGATCTCGATCTCTCGTCGCCGCAGCGGGTGGAGCAGCCGGCCGCGGCGGCGCTGCTCATCCGCCGCGACGTCTTCGACGAGCTCGGCCCGTTCGACGAGCGGTTCTCGCCGGCATGGTTCGAGGACGTCGACTACTGCCAGCGCCTCCGCGCCGCGGGGAAGGAGATCTTCATCGTGCCGGCGGCCGTGGCGCGCCATCACGGCGGGGCTAGTCTCGAGCACATGAGCTACGCCACCTTCATCGATCTCTGGTACCGCAACATGTGGCTCTATGCGCGAAAGTGGTTCTCGCGCGGCGAGGCGGAAGCGCTTCGCTGGGCCATCATCACCGGCATGCTCCTCCGCTGCTTCGCCGCGATCCTCGGGGTGAAGAACGGCAGCAAGTCTCGCAGTGAGGCGATGCGCGCCTACGCCGGCGTCATGCGCAAGGCCCTGGGACGGTGGGGGAGCGGCTCCTGAACGACGGCGGCTCGCCGCTCGTCTCCGCGGTCGTCATCACCTGGAACAGCGGCGAGCACCTTCGGCGGTGCCTCCAGGCATTGCAGCGCCAGACGCTCGGCCGCCGCGAGCTCATCGTCGTCGACAACGCCTCCATCGACGATTCCGTCCGGATCGCGGAGGAGCACGGCGCGCGCATCCTTCGCAACGACGCCAACCTTGGGTTCGCCGCCGCGGCGAACCAGGGCATCGCCGCGGCGGGAGGCGCCTTCGTGCAGCTTCTCAATCCCGATTGTTTTCCGGAGCCCGACTACTGCGAGCTTCTGGTGCGCGAGCTCGACCGCGCGGGCGGCGAGTACGGCATGGCCACCGGGAAGCTGCTTTCCGCGGAGGATCCGTCGCGCGTCGACTCGAAAGGCATCCGGATGTCGCGCAGCGGCCGGCACTTCGACATCGACCAGGGAGAGCCCGACCATGCCGGCCCGGGAGGTCCGGGCGAGGTGTTCGGCGTCTCCGGCGCGGCGGCGATGTACCGGCGGGCCTTCCTCGACGACGTCGCCGTCGCCGGCGAAGTGTTCGACGCCGATTTCTTCAGCTACCGCGAGGATGCCGATCTCTCATGGCGCGGCCGTCTGTACGGATGGCGCGCGTTGTATGTGCCGGCGGCCGTCGCGCATCATGTGCGGCGCGTGACCCCGGAGAGGCGCCGCCGGCTGCCGCCGCTGATCAACATGCACTCGGTGAAGAACCGGTTTCTTCTCCGGCTGAAGAACGAGGGAGCGTGGCTCGCGCTGCGCAATGCGCCGTTCGAGCTGGCGCGAGACCTCGTCACGCTCGCCGCGGTCATGACCGTGGAGCGGACCTCGATTCCCGCGCTGACCTGGCTGTGGCGGAACCGCCGCCGTGTCGCCGCGAAACGGCGCCTGATTCAGGAGCGACGGAAAGTCTCCGACCGCGAGCTGGCCCGGTGGTTCCGTTGAAGTTGGCCATCCTCGGCACGCGCGGCGTGCCGCCGCGGTACGGCGGCTTCGAGACGTTCGCCGCCGAGCTCGGTACGCGGCTGGTGCAGCGGGGCCACGACGTGACCGTCTATTGCCGCGACGTCGGCGCCCCGGGAGTCTGGCAGGGAATCCGTCGTGTCGTGTTGCCGGCGATCGGGACGAAGTATCTCGAGACCGTGTCGCATACGTTTCTCTCCGCGCTCCATGCGGCCGGTAGGGGCTTCGATGCCGTGCTGCTCTGCAACGCCGCAAACGCGTTCACCCTGCCGATCCTCCGCGCGGCGAGGATTCCGGTGGCGATCAACGTCGATGGGATCGAGCGCAGGCGCCGCAAGTGGAACGTTCTCGGGCGGGCCGTCTATCTGGCCGGCGAGGCCTTCTCCGTCTCCTTCGCCACGAGCGTCGTTGCCGATGCCGAGGTGATCGCCGCGTATTACCGGTCGCGCTTTCAGAGCGAGCCGGTCGTGATTCCTTACGGCTCCGATTTTCCCGTGGAACCCGATACCGACATCCTTCAGCGATTGGGCGTCGAGCCGCGCAATTACATCCTCTATGTCAGCAGGTTCGAGCCGGAGAACAATCCGCTGGAGGTCGTGCGCGCCCATGAAGAGCTGGACGATGCGCCGCCTCTGCTGATGGTCGGCGCAGGCCTGTATGCGAAGAACCTCGTGTCCGAGCTGCACCGTCATGCCGGCGAGCGGATCCGTCTGCCGGGGGCGATCTACGGCGCCGACTACCGCACGCTGCAGCGCCATGCGCTCTTCTATGTGCAGGCGACCGAGGTGGGGGGGACGCACCCGGCTCTGATCGAGGCGATGGGGTCGGGTGGTGCTGTGCTCGCCAACGACACTCCGGAGAATCGGGAAGTTGGCGGCGATGCCGTCGGTTACTTCCGGCTCGGACGGGAACAGACGCTGTCGCAGGCCATGCGGGAATGGCTGCTGCACCCGTCGCGGCGCGAGGCCTGTCGCGAGAAGGCGAGAGCCCGGGCCGCCGAACGGTATACGTGGGATCGGGTGGTGGAGGCCTATGAACGGCTCTTTCTGTCATTCCGAGCGTAGCGGGGAATCCACCCGCTGACTAGACGCTCCCGGACCCACATCCGTATACCGGTCGAGCTCGAGTTGGGTTACATTCCGGAACGAAGGATCTGATGCTCAAACAACAGGCGCGATTGGTCGCCAGAATCGTCTACGGTCTCGATCTCGCTCTGACGTCGGTAGCCTTCTTTGCCGCCTTTTTCATTCGCGACCTCCTCCTGCCGCGGATCGCGCCGGGACAGTTCCCGACGGGGCTTTTCCCGATTCAGGAGTACCTGAAGGTCTATCCGCTGGTCCTCGTCATCTGGTCGGTCCTGCTCTTCAGCTACCACAGCTATCACAGCCACCGGACCGTCCCCCTGAGGAAAGAAGCGCTGACGATCCTCCGGGTCGTGGTGGTCGGCAACGTCCTTCTGGCGACGCTGGCGTTCCTCCTCCCGCTACGGGACCTCTCCCGCGCCTGGTTCGTTCTCTTCGCGGTGCTCTCCGCGCTGCTTCTGCTGGCCGAGAAGATCGTGCTGCGGGTGATGGCGCGCTACGTACGGTCGAAGGGACTGAATTACCGGACGCTGCTCATCGTCGGGACCGGCCGCCGCGCTCTCGAGATCGCCCGGATGATCGCCGACCACAAGTACTGGGGGTACAAAATCCTCGGCTTCGTGAGCGACGGGCACCGGCTCTCCAACGGCTGGGGGCGATACCGCGTCCTCGGCACCGTGCCCGATCTGAAGAAGATCCTGGAAGAGGCCAGGACGGAGCCGATCGACGAGATCGTCTTCGCCGTGACGCGCAAGAAGCTGGACGAGATGAAGCAGATCTTCCTCATGTGCGAGGAGCTCGGCATCCGGACGCGCGTGGCGATGAACTTCTTCCAGAACCGCGTTGCGCGCGTGGAAGTGGAAGAGCTCGAGGGAGTGCCGTTCCTCACCTTCACCACCACGCCGTCGAACGAGACGCATCTCGCTCTGAAGCGCCTGCTCGACGTCGCGATTTCCGTGCTGCTGCTGGCGCTGGCCCTGCCGATCGTCGTCATCGCGGCGCTCGCCATCCGCCTGACCTCCCCCGGCTCCGTCGTCTTCAAGCAGGAACGGCTCGGACTGAACGGCCGCATCTTCACCCTCTACAAGTTCCGGACGATGATCGAGGATGCGGATCGCCATCGCGAAGAAGTCCACCATCTCAACCAGATGACCGGCCCCGTCTTCAAGGCCAAGGGGGATCCTCGGATCACGCCCGTGGGGCGCTTCCTCCGCAAGTTCTCGCTCGACGAGCTGCCGCAGCTCTGGAATGTCCTGAAGGGCGACATGAGCCTGGTCGGGCCGAGGCCGCCTATTCCGGAGGAAGTGGCCTCGTATCACCGCTGGCACCGCCGGAGACTCTCCATGAAACCGGGCCTGACGTGCCTCTGGCAGGTGAGCGGCCGGAACAACGTCGACTTCGATCGCTGGATGGAGCTCGACCTGCAGTACATCGACAACTGGTCGCCCACCCTCGACTTCAAGATTCTGCTGCGCACCATCCCCGCCGTGCTCTCGGGGAAGGGTGCGTCGTAGCCGGCTCGCCCTCGTCCTCTTCAGGTTCGGGGTGTTTACAATCGAGCATGAAGCTGGACGCTGATTCCTCCGAGTTCCGGGCCGCCGGGCACCGGCTTGTCGACTGGATTGCCGATTACCTCGACCACATCGACTCGTACCGCGTGCTGTCGGACGTGCAGCCGGGCGAGATCGCGCGGCAGTTCGACGCCGCTGCCTCCGAGAAAGGGCGCTCCTACGACGAGCTGATCGCGGATTTCGAATCGAAGATTCTTCCCGGCATCACGCATTGGAATCATCCTTCGTTCTTCGCCTACTTCTCCATCACCGGGTCGCAGGCCGGCATCCTCGGGGAGCTGCTCTCGGCAGCGCTCAACACGAACGGGATGCTGTGGAAGACGTCGCCGGCCGTGACCGAGCTCGAGACGGTCGCGCTCCGCTGGCTGCGCGACGCCCTCGGCCTTCCTCAGAATCTCTTCGGGATCATCAACGACACGGCATCGATCAACTCGTTCCTGGCGCTGGCCGCGGCACGCGAGGCGACGGGGCTGAACGTCCGTCGCGACGGCCTCGCCGATCTCCCGCAGTTCCGCGTTTACTGCTCCGAGCACGCGCACTCATCGATCGACAAGGCGGCGCTGGCGCTCGGATTCGGCATGCGCGGCATCGTGAAGATCGAATCGGACGACGTCTTCCGCATGCGCCCGGACCGGTTGGAGGAAGCGATTGCGGCCGATCGTGCCGCCGGATTCATTCCCTGCGCCGTGGTCGCCACGGTCGGGACGACGTCGACCGCGGCCGTCGATCCGATGCGTGCCATCGGCGAGATCGCCGCGCGCGAACGGATCTGGCTGCACGCCGACGCGTCGTATGCAGGCTCGGCGACGATCGAGCCTTCGTTCCGCTGGCTCTGGGATGGGATCGAGAGCGCCGATTCTCTCGTCGTGAATCCCCACAAGTGGCTCTTCACCCCGATCGACTGCAGTGTTCTCTATACGCGCAAGCCCGACATTCTGCGGGAGACCTTTTCGCTCGTCCCCGAGTATCTGAAGACGACCGACACGGCCGAGGTGAATTACATGGACTACGGCCTGCAGCTCGGGCGTCGGTTCCGCGCGCTGAAACTATGGATGGTGCTCGAGCACTACGGGCTGGAACGGCTGCGCGCCGTCATTCGCGAGCAGGTGTCCTACGCGGAGCGGCTCGCCACCGAGCTGCGGAAGCGGGACGATGTGGAGCTGCTCGCGCATTCGATGAGCGTCGTGGTTTTCCGGAAGCGGGGATCGGACGAGGAGAATGCCGCGCTGCTCGATCGGATGAACGCCGGCGGAAAGTTCTTCGTCTCCCACACGAAGCTGCGCGGCCGCTACGCGATCCGCGTCGCCATCGGCAACGGCGCCACCGAGTGGCGGCACGTGGCGCAGATCCTGGCGAGCCTCTAACCGCCCTGCAGCGCACGCAGCTCGACGCAATTGCCGATCCGCTCGATCGCCACCCGTACCGCACGCTCCGATTGCGGCATTGGATGTTCGGCGGTGAACTGCCGGATCCGCTCCTGCCACACGGGATCGCAGGCGTTGGCCGATAGAGCGGTCAAGACGCGTCCGGTGTGTCCCGGCGGGAGCTTCCGTTCGATCGCGCTCCAGTTCTCGTTCAGGAAACGCCACGCGATGTCGCGCCCGGCCGGGTTCCCGATCACTCCCGCCAGCACCGACGCCAGATCCTGACCGCGAATCTCGTCGGTCAGCGTGAGCTGCAGTGTCCTGCGCAGAAGCTGTGGATCGCGAAACGCACCGAGGAGTGAGAGGAAGCGGAGCTTCTGGTTCGGATCGGAGTTCGTCCGGTAGCCTTTGAGAAACGCGGCGTAGAGTTTTGCGTCACCGCCGATCGCCGCAATCCTGGCGACGTCGGAGACGACTTCCGGCGAAAGAGCGTTGGCGTCGCGCAGCCAGCGGTTCGTCAGCTCACGACCGCGTCTGCGAGTGGCCGTGTCCGCCGCGTGATCGCCGAGCAGCTCGATGACTTTGTTGCGGAGCTCGAGATCCTCCCGGGTGTCGCCCGGGCGGACGCTCCATCCGAGATCGCTGAGGATCGGCGTCGCCAGCTGGCGCAGCAGCGTCTGCAGCCTCTCTTCCCTCGCTCCGTCGACGCGGTGGCGCGTGATGTAGCCGAGGGTCGTGAGCACCTGGTCGGCGACATGCCTGTCGTTGCCGAACGCCGTTGCCGTCTGCAGGTAGTCGTCGAGGCTGTGCGAGCCGGCACGGACGAGCAGCCACTGGTCGCGGACGAAGGCCATCCGTTCGGACGGGGAGAGGTCGCGCCCGCCGGCCAGCGCCGTCTGCGCCGCCGGTTCGAGCGTGGTGACGTAGTAGCCGCGGCCTTCATCGTTCGGGAAGACGGAATCGCGGCAGCCGCTCCGGCGGACGCTCTGCGTCCGTTCGCGGAGCACGATGCAGGCACCGTCGGTGAAGCAGACGGGGATCGACCAGAGCTGGTCCGGCGACCGCTCGCTGCCGAGGAGGAACCGTGTCTGCTCGAGGTCGACGACGGTCGCATTGCCCTCGCATCGGCTGCGCACCCGCACCAGCGGCACGCCCGGCTGCGACACGTAGGAGGTGAGCACCTCCATGACGGGGCCACCGGTGGCATCGTCGATCGCTCCGGCGAAGTCGCCGAAGGAAGCGTTCCCCCAGGCGTTGCGTGCGATGTAGAGATTGATCCCCTGGCGGAACTTCTCCCCTCCGATCCACGCTTCGATCATGCGGAGGAGCGCGGCCGTCTTGCCGTAGGCGATTCCATCGAACAGCTGGTCGATTTCGTCGGGCGTCTCGGCGCTCTACCGGATCGGGCGCGTCGCCATGAGTATGTCGCCGTTCATGGGACGACTGGCGGTCGCGGCGTCCGCCGTCGCCGCGGTCCACTGCGGCCGCACGGTCTCGACCATCCGCGTGCCGAGCCAGCTGGCGAATCCCTCGTTGAGCCAGATGTCGTCCCACCAGCGCATCGTCACCATGTCGCCGAACCAGATGTGCGCCAGCTCGTGCGCGATCGTCGAGGTGCTGGCCCGCTTGCGGTCGAGCGGTGCGCTCTCGTCGACCAGGAGGACGCGCTCGCGGTACGTGATCGCTCCCGGGTTCTCCATCGCGCCGGCCGCGAAATCGGCGAGCGCGATCTGGTCGAGCTTCGCGAACGGGTAGGGGATGTCGAAATAGCGGTTCAGCGCGACGAGCAGGTCCTTCGTCGCCTGCATGGCGAAGCGTCCCAGCTCCACCTTTTCCGGCTGCGCGCAGATGCGCAGCGCCACACCTTCGGCGGTGTCGCTCAAGCAGGCGAAGTCGCCGACGATCAGGGCGATGTGGTACGTCGACAGGCGCGGCGTCACCGCGAAGCGCACCGTCCGCTTTCCGGCCATCGGTCCCGCCGTTTCCGACTCGATCGGAGAGTTGGAGATGACGGCATGATGCTCGTCGGCGACGACGTTGATCTGGAACGTCGCCTTCATGTCGGGCTCGTCGAACGACGGGAAGGCCCGCCGCGCATCCGTCGCCTCCATCTGGCTCGCCAGATACTTTTTCCCGCCCGCCTGTCCGATGTAGAACCCTCGGAGCTGGCGGTTCAGGATTCCATCGTAGGCGATGCGCAGCTCGGCCGGCCCGACGGGCACCGCGCGCGCGAACGTCAGCGTGACCTGCTGCTTCTCTTCGTCCGGTGTGATGCGCGCGGTCTGCGTCTGGCCGCCCGCCGTCACTTCGGCACCACGGAACGTGATCTCCGCCGCGTTGAGGACGATCGAGGTCGCCGGCTGCTGGACGACGACTTCGATCGTCTCCTCGCCACGGAAGCGTTCCGCTTCCAGATCGGGCGTGACGGTCAGGACGTAGTGCTGCGGCAGAACGGTTCTGGGAAGCCGGGCCGCGGTCAGTGCCGGCGCCACGAGAAGGATGAGCAGAAACGAGCCAAGTCGTTCACACATGCGTAACATTATGTCGTGAAGCCGATGTTTTTCCCGACTCCCGGCGATTTCCGGAAGTGGCTGAAAAAGAACCACCGGAAGGAGTCGGAGCTGTGGGTGGGCTACTACAAGAAAGGATCGGGGCGGCCGAGCATCACCTGGCCGGAGTCGGTGGACGAGGCGCTCTGCTTCGGGTGGATCGACGGCGTCCGGAAATCGCTCGACACCGACAGCTACGTCATCCGCTTCACGCCGCGGAAGCCCGGCAGCACCTGGAGCGAGGTCAATACGCGGCGCGCCGGGGAGCTCATCCGCGAGGAGCGGATGGAGGAGGCGGGGCTTCGAGCCTTCGAAGCGCGCGATCCGGAGAAATCGGGCCTCTACTCGTACGAGCAGCGGCACAACGCGAAGCTCGACGAGGCGGCGGAGGCGAAGTTCCGGCGGAATCGCAAAGCGTGGGACTTCTGGGAGGCACAGCCGCCCGGCTACCGGAAAATCATCACCTGGTGGGTTGTCAGCGCGAAGCGTGAGGAAACACGCGCGCGGCGCCTGCAGACTCTGATCGATGCGTCGGCAGCGGGGAAACGCATCGGGTGACTCACTGGCCTCGCAGTCTCCGCAGTCGTTCCTGCGCGGTGCGGCCAATCGTCGTGTCGTGCATGCGCGGATCCCACGGCTGCACGTTTCCGTGCCCGTCGACGAAGCACTTGCGGACCGGAAGCGCGGCCAGACGCTGCGCCAGCTCCCGCCGCGGCTCGACGCTGTTGTAGGAGAGGAATCGCACCCGGCGATCGAGCAGCCACTCCAGCATCATGGCGATGTTGTAGTCGGCGTAGCAGACCTCGTAACCGCCGTGCTCGATCGCCGCGAGGACCGGCCGCGGATCGAACGCCGGGCCCGAGCTGAATCCGGCGCCGGTGAAAAATCGCCCCTCCGCCCGCCCAGCCGCGAGGTCGCGGACGAGGTCGGTGCTCTGCAGCGTGTATCCGAGCGTCAGCGCCAGCACCGCGGCCGCCCCCAGCGCGCGCATCCCTCGTCCTCCCTCCCGCCACCACACCTCCGCCTCGGCGACGGCGAAGGCGAACATCATCGGCAGCGCCGGCATGATGTAGCGCACGGCCCCTTCGTACGCGCGCGAGGAGACTACGTAGAACACGGCGCAGAGGAGGATCGTGGCGCCGGCAATCGAGCGCGGTCCGCGCAACGCGTGCCGGCGCTCCCGCACGATGTGTGCTGCGAGCAGGACCAGCAGCGCGGTTGTCGTGACGATGCCGAGCGGCGTTGCCGCTGCGCCGATGAGCAGCCAGAAATCGGAGCGGGCCACGCGCAGCGTTTGCGCCACGATCTCGCGCGGCGACTGCAGCGGCGCAGAAAAGCCGTAGGTTCCTTCTTCCATGCCGGCCAGTTTTCCGACGATGACCGGCGCGTAGCCGGCGAGCGCTCCGAAAACGAACAGCGCGGCGTGCGGAAGCCAATGAGCGCGGTTCTGCACGAGATGACGGATCGCGTCGCGGATGGCCTCGTTCCGGACGAGCGCTACGACGGCGCGAAACGCGATCCATGCGGCCAGCGCCTCGGCCACGGCGTGGTAGAGGAAGAAGGCAGGGAATCGCGGCACGAACTCGCGCACGATGGCGGCGGCGACCAACCCGAGAAGAATCACGTTGACCAGCCTGAGCGCGAACGGCGCACCGCTCATGAAGAGCGTGTGGTCCGGACCGACACGCTCGCGGCGTGCGATGGCCCAGGCCCGGCTGCGCAACACGACGACGAGAAGCGCCGCGCCAACGGCGAAGATGACCCCCTGGTGCATCCACCAGCCGATTCCGGCCAGGAATCCGAGAAGGAGCCAGTCGCGCCGCCGCGCCAGCCCCTGGACCGACAGCGCGAAGACGGCCGCGCTCAGAAAGAGGAGCATCTCCCCGCCGCGCGGAGCGAGCTGCGAGTGGAAGAACCAGTCGGGGCCGGTCGTGAGCAGCAGCGCGGTCACGAGGGCCACGGCCGGGCCGAACGCGATCCGCATCCCCAGCCAGTACAGCAGCATCATGAGAACCCACTGGATCGCCGTGCCGAGGCGCAAGGCCAGCGGGCCGACGGCCGGCTCCACGCCGAACGGCATCAGGATGATGCCGGCCAGCGCCCCGAAAGCAGACGTCAGCATTCCCATGTACGACTGCCCGTACCAGAAGAGCCGCGGGACGCCCTCGTAGAGGTCGCGGGCGATGAGACCGAAGGCGGCGGCGTCGCTGTGCCAGCCGAGGCGCAGACCCGGCTCGCGGAAAAGCGGCAGCCGGATGAGAACGAACGCCAGAATCACCGCAGCAAAGGCGAGCCACTCCCCCCGCGAGATCCGGCGCCCCATGCACGCGAGTCTAGCAGCCGCGGCCGGGCTACCATGACTCATGCATCCGGCCGTCCGGGAGTTCCTCGATGATGCGGCGGAGTGGGCGCGGGGACGAATGTGGATTCCGCGGGCGCTCCTTCTGGCGTACCTCGTCTACGCCGACATCCGTTTTCTGCGCGATCCGCTGAGCAGCACGATCTTCTCCGGGATCACGTTTGCCTTTCACGAGATGGGTCATCTGCTCTTCTCTTTTGCCGGCCATTTCATCGGCTCGCTGATGGGAAGCGGTCTGCAGGTGCTCATCCCGATCATCGTGGTGATCGTCTTCTACCGGCAGAGCGATTACTTCGGCATGGCCGTGGGGGGGTTCTGGCTCTCGTTCAGCCTTTTCGAGGTGGCCCGCTACGTCGCCGACGCCCGGGCCATGGAGCTGCCGCTGGTCGGCTTCACCGACGACCCGGAGCATGACTGGCACTATCTGCTGTCGACGATGGGCCTGCTGAACCTCGATACGACGATCGCCTTCCTGATCCGCGTCGTGGCGACGGTGAGCGGCGTCGCGTCGCTCGCCTTCGCCGTCTGGCTGCTCCTGGTCATGGCGCGGTCGAAGCGTGCTCGCGCACTCGCGTGACGATCGCTTCGCCGAACTGCTCCATCTTCGCGTCGCCGATGCCGTAGATCCCGCGGAGCTGCGTGAGATTGACCGGCTGCAGCCGCGCTACTTCGCGCAGCGTGCGGTCGCTGAAGATGACGTACGGCGGGACCTGGCGCCGTTCGGCCTCGCCGCGGCGCCACTTCCGGAGCGATTCGAACAGCGCGCGGTCGTAAACCGCGGCGTCGTCGGCGAGTGTGCGCCGCTGGCGCACACCTTCCTTTTTCTTCGGGACGACGGGCTGCCGCAGGCGGATCTGCGCATCGCCGCGAAGCACGGCGCGCGAGGTCTCCGTGAGCTGCAGAACCGGATACTCGTCGCCGGCCTGTTGCAGAAATCCCTGGTTCACGAGCTGGTAAACGAGATCGCGCAGCTCGTTCCGCGAGTGCTCGCGCATGATGCCGTACGTCGAGAGCTGATCATGCTGGCGATCGCGAATGCGCTCGATGTTCTCGCCGCGCAGCACGGAGATGACGTGGCCGACGCCGAACGACGATCGCAGCCTGTAGACGCACGAGACGATCTTCTGCGCCACGGTCAGCGGTTCGGCGACGTCCTGCATCTCGCCGAGGCAGACGTCACAGGCGTTGCAGGAAGAGGAGGAGCAGGACTGTCCGAAGTATTCGACGAGCGCGCGATGGCGGCAGATCGTTCCCGAACAGTAGCGGTCCATGTCGTTGAGATGGCGGGACGCCGCCTGGACGTAGCGCGGATCGGGCTCCATCTCCTCGCCGCCGCGGCTGAGCATCGTCTTCCACAGCACGATGTCGGCGCCGGAGTAGAAGAGGACGCACTCCGCCTCCAGGCCGTCGCGGCCGGCGCGTCCCGTCTCCTGCTGGTAATGCTCGATCGACTTCGGCATGGCCATGTGCACCACGAAGCGGACGTTGGAACGGTCGATCCCCATTCCGAACGCGACCGTGGCCACGACGACATCGCACCGCTCCGCGGCGAACGCTTCCTGCGTGGTGCGGCGCTCCTCCTGCGAAAGACCGGCGTGATAGGCGAGGGCGTCGTATCCGCGCTTCCGGAGTTGTTCGCTGAGCCCGTCGACGTCGCGCCGGCGGATGCAGTAGACGATCCCCGCTTCGCCGCGATGCCGCTCCAGCACCTCCACGAGCTGCTTCAGTTCGTCTACGCGCGGTAGAACGCGATATGTGAGATTCGGGCGGTCGAAATCGCCCACAAGCACCGCCGGATCCCGCAAGGCGAGCTGCTGGGCGATGTCGCGGCGGACCTGTTCCGTCGCCGTCGCCGTGTACGCGTGGAACCCGGCATTCGGAAATTCTTCGCGCAGCGTCCGCAACTGCCGGTACTCCGGCCGGAAATCGTGACCCCAGTGGCTGATGCAGTGCGCCTCGTCGATGGCGAACGCGGCCACGCGCGCCTGCCGGAGCGACTTGCGAAAGCCGGGCAGCGCCAGCCGTTCCGGCGAGACGAACAAAAGCCGGATCTTCCCGTCGTGCAGGTCTTTATCGAGGGCCCGCAGCTCGACGGATGACTGCGAGCTGTTCATCTGTGCGGCGGAGACGCCGCAGGCGATCAGCGCATCGACCTGGTCCTTCATCAGAGAGATCAGCGGCGAGACGACGACCGTCACACCGTCGCGCAGCAGCGCTGGAACCTGATAGCAGAGCGACTTTCCGCCGCCCGTCGGCATGACCACGAGGGAATCATGGTCGCCAAGCACCGCGGACATCGCCTCTTCCTGCAGCGGCCGGAAGGACGAGTATCCCCAGTGCTTCTCGATCGCTTCGAGGAGGCGCTCGCGCATCAGAGTGAGTATGACAATACAATCGGCCGCCGTGAAATCGGTTCGCGCCAGCGGGCGCTACGAGCGCGCCATCGACACGGTCGCCGACCTGCTGACGCGCCTCCGGCTCGACTTCGCGTTCGTCGGAAGCGTAGCCCGCTCGGCCTGGCTGGGCAGCCGCGTCGAGGGCGGATCGATCGACGTCCTGGCTCTGATGGGGCCGCAGCAGAAAAGCCAGGTGGCCATGATGGGAAGCAACCGCGGCTTCCGTGTCGATCGCGACGAGATCGAACGGACCGAGGAACTGGATCTGATCCCATTGCACTTCGGCGACGCGGAAGGGGAGGTGCCCGTCTACGTTCTCGTCGGCAGCAACGCACTCTACGGCCGGATGGTGCCGGGGTCCGTGCCGGCCACAGCCGGAGAACGTGAGATCAGGATCGCGGCGGCCGAGGATCTTGCGCTTCTGCTCGCCGTCGCAGATGATGCGGCGTCGCATCGCGACCGGGAGATGCTCATCCGCCTCCCGGAGTTCGATCGCCGCGCCTACAACGGCCGGCTGACCTCGATCGGACTCGCGCACCTCGTGATCGCCGAATGAACTGGATCGACCGACAGGAGCCGCTCGACGAAGCGCTGCAGCGCATTGGCGCGCAGCCGGTCGTGGCCATCGACACCGAGGCCGATTCGCTCCACTCCTATTTCGACAAGGTCTGCCTGATCCAGATCTCGATTCCGGGCCACGATCTCGTCGTCGATCCGCTGGCGAAAATCCGTCTGGACGGGTTCGGCGCAATTCTCGCCGATCCGAACGTGAAGAAGATCCTGCACGGCGCCGATTACGATCTGCGGATCCTGCATCGTGACTTCGGCTTCACCACCGCCAACCTCGTCGACACCATGGTCAGCGCGCAGCTCCTCGGCTACGAGGCCTTCGGCCTCTCGGCGCTGCTGGAACGTCACTTCCATGTGAAGCTCAACAAGGTCCATCAGCGCGCCGACTGGGCCATGCGCCCGTTGTCGCCGGACATGCTCGAGTATGCCGCGATGGATACGCGCCACCTCGTCGCGCTCGCCGACAAGCTCCGCGCCGAGCTCGAGGCCCTCGGGCGCTGGGAGTGGGCGCTCGAAGAATTCGCGCGCCTCGAGTCCATCCGTTTCCGGGAGAATCCCGACGAGGACGAACCGTGGCGGCGGATGAAGAACCTCGGCAAGCTCGATCGCCGCGGCCTGGCCATTCTGCGCAGTCTTCATCGCTGGCGCGACGACCTGGCAAGGAAGGCCGACCGGCCGCCGTTCAAGATCATCGGCAACGAAGCCCTGCTCGACCTGGCGACGAAAAAGCCGGCGGACGCGGCCGCGCTGGGTGCTCTGAAGTCCGTTTCCGGATATCACCGCGGTCGCTATGCCGGGGAGCTTCTCCGCCTCGTACGCCAGGCCATGGAGCTGCCGGAGTCGGAGTTGCCGGAGCGCGCGGAAGCGCGGTCGTGGATCCGCGACAAGGAGCTGGAGGCGCGCATCAACAGGCTGAAGAAAGCGCGCGACAAGGTCGCCGCGGAGCTGAAGATCGATTCCGGCCTGCTGGCCCCCCGTCACGTTCTGACTGCCATCGCCACGACCGGCTCGCTGGAGGACATCCCGGCCCTCCGGAACTGGCAACGCAATGTCGTAGGGCAGCAACTGCTCACTGCGTTGCAATAGACCCGAAGCCCGAGACCCGAGGCCCGAGGCCTGTACAATTCGCCCGCCATGGAAACGAGCTCTGAATTTCCCGTGATCGTCATCGGATCAGGGCCTGCCGGCTGCACGGCGGCGCTCTATCTTTCGCGCGCCAACCTCATCCCGCTGGTCCTCGAGGGGCTGCAGCCCGGCGGCCAGCTGACGATCACCACCGACGTGGAAAATTACCCCGGTTTTCCCGAGGGGATTCTGGGGCCGAAGCTGATGGACCTGATGCGGCAGCAGGCGGAGCGGTTCGGCGCCGTCTTCCGGATGGAGCAGGTCGAGAGCGTCAACTTCCGGCAGCATCCCTTCACGATCACGACCGACCGCCGGACCTATGTCACTCCCGCGGTGATCATCGCCTCGGGGGCGTCGGCGATGCAGCTCGGTCTTCCGTCGGAGCGGACGCTGCAGGGATTCGGCGTCTCCTACTGCGCCACCTGCGACGGATTTTTCTTCAAGGAAAAAGAGATCGTCGTGGTGGGCGGCGGCGACTCGGCGATGGAAGAAGCGACGTTCCTCACGAAATTCGCGAAGAAGGTCACGGTCGTGCACCGGCGGGACGAGCTGCGGGCGTCGAAGATCATGCAGGAGCGCGCTCTCAAGAATCCGAAGATCGAGTTCGTCTTCGACTCCGGCGTCGAAGAAGTCGTCGGGACGAAGGAAGGCGGCGTCACGGGGCTGAAGATCCGGAACCTGAAGACGAACGCCGTGAGCGAGCTGAAGGCGCAGGGGCTGTTCGTGGCCATCGGTCACACGCCGAATACCGGCGCGTACGCCGGGCAGATCGAGATGGACGAGAAGGGCTACATTCTTCTGCCGCACCGGCACTCGACGGTGACGAACATCCAGGGAGTCTTCGCCTGCGGTGACGTCGTCGATCACATCTACCGGCAGGCCGTCACCGCGGCAGGCTCCGGGTGCCAGGCCGCGCTCGACTGCGAGCGATGGCTCACGCACGAGCGGATCACCGAACGGTGGGGATTGCCGGCCGGTGAGGAGGAGCGCATTGACACGTAGTCGCCACGCCGGGACGATCCTCATCCTCGGCGGCGGCGGCATGGTGGGCGTGCAGGTGGCGCGGGAAGCGGCGCGCGAGCTCAACCCGAAGCGCATCGTCATCTCCGCCCTGACGCAAAGAGAGGTGGACGAGGCCGTGGCGCTCCTTTCGAAGGAAACGAAGGAGATCGACTACGTCGGTGCCGCCGCGGACATCTTTCTACCGGAGTCGCTGCAGGGGAAGGATCGCGCGTCGATCATCGCCAACCGCGAGGATTTCGACGCGTTGTTCGCGGAGTCGTTCTCGCCCGAGGCCGACTACGCCGGCTCGGCGTTCTTCAAGCTCATCGAGCGGCACAGGCCGGACGTGATCGTCGACTGCATCAACACGGCCACGGCGATCAGCTACCAGGACGTGTTCACGGTGTCGCGCCGAACCAAGCTTCTGCTCGACGCGCTCGAAGAGCGGCAGGGCTCGATCAGTGCCGGGGAGCTCGCGCCGCTGATCCACTCCGTGCGGGAGCTCCTCGTGGCCCAGGGCGTCCCGCAGATCACCCGTCACATTCTGTTTCTTCATCGCGCCCTCGAGGAGAGCTCGGTGCGCGTCTACGTCAAGGTCGGCACGACCGGGACCGGCGGGATGGGCATCAACATCCCGTATACGCACAGCGAGGACAAACCATCACCGCAGCTCCTGGCCAAGTCGGCGATCGGATTCGCGCATACCGGGCTGCTGTTCCTGCTGGCCCGGACGCCCGGCGGCGGAGGCGAGAAGCACGGCGCGATCATCAAGGAGCTGAAGCCGGGAGCGATGATCGGGTTCAAGCGGCTCGGCGAGACGCATGTCCGGCTCCGCGGCGATCGCCAGCCGGCCATTCTGATGAACGCCCGGCAGGAGGAGATCGGCGCGGAGCTGGAGACGCGTCAGGAGCCGGATCATTACGGCCGGTTCGGAGACCGCGACGTGCCGTTGAGGATCATCGGCGCCGACACCGGGGAGAACGGATTTTTCTCGATCGGTGAGTTCCAGGCCATCACCTATCCGCGCCAGATGGAATACGTGACCCCGGAAGAGGTCGCGCGGACGGCGGTGCTCGAGATCCTCGGCGCGTCGACCGGGCGCGACGTCCTCTCCGCGATCGACGGCGCCATCACGGAGCCGAGCTATCGCGCCGGCGTGTTGCGCGAGCAGGCCATCCGGCAGATGGAGCAGCTCGAGAGTGCAGCTTCCGATGACCTGCTGCCCTCGATCGCCGTCGGCCACCTCGGCCCGCCCAAGCTGACGAAACTGCTGGCCGAGGCGTTCCTGATCCGGGAAGCCATCGGCACCGACGATCTCGCGGTGATTCTCGAGACCGCCGCCGCGGGAATGCGGCTGCGCGTCGAGCAGTATCTGGAGGCCAATCCGCGCATCGTCAGTCTCATCGTGACGATCGGTATTCCGCTGCTGCGCGAGGTGGGCGGCAGGCTCGCTCTGACGCGCGGGCCGCGGCTCAACATTCCGGTCACGCCGCCGGACGGATCACCGGTTCCTCTCGATCCGGAATCGATCGAGCGTTACGCGCGCACCGGCTGGGTCGATCTGCGGATCGAGAACTTCCAGCTCTGGAGCGATCGGATCGCCCGCCTGACCAAAGCGCGTCCCGACATCGTGAAGAACGGCTCGGCGGCGTTCGATCTGACGAAGTACAGCCGCGACCGCTTCGTCCCGGGTGACGTCGTCGG
>DATLFC010000165.1:0-3177 GCA_035525015.1 Thermoanaerobaculia bacterium | reverse complement strand
GCAGCGCAGCAACGATACGTAGCGGTACTGTTCGAGCACCTCATAATCGGTGACGGCCTTGCGGCCGGCTGCGACGACGGCCATCCGCTTGCGCTCGCGCGGATCGCGGCCGATCGGGGCGTCGATCGTTCCGCTCGGGCTCGCCGGTGTTCCATAGACGAGGGCGAGGTACTCCTTCCGGACCGCCGCGGTTCCCCATGCTTCGGTCAGGGCGCGGTGGGCGAGGTCGTGCTTGGCGATGACCATCACGCCGCTCGTGTCCTTGTCGAGGCGATGGACGATCCCGGGACGGATCTCGCCGCCGACACCGCTGAGATTACGAACGTGAAACAGCAGGGCGTTGACCAGCGTCTCGTCGGCGTGGCCGGCGGCGGGATGGACGACGAGCCCGGCCGGCTTGTCGATGACGACGATGGCGTCGTCGTCGTGGAGGACGGTCAGCGGCAGATCCTGCGATTCCACTGCGGCCGGTGCCGGAGGAGGAAACGTCACCGCGACAGTCTGGCCCGCCTCGACCCGATGGGAGGCTCGCGGAGCCGGGCGGTCATCGATCCGCACATGGCCCAGCTCGATCAGTCTGGCAAGGTTGCTGCGTGAGCGATCGGGGAACATCGACGCGAGCGCGCGGTCGAGGCGCTCGCCGGCGAGAGTCTCGGGCACGACGGCAGTCCGCGTCTCCGACACGCCGGCGAGTATATGGACGTTCGGCTGTGCAGTTACGTATAAGTTGAAGCAACCGTGTCATCGTTTACAATGCCAAGCAATTGCAGCGATTCGACGCAGTGATCTCACCAAACTCATTCCATGTAAAAGGGGAAGCTATGTCCAGAGTGAAACAGTTCGCCATGGCCGCGGCGCTCGTCCTGATCGCCAGCGGTGCCATGGCGAGTTCCTTCCGGGTTGCCGATCAGGTCTACATCCCGGTCGCGGGTCACATCAACGCTTCAGGTGGAACCTTCATCTCCGACGTCGTCGTCGCCAACATGAGCAGCCAGCCGGTCACGGTCTCGGTGATCTTCACGCCGACGAGCACGTTCGACCGTGCGGACAAAGCACCGCAGTACTTCAACGACATGTTCACTCTGCAGGCGAACGAACGGCGGGAGTTCCGCGACTTCATCAGCGCCGCCGCGCCGAACGGACTCGGCAAAGCGCCCGGTCTGGAGTCGTTCGGCTCGCTGATCTTCAACGGCTGCCTGGCCGGATCGGCCACGGCATGTCGCAGCGGGCAGGATGAGTTCGGCGATCACCCCGACTACCGCGACCTCTCGGTCACCAGCCGCATCTATTTCGCCGGTCCGAACGCCGCGACCCTCGGCACGACGGCGCAGTTCTTCCCCGGAATCCCCTGGTACAACTACGTCAGCATGCTCGCCGCCGGCGCGCCGGTCGGCAACCTCGGCATCGTGACGATCAATGGTCTGAGCCAGACCGGCGGTCCCGGAACGGGCGGTACTTTCCGCGGCAACGTCGGCCTCATGAACGCGTCGCAGTACTCGCGGACCACGCTCCGGCTGCGCCTCTATCAGGGCTCGAATCCGTCGCCGATCGGCGAGGCCAACGTCGAGCTGGGGCCGTTGAACCACATTCAGGGCAACCTCACAGACCTCTTCCAGGGTCTGCAGAGCGGACCGAGTGCGACGAACCTCTACGTGACCGTCGAGCAGATCGGCAGCACGGCGGTGAACGCGCCGCTGACCTGCCAGCCGGAAGGCTGCCCGGGATTCCTCGCCTACGGCGCGCTGCTCGACAACCTCAGCGCCGACCCGGTGACGCTCGAGGCCATCTATCTCGCGCCGCTGTACAACGCGCTCGAGGCCATCTACGGCCAGAGTGCCGGCAAACCGGTGGCGCGCCGTATCGTGGGCCGCGACTGATCCAGAGCCGCATCGTCCATTCGAGAAGGCCGCGCGCTTGCGCGGCCTTTTCTGTTCGACGGCCCGGCAGATGCCGTTATCATCTTTCAACGGCATGCAGCCCAATCGAACGCGTCGCGTCCAGCGCATCCACCTTGCGCAACCGCTGCTTGCACGTCTCGGCAGCACCCCGGTGGTCCTCGTCGATCTCAGCACGCTCGGGGCCCGGGTCGAGCACACCACGCCGATGCAGGCAGGCGGCCGGGCCCGGCTGGCGTTCACCTGGGAAGAGCAGGAGATCTCTATCGAGTGCCGCATCGTCCGCTCCCGGCTGGAGCGGTTCTCCGTCGGTGCCGACGGCCTGACCGTCTATCACTCCGGCCTGGAGTTCGAAGACATTTCGGCCGACGTCAAGGCCGCCATCCGGAACATGATCGCCCAGTTCATCGGCCGCGCTCTCGAGGAGCAGAAACTCAACGCCCGCGGCGTCATGCCGGAACACGATCCCCATCACATGCCGATCTTCCGCTACGGCGGCCAGCTCACGGCGAACCCCACGGACGTCGCCGCGGCGATCGGGTCGGCGCAGCTCCCCACGGCCCGCATCGCCAAGGAGGCCGGTTACGTCTGCTATCTCCTGGAAGGACAGACGTGGCGGAAGAAACGGACCCACGACCCCGGCCAGCCGGTGGAAGGCTTCACCATCTCGGCCACCGAAGACAACGAGCAGGCCGATCTGCTGTGCGAGGCCTACCTCAAGGCCGACCGCGAAGGCCGGAAGATGATCCAGCTGTTTGCGCAGCTGAGCATCATGGAGGGGGAAGGGATTGCGCCGGGAAGGTTTGAGCCTTGATTGGACCTTATCCTGAGGAGCGCAGCGACGAAGGATCAATCTTGGCCTGACGTCAATTCGTGCATCGGAGCGCTTCACGTCAGGCCACGATTGATTCTTCGTCGCTTCGCTCCTCAGAATTGTTTTGACGATGACTACTTCAATCATCATCCCCTGCCGCACTGCCAAAAACACCGTTACCGCGGCTGTCAAGGCAGCGCGAGAGCAGACGCAGACGCCGCTGGAAGTCATCGTCGTCGACGACGCCTCCACGGATGAGTCCGGAGCGATTGCCGAGAGGGCGGGGGCGCGGGTCATCCGCAATGACACCCGCCGCAACGCCGGCGGCGCGCGAAACGCCGGGATGGCCGTCGCGAAAGGTGACCTCATCGCCTTTCTCGATGCCGACGCCGTTCCGTCGAAGGACTGGCTCGAGCGGGCACGGCAGATCTTCGACGGCGACGCCACGATTGCCGCCGTGGGCGGCCG
>DATLFC010000159.1:0-18926 GCA_035525015.1 Thermoanaerobaculia bacterium | reverse complement strand
GCAGCGGAAGCGCTGTCGGTTCCCGATCAGAACCGGCAGGAGTTCTCCGAGCTGCTGGAGCGGGCGCTGGCCATCGATCCGGATGCGCGACCCGAATGGCGGCTGCAGAACATCCTCGCGCAGCGGCGTGCCGCGTGGCTTCTCGCGCACCACGAAGACCTTTTTCTCGACACCGGAACAGGAGGCACCCAGTGAAATCACGTTGGCAGCCAGCCCTTGCCGCGATTTTGATGTTCTGTTCGCTCGAGGCGCAGGGAGAGACCCGGATGAGGCTTGGAACGGTGGCGCCGAAGGACTCCTCATTTCACAGGATCCTCGCGGACATGGGAACTGAGTGGAAGAAGCAAGAGGTAAACCTGAAGATCTTTCCCGGCGGCGCGCGCGGGGGCGAAGCAGAAATCGTGAGCCTGATGCGCAACGGAGCGCTCGAAGCAGGCCTGCTGACCGCGGTCGGCCTCTCCGAGATCGACCCTTCCGTTCATGCCCTGCAGAGCGTGCCGATGCTTTTCCAGTCGATGGAGGAGGTCGATTACGTCGGTGAGAAGCTGCGTCCACGCCTCGAGAAGCGGCTGCGCGATCAGGGATTCGTCGTGCTCTTCTGGGCCGACGCGGGCTGGGTACGCTTTTTCTCGAAGTCGCGCATCGTGACTCCGGACGACCTTCGCAAGGCAAAGCTCTTCACGTGGGCAGGCGACGTCTCCACGGTCGACCTCTATCGGAAGAGCGGCTTTCAGCCGGTCCCGCTCGAGACGAGCGACATCCTTCCTTCGCTCCAGACGGGAATGATCAACGCCGTGCCGCTGCCGCCCTATGTCGCGATGACGACGCAGGTGTTCATGCACGCTCCCTACATGTTGCAGCTCGACTGGGCTCCGCTGGTCGGCGCGCTCGTCGTGACCGAGAAGAGCTGGAACCGGCTGACGCCCGGACAGCAGCGAGAGCTGGCGCGCGCCGCCGGCGCGGCCGGAGCTCTGATGAGAAAAAGAAACCGGCTCGAGAGCGACCAGGCGGTCGCGAAGATGCAGCAGCGAGGGCTCAAGGTCACGCCCGTCAGTCCTGCGGTGAAAGCCGAGTGGCGCAAGGCGGTGGAACAGAGGCATGCGCACTTCCGCGGGAGCAGGATCCCCGCTGACCTGTTCGACGAGGTGATGTCGCACCTCGCGCAATACCGTAGCGCGGCGCGTCAGATCGCGGCGAGTGCGCGATGACGGACGCTGCCCTGCCGGCCATGTGGTCCGCGGGACGGACACCAGCCGGGACCAGACCGGAGGCGCCGAAGCTCGAGGATCTGCTCCTCGCCACCGTGCTGTCGATCATGGTCCTCCTGCCCGTGGCGGAAATCGTGTTCCGGCAGATCGGATCGAGCGGCATCAGCGCGTCGACGACGATCGTGCAGCATTGCACGCTGGTAGTGAGCATGGTCGGCGCAGCGATCGCCGCGCGCCGCGACCGTCTCCTGTCGATGGGGACGGCCATTTTTCTGCCCGCACGCGCCCGCATCGTGGCGACCACCGTGGCCGGTACGGGCGGGGCAGCGGTCAGCGCGCTGCTCGCGGTGGCGAGCTTCCGATTCGTGATGACCGATCGCGCGGCCGGAACGATGCTGTTCTCGGGCATTCCCCTCTGGATCGTGGAAGCCGTTCTGCCGGTCGGGTTCGGCATCATCGCCGTGCGGCTCGTCGCCGGATCGTCGCGAAGCCGCATCGGGCTGATCATCGCATCGATGATCGTTTTCGCGGCGGCGGGGTACGGTGTGGTCGCTGGCGTGCCGCCGCGCGGCGTGATCGTGGCTGGATTCGTGGCGGTCTCGCTCATCGCCGCCGCCGGTGCTCCGATCTTCGCCATCCTCGGCGGCCTCGCTCTCGTCTCGTACTGGGCGACCGACATCCCCATCGCAGCGATGGCCGTGAGTCACTATTCGCTCGTCGTCAACCCGTCGCTGCCGGCCATCCCGCTCTTTACGCTGGCTGGGTACATCCTCGCGGACGGTGGAGCCTCGCGCCGCCTCGTGCGCGTCTTCG
This sequence comes from Thermoanaerobaculia bacterium, assembly GCA_035525015.1. GTDB lineage: Bacteria > Acidobacteriota > Thermoanaerobaculia > Gp7-AA8 > Gp7-AA8 > DATLEX01. Next base: position 16,905 of record DATLFC010000159.1, on the reverse strand, counting down.
ACTCTCTCGTCGGATCGATGCGCGGCGGCCCGGCGCTCGTCACGGCGCTGGCCTGCGCTTTCTTCACGACATTCACCGGCGGTTCCGGCGTGACGATCCTCGCCCTCGGAGGGCTCCTCCTTCCGATTCTGCTTCAGGCTCGCTATTCGGAGCGGAACGCCCTCGGCTTTCTGACCGGTGCGGGAGCGCTCGGCATTCTGTTCCCACCGTGCCTGCCGCTGATTCTTTACGCGGTGGCTGCCGGCGTCGACGTGAACGACCTGTTCCTCGCCGGAATCGTTCCCGGCATTCTTCTGCTCGCGCTCACGGTCGCGCTGGGACGTTTCCAGCAGCCGCCGTCTTCAGAGCGCGCGCCGTTCGATCGCGCCGAGACGTTGCAGAGTCTCTTCGCCGCGAAGTGGGAGCTGATGCTGCCGTTCGTCATCTGCATCCTTCTGTTCGGCGGATTTGCCACGCCCGTGGAGGCTGCGGCCGTGACCGTACTGTACGCGTTCTTCAGCGAAGTGATCGTCCACCGCGACTATCGAACTGTTCCGCAGCTGATGAAGGTCTTCACCGATGCCGGCCTCCTGGTGGGCGGCGTCCTGCTCATCCTGGGCGTTGCGCTCGGGCTCACCGGCTTTCTCGTCGACGCGGAGATTCCCCAGCGCGCCGTCGAATGGGTCACGGCGAGCGTACACTCACCGCTCGTGTTCCTGCTGCTGCTGAACGTGTTTCTGATCATCGTCGGGGCGGTGATGGACATCTACTCGGCGATCATCGTCGTCGTGCCGATCATCATTCCTCTTGGCGTCGCCTTCGGCATCGATCCCGTCCACCTCGGCATCATTTTTCTGGCGAATCTCGAGCTCGGCTATCTCCTACCGCCCGTGGGTGAGAACCTCTTCGTGGCCGCCTATCGATTCGACAAACCGATCGCCGAGCTCGCCCGTGCGGTCCTGCCGATGGTGGGCGTGCTTCTGGCGGGCGTGCTCCTCATCACCTACGTCCCATCAATGTCTCTTTGGCTTGTGAGGCTCCTGTCATGACGAAATGGAAACCGTTTCTCGCTCTCGTACTACTCCTGACCAGCTGCATCCATTCGCTGCACGCGCCGTATCGCCCCGAAGACGTGGTCTTCGAACCGGCACTCCTCGGGGAATGGATCAACGAATCCGATACGTGGACCATCAGCCGGGCCGGGAACGGCAAGTCGTACCGTGTCGTTCTTGCGGACAAGAACGGCCGCACCGGCGTCTTTCTCGGGCATCTGTTCGAGATCGGCGGGCATCGATTCGTCGACCTTTACCCGGTACAGACGGAGCAGCACAGCGCCGAGTTCCACCGCGATCATGCCATCGCGATGCATACGTTCTATCTTCTGACTCGGACCGAGCCGTCGCCGCGACTTGCATTTCTCGACGACCAGTGGCTGACCAGTTACCTGAAGGAGAATCCAAACGCGCTCCGGCACGAATGGATCGGCAAAGAGCTCCTCATCACCGCGCCGACCGCCGAGCTTCAGGCCTTTCTCCTCCGGCACGTGAGCACGAAAGGCGCGTTCGCCCCGACGCCCGGGGAGTGGCGGCGGGCCGGCTAATTGGGGTCAGGCCTTCCCTTTTACCTTTCTCCACCGGTGGTGGAGAAAGGTAAAAGGGAAGGCCTGACCCCATTACAACGTGATGAGGGCGAGGACTTCGTTGCCGGGGTCGCGGTATTCGACCGAGGTGAAGCTGAGCGCGCGGGCCATGATGATGCCGCGGCCGTGGGCATGGAAGACGCGCTCGGGGCCGATCTCGAAGAAGCGCCGCCAGTCGAACCCGCTGCCGGCGTCGCGGATCGTGAAGCGGATCTCCTTCTCGTCGCACTCGTAGCGCATCTCCACCCTCTTCTTCGCGTTCTCCGGCAGCGCCAGGCGGCGGGCGATCTCGGCGTGCCACTCTTCCTTCGACGTCATGACCGACTTCTCGTCGTAGGTGATGCCGAGGTTGCCGTGCTCGATGGCATTGAGAAGAAGCTCGGTCAGGCCGATCACGGCGGCGGGAGGATCGGGACAGGTGTTGGCCATGATCCCGGCGATGTCGCGGGCCTGCTCGACGGTCTGCAGGCTGAACACCGCCTCGCGCAGGAGCCGGAGGCTTTTCAGCCCCTTCCGCAGCTGGTCCTGCAGCTCGCGCAGCTCCGCGTAATCGGTCACGGCGGTGCGCACGACCGCCACGAGCATGTCCGGGTCGTAAGGCTTGGTGAAGTAGTAGTACGCGCCCGCTTGCAGTCCCTCCACGATGTCCTCGGTGGCGATCGAAGAGGTCTGCAGGATGACCGGGACCATGCGCAGTCTGGTGTGCTTCTTCATCCGGCCCAGCAGCTCGATACCGCCCATGCGGGGCATGGAGCGATCGAGCAGGACCACGTCGACCGATTCCGGATCGCTCTCCAGCATCTCCCACGCCTCGACGCCGTCGGCGGCCAGCTTCGGCTCGTAGCCGCGGCTGGTCAGATGCACGTTCAGCAGCTTCCGGTCGAGCGGGTTGTCCTCCACGACGAGGATGCGCGTTTCCTGGGGGGAGATCATGGGCGAGCGGAACGATGATAGCTAAGATGACCCCCGATGAAATACCTTCCCGACCTTTTTGAGCAGAACCGTGCCTGGGCGCAGGGCCGCGTGGCCGAGGATCCGGGCTTCTTCAAGCGCCTCTGCGACATCCAGCAGCCTGAATACGTCTGGATCGGCTGCGCCGACAGCCGCGTGCCGGCCAACCAGATCGTCGGGATGTCGCCGGGACAGCTCTTCGTCCACCGCAACGTGGCGAACATCGTCCGCGCCGACGACGTGAACTGCATGGCCGTCATCGCCTACGCCGTCGGCGTCCTGCGGGTGAAGCACCTCATCGTCTGCGGCCATTACGGGTGCGGCGGCGTCCGCGCCGCGCTCGACGGAACGGCGAGGGGCGTGGTGGCGGAGTGGCTCGAGCCGCTGCGGCGCATCGTGCGCGACCACGCCTCCACGCTCGACGTCCTGCCTGACGAGGTGCGATGGGGAAGGCTGTGCGAGATCAACGTCTCCGAGCAGGTGCGGTCGCTCATGGTCAGCGACCCGGTGCGTACCGCCTGGGCCGCCGGCCAGGAGCTGACCGTACACGGCTGGATCTACGACCTGCACGACGGGCTGCTGCGCGACATGAACGTGACCGCCCATGGGCCCTGACGCCTGACGGAAAATGAAACGAGCGGCGCGAGCCGCTCGTTTCACACTACTTCCGGACTCGTGCCTTATGCGGCGACGATTCTGTGGCTCGTCGAGTTCGAGACTTCGTAGTTGCGGACTTCCGGGCTGCCGTTGACCATGGTCGAAAGAATGTTCACGACCTGGGGATCAGTGTCCTTGGCATACGCATCGAGCTGCTCCCGTTTGTCCCACAGGGAGATGCTGACGATCTCGTTCTTGTCGCGCGAAAGAGTGATCTGATCCTTGAAACCCTGCGCCTTGCGCAGGAGCGGAAGCACTTCCTTCTCGAACTTGACGGCGATCTCGCGGTCCATGTTGGGCTTGATGCTGAAGGTTACATTACGAGCAAACATTGTGGCTCCTTTTAGGGGCCCAAGTATTTGTGAGAGTCGTGAGGTCTGCCTTGGTTCCAGATTCCATGACTGCCCGAGGGAAATCTACCCTGGGACTTGTCCAGATTAGTACAGTCGGAGCAGTTAGTCAAGATAATCCTCGCTCATGTATAATCATTGTAGTTAAGTCATGGATTTCGTCGCTTTCGTTCGCCAGCGCCTCGAAGAGCTCGCTATCGGCCAGCGCGACCTGGCAGCCGCGGCCGACGTGACCGAGTCCTACATCTCCCAGCTGCTGAGCCGCAGAAAACTCCCCCCGCTCCCCAACCGCACCGACCTCTACGACAAAATGAGCGGTTTCCTCGGCGTCCCGCGCGCGGAACTGGCGCGTCTGGCCGCCCTGCAGCATCACCAGGCCCTCGACCGGACCTGGCGCGCGGAGCCCGCGCCGCTGTTCGGTCCGATGCGGGAGCTGGTCCTGCGCAAATGCCGGCCTGCAACCCGGGAGGCGATGCGGGCGGTCTTCGAACAGCAGCCCTTCGGAAACGTGGAAAGGCTCGTCACACGCACCCTCATCGAGTCGATCCGCCAGGAAGCAAGCGACCACGCCCGCGATGAAAAGTGGCTGCAGGCGATCTCAGCGGACAGCGGACCCAGCTATCGAAAGATGCGGGTGCGGCTCATCGATCTTCTGGACAGCGATCCATCCGCTTCGATGGGGGACTTCTCGTACTTCATCGGGCCCCTCATACGCTTCTGGGATTTCGATGAGCTGCAGTTCCTCCTCACCGTGCAACTGACCACCGGTTCGACGCGCGAGTTTCGTTTTCAGGAAATCACGAAAGACGTGCGCCCCGCCGACACGGCCGGCCTGCGTGTGTTTCTGCGCGACGCCACGCTGAGTGGCGGGGCGGCAGCGGACGAGATCAAGTTTCTGCGCAGCATCCGCTTCGCGGGCAACGAGCATCCAACCGCGCTCTTCTATTACCGCACGCTCCAGAATCTACGCGATCCGCTGAACTTCCGCGCTGACGAAGCCCAGCGCTAGGCGACGCCCAACGGCTATCATTTCCATGTGGCCGACGACGACCAACTCGACGCTCAGGAACTGGCGATGCTCGTCAAGCGGCTCGATCGGCAGCGGCGGGCGCGGGTTGCGGCCGAGGCCATCTCCGACAGCTCCACGGGTGCACTCTACGACAAGCGGCAGCATCTGAAGCTGCTGCAGACCGTCGCCATCGCGGCGAACGAATCGCCGTCGCTCGACGACGCGCTGCAGGCGGCCGTCGACCAGATCTGCACGATCCTCGGCTGGCCGGTCGGCCATGCCTATCTGGCCATCGGCACCACCTCGGTCCTCGCCCTCAGCGACATCTGGTTCGTCGGGGATCTCGCTCGCTACGAGAGCTTCCGCCATGCCGTGGAGACGACGCTCGTCGCGCCGAGCGGCGGTGTCGCCGGCCGCGCGCTGGCCGAGCGCGCTCCTGTGGCGACGACGGAGCTCGACGGCGTCCTTCCGCTTCCTCTGGCCGCCGCCGCACGCGAGGCCGGCCTCACGTCCGCGCTGGCGTTTGGCGTGATCGGCATCGACGGCCCGCTGGCGGTGCTGGAGTTCTTCGCGCCGGAGCCGATCGCCGCCGACCCGCCGCTCCTCGACGTGATCCGCCGCATCGGCGACCTCCTCGGCAAGGCGCACGCGCGCACCCGCGCCCACGCCACGCTCACCACATCGGAAGAGCAGTACCGCCTCCTCTTCGAGGGGAATCCGCATCCGATGTGGATCGCCGACGCCGACACGAACGAGCTGATCGCGGTCAACGCCGCGGCGGCGGCGCTGTACGGCTACTCGACTGCCGAGCTGCTGACGCTGTCGGTGTCCGACCTCGTATCGGCGAAGAGCGTTCCGCGCAGCGGCCCGGTGGCGATCGTCCGCAAGAATGGCGGGACGGTGAACGCGGAGTTGTCCGGCTACGACATCCGTCTGCCGGGGCGGCGGGCGCGCATGGTGATGGCCGTCGACGCCGACATCGGGCGCCGCGCCGAGGAGGCGCTGCGGGAATCGGAGCGCCGCTTCCGCGAGATGCTGGACACCATCGAGCTGGCCGCGGTGCTGATCGACGTGGTCGGCAGCGTGACCTACTGCAACCCGTATCTGCTCGCCAGCACCGGTTACACCAAGGACGAAGTCATCGGCCGCAACTTCTTCGAGGTGTTTCTCCCGGAGGAGGAGAGCGCGGCGGCCTCGCGTGCGTTCACGGCGAACATCGGCCGGGGAGTCGTCGCCTCGCACAGCGAGGTGGAGATCGTGACGCGCGCCGGAACGCCCCGCACGATTCTCTGGAACTACACCGTCCTGCGCAGCCCGCAGGGAAGCATCGTGGGGGCGGCCGGAATCGGATCGGACGTCACCGAGCAGCGGATCGTGGAGAGCCAGCTCCTGCACAACGCCTTTCACGATGTGCTGACCGGGCTTCCGAACCGGGCCCTCTTCCTCGACCGTGTCGGCCATGCCCTGGCGCGGCGGAAGCAGAACTTCGCCGTGCTGCTGCTCGACGTCGATCACTTCAAGAACGTGAACGACTCACTCGGTCACGCGGTCGGCGACGAGGTGCTGGTCCTGATCGGAGAGCGGCTGCAGAAGTGCGTCCGCGCCGCCGACACCGTGTCGCGATTCGGCGGCGACGAATTCACGGTGCTGGTCGACAACGTCACCGGGCCGACGGACGCCACGCGGGCGGCGGCGCGCATCCAGAACGGCATCGCCCAGCCCTTTCAGATCGGCGAGCACGAGATCTTCATCTCGGTCAGCATCGGCATCACCCTCGGCACGCTCGACTACGAGCGGCCCGAGCAGATCCTTCGCGACGCCGACACTGCCATGTACCGCGCCAAAGCGCAGGGGAGGGCGCGCTCGGAGATCTTCGACGCCGAGATGCGCGCCGATGTCGTGGCCCGGCTGCAGCTGGAGACCGATCTGCGCAGAGCCCTCGACCGCGGCGAGCTCCTTCTGCATTACCAGCCGATCGTCCGTCTCGGAACGCGCCAGGTGGCCGGCTTCGAGGCGCTGCTGCGCTGGCAGCACCCGGTCCGCGGCATGGTCGCGCCCGGCGATTTCATCGGGGTCGCGGAAGAGACCGGGCTGATCGTCCCGATCGGGCAGTTCGTGCTGCGGGAGGCCTGCCGGGCGGCCGCCGCCTGGGCCCCGCGGTACGTCAGCGTCAATGTCTCCAGCCGCCACGTGGCGCAGGCCGATCTGCTCGGCGATGTGAACGCGGCGCTGGAAACGTGCAGCCTCGAGCCGGCAGCGCTGCACATCGAGATCACCGAAAGCGTGATCATGCAGCAGCCCGACTTCGCGCTGGCCGTATTGAAAGGCGTGCGCGAGCTCGGATGCCAGGTCGCGCTCGACGACTTCGGCACCGGCTATTCCTCGCTGTCCTACCTTCACCAGTTCCCGATCGATCGGCTGAAGATCGATGCATCCTTCGTCCGGCAGCTCACCACCGATCAGAAGAACGTGGAGATCATCCGCTCGATCGTCAGTCTCGGACGCGGTCTGGGAATCGAAGTGGTCGCCGAGGGCGTGGAGACTGCCGAGCAGGAAGCGCTGCTGATATCGCTGGGATGTGAATACGCGCAGGGGTATTTGTTTGCGAGGCCGGCGGCGGAAAGCGAATTGAGAATTGAGAATTGAGAAATCGATTTTCTCAATTCTCAATTCTCAATTCTCAATTCTGCTTTCCTCCTCCTCCAACAGCGCTGCCAGCCGCGCCGGATCGACAGGCTTCCTGACGTAGTCATCAAAAGCTTCCATCTGTTCGTCGCTCACGCCGAGTGCGGTGATCGCGGCTACGCGCAGCTCCGGATTCGATGACCGGAGCCTTTCCAGCAGCCAGTAGCCGTCGTGTTCGGGCATGGCCAGGTCGGTCAGGACGAGATCGAACCGCTCGTCGCTGGCCAGCTTCACGGCATCGTCGGCGCTGGAGGCCTCGCGGACTCGGGCACCGTAGTGCCGGAGCATTCGGGCGATCACTTCCCGCGCGCCGCCGTCGTCATCCACGAGCAGGACACGCTTGGCGGACAGGTTGGTAGTGCTCCCCACGGCGGCGGCTTCGCTCTCGACGTCGCCGACGGGAAGGCGGACGATGAACGTTGCTCCTTTTCCCGCTCCGGAGCTCTCCGCCGCGACGGTGCCGCCGTGCATCTCGGACAGGTGCTTGACGATGGCCAGACCGAGGCCGAGGCCGCCGTGGGCGCGGTTGGTGGAGCTGTCGGCCTGCCAGAAGCGATCGAACACGCGCGGGAGGATCTCGGGCGCGATGCCGATGCCGGAGTCCGAGACGGAAATCACCGCATCGTCGTCCTCTGTCCCGATGCGCGCGCGAATCGTTCCTTCCTCGGCGCTGAACTTCACCGCATTCGATATCAGGTTCCAGACGATCTGCTGCAGGCGATTCGGATCGGCGCGGATCACGAGTTTTGGAGGGGCGTCGATCTCGATCTTCAGACGCTTCCCCTCTGCCGCCGGCCGGGAGAGGTCGGCCACGTTGCGAACGATCGGGACGATGTCGATCACCGATGGATTGATCTGGAACTTTCCCGTGATGATCCTCGACACGTCGAGCAGGTCATCGATGATGGCCGCCTGCGTCTTCGAGCTGCGCTCGATCGTATCGACGGCGTTGCGCATCGTCTCCGGGTCGAAGTTCGAGAGGCGAAGCAGGTTCGCCCATCCCAGAATGGCCGTGAGCGGTGTGCGCAGCTCGTGGGAGAGCGTGGCCAGGAAGTCGTCCTTGGCGCGGTTCGCCTCGACGGCCTGCCTGTAGAGCCGCGCATTCTCGACGGCATGTCCCGCCCGCAGCGCCAGCGCCTCGGCCAGCTCGACGTCCCGCGCCGTGAACGAGCGCTTCGACTCGGCGATGACCAGAGTCAGCACGCCCGCCACTTCCTCCCGCACGCGGATCGGCATGGCGATGTACGAACGGAGCTGGAGCTGGCGGATGAGCTCGCGGTGCTCGTCCGACTTCGCCGCCGCTTCGAGCAACTCGAGCGGGATTTCCGCCATCCATTCCGGCTTGCCGGTGCGTACCACCTGCGACACGCCGAACGCCGCGTCGGGGTCGGTTGGATACCGTTCCTGCAGTTCGAAGGCGAGCCGGACTTTTGACGGATCGATGTGCTCGACGGCCAGCCGGCGCAGGGAACCGTCCGGCTCCACCATGTCGACGGCGCACCAGTCGGACAGACGCGGCACGCAGAGCCGCGCCAGATTCCGCAGCGTCTCTTCGTAGTCGAGGGTTCGAACGAAAAGATCATTGGCCTCGGCGATGAACTCGGCCCGCAGCTGATCGGCGGCCAGGCTCAGCTCCTGACGCCGCGCCGCGTCGATGTCATCCGTGGCGCCCACCCACTCCCGCACGCTGCCGTCGGCATTGAACACCGGCGCCGCTCGAGAGTGGATCCAGCGGTAGCTCCCGTCGCGTACGCGCACCCGAACGACGTTGTCGAACAGCGTGCGCGCGGCCACGGCTTTCTGCCATGTTTCGGCGGCGACCGCCCGCTCGTCGGGATGGATCAGCTCCTGCCAGCCAGTCCCCTTGGCCTCCTTGTGCGTCTGCCCCGTCAGGTCGGTCCAGCCGGGGGAGATCCACTCGAGCCGTCCTTCAGGGTCGGTCGTCCAGACGATCTGCGCCGAGGCCTGGACGAGCGCCTGCAGCCGCTCCTCGCTCAGGCGGAGCCGCTCCATCGCCGCCTTCTCTTCCGTAATGTCGCGCCGCGTTCCCCACGCTCGGACCATCCGCCCGTTCTCGCTGACGCCGTTGAGCGTGTTGACGAAGTACCTCCGCCGTCCGTACCGGTCCGCCTCCGCCGATTCCGCACCGGCCAGGTGGTAACCGGAGCGGACGAACTCGCGCAGAAGGTCGCGGTTCGCATCGATGCCGGGGTCGAGCATCTCCGGCAGGCGGATGCCGACGATCTCGTCGCTGCTCTCGAAGCCGTACATACGGGCCACGGTGTCGTTGCACTCCGCCAGCCACGCACCGTCGAACATCCGCTGCACCTGCTCCTCGACCGGCAGCGAGGTATCGATCGGCTCGTCGATCTCGAACCGCAAGATTCCCTCGGAGCTGTTGGCCATGAACGATCGGTAGCGTTCTTCGGCCGTGACCCGGTCGGTGACGTCGTGGGTGATCGACCCGACCGCGACCACCTGATCGCCGGAGCGGATCGGAAAAAGGAAGTAGTCGAACGTGCGGCCGCTGAACCGGGCCTGATGCTCCGACGGCCGGCCACTCTCCAGCACGCGATTCCACTCCTCTTCCAGCCCCGACATCACATCGGCGGGGAGCCCGAGCTCCTGCCACGTTTTCCCGACCATTGCCTGCGGGTCGAGCCCGGCCGCCGCGGCGCCGCCCCGGCTGACGTGCGTGTAACGGAGGTCCCGCCCGACCACGTAGACGGGATCGCGCGAAGCCTCCAGGAAGGCACGGAATACGTCCGCGTCGCCGGGAAGGGCGTGCATGGGGTGGAAGTATAGTTGGTCGTTGGTCGTTGGTCGTTGGACGTTAACGGTGAACGGCTAGACCGGCACGCGGTACGCCATCGCGTTGATGTGCATCCCGGCGCCGACGGAGGCGAAGACGATTTCATCACCGGCGTGGAGCTCGTGCGGCGGGAGCTTTCCGCGGACGATGAGGTCGAGCATGGTGGGGATCGTCGCCACGCTGCTGTTGCCGAGCCAGGAGATGGTCATCGGCATCACATCCGCCGGCGGCTCGGCGATCCCGTAGAGCTTGTAGAGCGCTTCGAGGATGGCCTCATCCATCTTGCCGTTGGCCTGATGAATGAGGATCTTCTTCACGTCGCGGATGTCGATGGCGGCGCGCTGGAGGCATTCGCGGATGGCCGTGGCCACGGTGTTCAACGCGTACTTGTAGAGCTTGCGCCCTTCCATCTTCAGGAAGAGCGCTTCCAGAAACGACTCCCGGTTGAACGAGTGCCCCATGTAGAGCATCTGCGAGTGCTCGAGCGTGTCGGAGCGGGCGGCATGCGCGAGCACCCCGCCGTCGCCGCCGTTCCGCGCTTCGAGGATGGTTGCGCCCGCTCCGTCCGAGTAGATGAGGCTGTCGCGGTCATGCGGGTCGGAAACGCGGGACAGCGTCTCCGCGCCGATGACCATCACCCGCTTCGCGTGGCCGGCGCAGATCATGGCGTCGGCCTGGATCACCCCCTGCAGCCATCCGGGACAGCCGAAGATCAAATCGAAGGCGACCGTGCGGGGCGTCTCGATTCCCAGCTTCGCTTTGACGCGCGCGGCGAGCGCCGGCACGAGATCGGATCGTGTCGTACCGGCGCGAACGTCTCCGAAATTGTGCGCGACGATGATGCAATCGAGCTCCTCGCCGCTGATCCCTGCGGCTTCGATCGCTTTACGCGCCGCGTCGGTGGCGATGTCGGACGTCACGAGGTCGTCCGGTACGTAGCGCCGCTCCCGGATCCCGGTGATCGACTCGAATTGGCGGAGGATCTCGTCGTTGGTCCTGGGGATCGGTTTCTCGTCGGGACCGCGGAACTCGTGGCCGAGAAAGTCGTCGTTGCGCACGATCTGCGAAGGGATGTGGCTGCCTGTGCCGGCGATGACGGTGCGAGCTGCTCCAGACATGCGCGGGTATTTTAGCTGTTTGGCCAATCTGGCAAGCAGTGCGCAAGACAAAGGCCCGGAGGTTAAGCGTATGAGATACCTGTTTTTGACGCTTGCCGTCCTGGCGTTCACAGCAGTACCGGCCGTCGCGCAGACGACGGTCCTGTGTGAATCGGACGGTAAATATCGCGAGTGCCGGCTCGAAGGGGTCGGTGTGGCGACGCTGACCACTCAGCTCAGCGACAGCCAGTGCATCGAAGGACAGACCTGGGGTTACCGTGACGGCCGGATCTGGGTGGATCGCGGCTGCCGCGGACAGTTCGCAATGACGGGGCGTGTGGCCTCGGCGCCGCTCGACACGCGCATCACGTGTGAGTCGGACGGCCAGCTCAGCCGCTGCCGCGCCGACACGGCCGCCGGCGTGCAGCTGGTCCGCAGGATCAGCGACGCCGGATGCGAGTTCGGCCGTGACTGGGGTTATGACCGCGACGGCATCTGGGTAACGAACGGCTGCCGCGCTGAGTTCGCAGTCACCAGCAGCCGCCTCGCGGTCGCGCCGCCGCCAGCTACGAGTGTCGTGACCTGCGAGTCGCGCGACAATAAGCGGACGAACTGCCGGGCCGACACACGCTACGGCGTGGAGCTCCGCCGGCAGATCAGCGATGCCAGGTGCATCCGCAACAACACCTGGGGCGTGCTCGACAACGGCATCTGGGTCTCCGGCGGCTGCCGCGGCGAGTTCGCGGTCGGCGGCGATCGCTACGCCACGACGGCCAACCTGCCGCCGAGCACGGTGGTGAGCAATACGTTCCTCTGCGAATCGATCGACGGACGGCGGAATCATTGCCGCGCCGACACGACGTTCGGAGCCCTGCTCAGCCGCCAGCTCAGCGATGTCAACTGCCGCTTCGGCACCAACTGGGGCATCGACGCCAACGGCGTCTGGGTGACGAGCGGCTGCCGTGGTGAGTTTGCCACCGGCGACGCCCGCCTGGTCCGGACGGGGATGATCTCCTCCGCGCCGGGAGTGGTGCCGACGCTCATCTGCGAGTCGGTCAACAACGAGCACCAGCACTGCCGCGCCGATACCCGATTCGGCGTGACGATGCTCCGCCAGCTCAGCGACGCGCGCTGCGAGCGCGACCGGAGCTGGGGCGTCGACGACGTCGGGGTCTGGGTGACGAACGGCTGCCGCGCCGAATTCGTCCTCGAGCGACGGTAACCAACGCGGAGTGCGGTGGCGCTGCCATCGCACTCCCGTTACCATCCGTCGGCGCATGGATCCACTCACCCATACCCTCGTCGGCGCCAACCTCGCCTCCTCCCGTCTCGGCGAAAAGACCGCGCTGGCCACGACGGCCCTCGTCATCGGCGCGAACCTTCCCGACGTCGACGCCATCCTCTATTTCACCGGCCATCGCGATCTCGCCCTCGGCTTCCGCCGCGGATGGACGCACGGCGTGCTGGCCATCGCTCTGCTGCCGCTGATCCAGACGGCCCTGCTTCTCGGCTGGGCCCGTTGGCGGCGCATCACGGTCTCGCCGAAGTGGCTCCTGATCCTCTCCCTCGCGGCCGTGCTCACGCACCCCACTCTCGACTGGCTGAACAATTACGGCATGCGCTGGCTGATGCCGTTCCGCGGAACATGGGTCTACGGCGACTCGGTCTACATCATGGATCCGCTTCTCTGGCTCATCCTCGGGTGTGGATGGCTGGCCGGACGAAGGGCTACGCCGGCGCTGATCGGTACCTGGGCCTTCTTCGCGCTGGCCCTCGCCTGGGTCGTCGGGAACCGCTCCCGCGGCTACCTTGTCATCGTGGCGGTGGTGGCCGTCATTCTATTGATGGCCCTTCTGTGGCGGACGAGCCGCTCCTACGCCGCCGCGGCACTGGCCGTGGCGTCGATCTACGTCGGGGCGCGGCTCACGATCCACGCCGTGACCGCGGAGACGGTGCGCCGCGAGATCCCGGCCGTGCAGCGGCTGATGGCTTCCCCGCATCCGCTCGATCCGCTTCGATGGGAGATCGTGGCGCAGACCGCAAACGGTTACCGCTACGGCCGTTTTCACTGGCTGCGCGGCGGGCTGACGCTGGCACCGGACGTTCTGCCGCTGCCCGCCGAGACGCCGGAATGGCGCGCGGCGCGCGAGCATCCGTCGATCGAAGGGTTCATGACCTGGGTGCGCTTTCCGTGGTACGAGATCGAGCGGACGCCGTCGGCGACGCGCGTGCTGGTGCACGACGCGCGCTATGCGGTGCGGAGGCGCCCCGGCGGCGGGTTCGGCGGCGTGGTCGTGGAGCTCGATCGCTGACGGCTACACGACCGCCGCTTCGTCGATCGACAGCGTTCCCGCATCGGCATCGAGTGTGGCCTGCACGCCGATCGGCAGCGTCAGCTTGTTCTCGATGTGGCCGAAGGAGAGGCCGGAGATCGCCGGGATCGGGAGCGAGCCGAAGCGATCGCGCAGGATGTCCTCCAGGCTGAAGGCCGAGCGGGAGCTGTCACAATTGGAGCAGCGCCCGAACACGACTCCGGCAGCGCGGTCGAATTTCCCGGCCAGGGCGAGCTGCGTGAGCATGCGATCGATCCGGTAGACCGCTTCGTCGACGTCCTCCAGAAAGAGGATCGCCCCCGTGGTGTCGATCTCGTACGGGGTGCCCATCGTCGCGGCAAGGAGAGTGAGGTTGCCGCCGGCCAGGCGCCCCGTCGCTTTTCCGGGCGCCAGACGAAGGATGCGGTTCACCCGGTCGACGAGCTCGTTCGGCCGCTTGTCCGGCGGCTCGAGCAGGCCGGCCGGCTCGTCATCCATCACCACGCGGCGGAAATGATCGACGCTGTATGGATTGAGCGTCGATCCGGCGAACGGCCCGTGAAAGGTGACCAGTCCCGTCCGCTGGTGGATCGCGTTCAACAGGGCGGTGATGTCGCTGAATCCGATCAGGACTTTCGGGTTGCGCGCAATCAGGTCGTAGTCGAGGAGCGGAAGGATGCGCGGCGTGCCCCACCCGCCCGTGTAGGCGAAGATCCCATCGATCTCCCTGTCGGCGAACATCCGAGTGACGTCGGCGGCGCGATCGCGGTCCGTCCCGGCGAAGTAGCCATGCCGGTCGTAGACATGGCGTCCGGTGCGGACCTCGAAGCCGATCGCCTCGAGCTGCTCGCGCGCGAAGGCGATCGAGTCGGCCTGCATCGTGTTCGAGGCGGGAAGGACGAGGCCGACCGTGTCTCCTTCCTCGAGCCGCCTCGGCTTGATGATGCGCGCGGCCGCCGGCCGCGTGACGGCACGGGCGTTCGCGACGATTCCGGCAGCCGAGAGGCCGACGAGACGGGCGAACGACCGGCGGTTCAACCCCCGACCTTCCGCGCCACTTTCTTCACCACGCGCCTGGCCTTTTTCTTCATCTTCTTTTTCCCGCTGCCCTTCAGCGCGGCGATTGCCGCCACGGCGGTGGCGGCGGTGGTGATGACGATCGCCGCCACATGTTCTTTTTCCTCAGGCGAGAGCGCATTCCAGCGGTTCAGCAGCCGCGTGATGGCGTTCTCCGCTTTGACTTCTGCGCTGGCCAGCTTCCTGCCGACCGCGTCGAGGGCCTTGACCGTTGCGTCGCGAAGGAGGGGTTCGAATGTCGTGATGTTCATGGCGGAATCATAGCTCCTGGCCCGCCGGCGAGCTGCCGGCAGGCGTTGACGCGCGGCGGCCTCTTTCTTGCTCCACCCCCTCCCGGTGCGCTCGCGTCTCGGAGTTGCGATTCTCCTCGCCTTCGTGGCCTTTGCGGCGGTCTCGGCCGTTGTGAACCTCTGGTATGGCTACCGCGTCGTCACCGAGCTGCGGCCCGGCTCCTGGCGGACGCCGACCGAGATCCTCGATCGCGATGGCGAGACGCTCCTGGCGCTGTACGGCGCGGAATGGCGGCGCACCGATCCGGTCGTCCTCGAGGACCTGCCGGACCACATCCCCAACGCCTTTCTTGCGGCGGAGGACGTCCGTTTCCGCAGTCACTTCGGGCTCGATCCGGTCGGCATCGGACGGGCGGCGTTGACGAACGTGAAAGCGGGCGGGATCGCGCAGGGGGGCAGCACGATCACGCAGCAGCTTGCGAAGACTCGCTTCCTCTCCGCCGAGCGGACGTTCACGCGCAAGGCGAAGGAGGCGGTGCTGGCGCCGCTCATCGAGCTGCGTCTCTCGAAGGACGAGATCCTCGAGGCCTACCTCAACGACGTCTATCTCGGGCACCGCGACGGCCGCAGCATCCTCGGCCTCGACGAAGCGGCGCTGGCCTACTTCAACAAGAAGCCGGGCGATCTGAACGTGGCCGAGGCGGCGCTGCTGGCCGGGATGATCCGGGCGCCGAACCGGGACAATCCGGAGGAGCGGGCCAGGGTCGCCCGCGAGCGCCGCAACGCTGTCCTTGGCGTGATGCGCGATCGCGGCTGGATCGACGAGGACGATCACGACCGCGCCGTCGATCAGCGGGTGCGCTTCCGTACGGGCACGCCGCGCACCACGCCGCATCCTTATCTCGTGGCCGCGCTGCGGGCGGAGATCGCCGACCTCGCCGGCGCGCGCCGCCTCCGCTCGCCGATGAAGATCTACACGGCGGTGGACGGCGAGATGCAGCGCGCCGCGGAATCGGCCGTTCGCGGCGGAACGCAGCGTCTGCGCAACCGCTATCGCTGGCTGCGGCGCAAGGACCCGCTGCAGGCGGCGATTCTCAGCGTCGACCCGGAGACGGGGGGGATCCGCGCCCTGGTCGGCGGATCGGACTTCCGCAAGTCGCAGTTCGACCGGACGCGCCGCATGCGCCGCCAGCCGGGATCGGCGTTCAAGCCGTTCACCTACGCCGCGGCGATTGCCGGCGGCAAAGTGACCGCGGCCACGGTCGTCGAGGACAAGCCGGTCGAGATTCAGCTCGCCCGCAACGACATCTGGCGTCCGCGAAACTACGACGAGCGTTTCCGCGGCGACGTGACGGTGCGCGAAGCGTTCGAGAAATCGTTGAATGCGCCGGCCGTCAGGATCGCCGACGAGATCGGCGTGAGGCGCGTGCGCAACGTGCTCGACGACGCCGGCATCGAAGGGGAGCTGTCGGATACGCCGGCCATCGCGCTCGGTGTCGACGAGGTCTCGATGCGCGAACTCGTCAGCGCCTACACCGTTTTTCCGAATCTCGGATACCGCTCCCAGCCGCATCTCGTCGATCGCATCGAGAATGCGAACGGCCGGAGGATCTATCGCTTCAAGCCGCGCAAGCGGAAGGCCCTCGATCCGGCGGTGGCGTATGTCGTCCACTCGCTGATGCGCGGGGTGGTGCAGCGCGGCACCGGATCCGACCTCAAACACCTCGGCCTCGGTCACCTCGCCGGTAAGACCGGGACCACGAACGACTACCGCGATGCCTGGTTCGTCGGCTACGCCCCCGACCTGCTGACGGCGGCGTGGGTCGGCTTCGACGACGGGACGCCGCTCCGGATCTCGTCGGGTGAAGCGGCGCTGCCCATCTGGGCCGCCTACATGGCGAAAGCCGGGCACAAGCGTGCCGACATCGCGCCGCCTGACGGAGTTGTGCTCGTCGACATCGAGCCGGCCAGCGGCCTGCTCTGGAAATCGGGCTGCGGTGACCGTTTCGAGGAGGCGTTCCTCGCCGGGACCGAGCCCGAAGAGCCGTGCCGCCGCCGCATCGACCGCGCACCGATCTTCGTCGAGTTCGAAGAGCCGCCGGTGATC
>DATLFC010000156.1:0-10365 GCA_035525015.1 Thermoanaerobaculia bacterium | reverse complement strand
TTTGAAAAGCAGTTTTAGAATGTCATTCCGAGCGTAGCGAGGAATCAGGGCGGGAGGAGGCGCGAGAAGCAAGCCAACCACCCGGCCCAACATCCAATGACCGACTTCATCCGTGAGTTCTTCCATTTCGTCCGCGAGCGCAGGAAGCTGTGGATCGTGCCGATCCTCTTCATCCTTCTGCTGCTGAGCGGGCTGATCACGCTGACCGCCGGGTCGGCGCTGGCGCCGTTCATCTACTCGCTGTTCTGATGGCGAGTCGCGGGCGCACAGCAGCGTTCCTCACGATCTTCCTCTTCCTCTCGCTGGCGCTCGCGTTCGCGGCGGGTGAGGTTTACGTACGTCTCGCCGGCCGCTACGATGCCGACGGCACGTTCTTCTTCCGGGACCGCCCCATCCCGCCGTACGCGCTTCCGGTCCAGCGGGCGAAGGAGCTCATCGAGCAGTACCAGGCCGACCCCGCCGGGTACATGCAGTACGACGCCGACCTCGGATGGACGAACCGTCCGGGCTCGTCATCCCGCGACGGCCTGTACCGCGCGAACTCCGCCGGGCTGCGCTCCGACCGTGAGTACTCGAAGGAGACCCCTCCCGGTGTGCTTCGAGTGGCGCTGTTCGGGGATTCCTTCATTCACGGCAATGATGTCGATCTGGCCGGGAGTCTGGCGCCGCAGCTCGAGAGCGAGCTGGCCGCGCGCGGAGTCGCCTCCCAGGTGCTGAACTTCGGTGTGGGTGGTCACGGGATGGACCAGGCCTATCTCCGGTATTCGCGGGACGGCGGCCGCTTCGACTACGACATCGTCGTCATGGGTCTGCAGTTCGAGAACATCACCCGGCACCTCATGGTCTTCCGCCTGGTCGCCTATCCGCAGACCGCGATCCCGTTCTCGAAGCCGCGTTACTACTTCGAAGGCCCGTCGCTCCTGCTGGCGAACCGGCCGACGGTCGCGCCTGATCAGATTGCGGCGACGCTGGCCGACTTTCATCGTTCGCCGCTGCGGCGGTTCGAGGCGTTCTACTCGGAGAAGTACCGCCGCCGCTGGTACCTCCGCAGCCGGCTGATCGCGGTTCTGGCCGAGGCGCTCCGGAGGAAGGACGGCGAGGTCATGCCCGATCTCGGCGACCCGGAAGGGGAGGGGCTGCGGGTGACGGGACGGATCCTCGAAAACTTTCGCAACGATGTGAGGGTGACCGGACGTCCTTTTCTCCTGGTCAATCTTCCTTTGAAGGACAATATCGAAACGCAGATCGGCGGCGGAGGAGATCCGGCGGAACCGCTTCTGTCCTTGTTTCGTCCGGGATTCACCATCGTCGATCCTGCCCCGCGCCTCGTCGCGCTGGCGCGCGAGCGGGGCGTCGACGCGGTGGCGCCCGGGCATTACTCGGCAGACGGAAACCGTGCCGTCGCCGCGGCGCTCGCGGAGCGAATCGCGGTGCAGTTCAAGGAGTGACCATGTCCATCGATAAAACCATCGGCTTCATCGGCGCCGGCAACATGGCCGAGGCGATGATCAGAGGCCTGCTGCGAGGCGGCGACTTCGCGATCGCGCAGATCGCCGCGTCGGGCCCGCGCGAAGAGCGGATGGCGGAGCTGCGCGACACCTACGGGATCTACGCCACGACCGACAACAAGGTCCCGGCCGCCTCCGAGATCGTCGTGCTCTCGGTGAAGCCGCAGATCCTCGGCCGCGTACTCGACGAGGTCGGGTCGGTCATCAGTCCGGACGCGCTGGTCATCTCCATCGCCGCCGGCGTGCCGGTCGGCGCCATCCAGCAGCGGCTGGCCAGCGGGACGCGTGTGGTCCGCGCCATGCCGAATACCCCGGCGCTCGTCGACGCCGCGGCGACGGCGATCGCGCGAGGCGACTACGCGCGCGAGTCGGACCTCGAGGATGCCAAGCGGATCTTCGATGCCATCGGAACGACGGTCATCCTCGACGAGATGCAGCTCGACGCCGTCACCGGTCTCTCGGGATCCGGCCCCGCGTACGTTTTTCTGATCCTCGAGGCCCTCAGCGATGCCGGGGTGAAGGTCGGTCTCTCCCGCCGCACGGCGCAGTTGCTGGCCGCGCAGACGCTCCTCGGCTCCGCGAAGCTGTTGCTCGAAACGAACGAGCACCCCGGACGGTTGAAGGACATGGTGACCTCGCCCGGCGGCACGGCCATCACGGGGCTGCACACGCTCGAGACCGGCGGTCTGCGGACGACGCTCATCAACGCCGTGGAAGCGGCGACGGCCCGCTCGCGCGAGCTGGGCGAAGCGATGTGGAAGAAACCGGTCACGTGAGCGCGCTGGGCGAAGTCGAACAGGAGTTGAACGAAGCGACGCAACGCGCGCAGCGGCTCGTCGAGTCGACCGAGCCGCGCCTGTTCACCGTGCGGCCGCAGCTGTCGGCGTGGTCGGCCGCCGAGTGCCTCGCGCACCTCAGCATCTCCAGCGAGATGTTCATTCCGGTGCTGCGTGACGCCATAGAGACCGCCCGGAACCACGGCCTGACCTCGCAGAAGGAACCGTCGATGGACCTTCTCGGGCGCATCCTGCGCTGGTTCATGGAGCCGCCGGTGCGCTCGCGCGTGAGGACCCCGGCCCGCTTCGTCCCGAGATCGGTCCGCGCCAAGTCGGAAGCGCTGAACGAGTTCCTGTCGCTGCAGCGGCAACTGATCGATCTCCTGCACTCCTCGGAGTCGGTGGCGGTGTCGCGGGTGAAGATCGTCTCGCCGTTCGACAAGCGCGTCCGTTACAACATTTACTCCGCGTTCCGGATCGTCGCCGCGCACCAGCGCCGGCATCTCTGGCAGGCGGAGCAGGCCGTCGCCGCTCTACGGGCGGCGTGATCACCTGGCCAGCACGGCGGCGAGCGCCGCCTTCATCGCCGCGAAGTCGGCCGGCGTCGTCAGAACATCGTCCGCACGGAAGTCGCTCCCGTGGCCGGTATCGCCGCCGTTCATCAGCACGAATTTCACGCCGGCGGTCTCGCTCCGCGCCTTCAGCAGCTGCAGCAGCTCGCGGCCGTTCATCTTCGGCATCACCGCTTCCGCCAGGACGGCGTCGGGACGCTGCGTCGACGCCACGCGCAGCGCCTCCAGTCCGTCCGCGGCCGTCATGACCGTGTAGCCCGCCTGTTCGAGCGCATGCTTCGACATGGCGCGCATTCCGGCGTCGCTGTGCGCGATCAGGACGACGGCACGGCTGGGCAGCGGCATCTCGACCGAGCGGCGCTGCTCGGTTGCGAGCCGCTGCTCGAGCGTCTTCATCCGCGTGGTGAGCTCGCGGACTTCGGCCTTCGCGGCCTGCTTCTCGAGGATCGCCTCGCCGAGGTCGGATTCGTGGTCGCTGGCCAGGTGAGAGACGATGGTCTGCAGTTTCTCGTTCCACTCGGCGTCCAGCTTTTCGCGTGCCGCTTTTTCCTCATCGGCGCGGGCGCGCTCGGCATCGAGCTTCTGCTGGAGCGTCTCGACCCTCTTGTTGAGCGAGCGGACTTCCGCGCGGGCTGCTTCCTTCTCCAACATCGCTTCGCCGATGGCCTGCTCGTGGTCGTTGGTGATGCCGGAGACGATGGTGGAGATCTTCCGGTCGAAGTCGCCGAGGGCGCGCTCGTGCGCGGCGCGTTCCAGCTCGGCGCGGGAGCGGACCTCCTCGAGGTCGGTTTCCAGGCGCGAGGTTTCCTCGCCAGCCCGCGCGAGCTGCTTCTGCAGCGATTCGAGGTTTTCGGTCAGCGCCCCGATCTCGGCGCGAGCGGCGGGCATCAGATCGGCCTCGATGCTTTCGCGCTGGGCGCGGTCGAGCTCGACTTTCGTCTGCAGCGCCTCGACCTTCGATTTGAGCGCGCGGACTTCAGCGCGCGCCGCTTCCTTCTCCACCATGGCCTGTCCGATCGAGTCCTCGTAATCGCGCGTGAGGCCGTCGACGATGCCGGCGAGCTTCCGATCGAAGCCGGCTTCCGCGCGCTCGCGCTCCGACCGCTCGATCTCTTCCTTCGAGCGTGCCTCGTCGATCCGGGCCTTTGCCTCGGCCAGCTTCTTCTCCGCGCTCTGCTTTCGGGCGGTCAGATCGCGCACCTCGGCGCGCGCCGCTTCCTTCTCCACCAGGGCCTGCCCGAGCGAGTCCTCGTAGTCGCGGGTGAGGCCGTCGGCGATGCTGGCGAGCTTCCGGTCGAAGTCGCCGTCGGCTCGTTCGCGCTGCGAGCGCTCGATCTCCTCCTTCGATCGCGCCTCTTCGGCCTGCCTCTGTGCCTCCCTCAGCTTCGTCTCGAGATTCTCCGCTCGCTCGGTCAGCCTCCGGACCTCGGACTGCTCCAGCAGCTCGCCATTCGATCGGACGCCGTCGAGCGCTTTACGAAGCCGCGCCGACTCCTGCTCGAGCGCGGCCGCTCTGGCCGACGCCTCACCGGCGGAGAGCATCGCCGCGTCCCGCTCGTTCTCCAGCACGGGGATGCGTGTGAAAGCCTCTTCGAGGCGCTTCTTCGCTTCGGCCAGCGGTTCCTGATACCGCGCCGCGAGGTCGCTGGTGGCCTTCTGCAGCGCCTCGTTGGCGCGCTGCTCGAGATCCAGAAGGCGTTTCGCTTCCTTGTCCGAGCGAGCTTTCTCCTCGTCGACGCGGCGCCAGGCGACTTCGAGCTCCTGCGTCGTGTCGTTGATTCGCGCTTCCGCCTCCCGTGTCTTCGTGCGCGCGGCCTCCAGATCGCGCTCCAGGGCAGCGGCGCGCCTGGTCTGTTCGATGGTGTCGGCGCGCGCGGCGTCGAGCTCGTGCTGCAGGCCGCTCAGCCGCGACCGCGCCGTCGCCGTCTGCTCGACGTGCATCCGCGTCTCCTTCTCCCCCTGAGCGCGTGCCTCTTCGAGCTGCTTCCGCGCCTCCTCGAGTTGGTCTCGCGTCTCATCCAGCGCCCGTCCCGCATCGGCGAGCTGCTCGCGGAGATCCTCGATCTCGTCGGCGTCGAACGCGGGACGGATCTCGACCACCTTCGGTGGCGACGTTTCGAGCAGCGGGGGAGGTACGGCGGGTCCGAATGCGCGCGCCCGCTGGACTGGAACGCGGGCCAGCCGTGTGAACAGCGCGGCACCGATGGCGACGACGAACGGCAGCGCCGCGCTCCACGACACGCTTCGCTCGATCGGCGAGAACATCGTGTCGTAGAGAATGATCGCCGCCACCGCGGTGGTGACGCCGAGGAGCATGCTGCCGAGCCAGGCCACGATGACCACCGCTGCCAGATAGACGTAGATCGGCTCGTACCGCGGCTCGAGCGCTGCGATCGTGCCGTTGATCCCGGTCGCCAGCGTGAGGAACGCTGCCGCGCGGCCGGCACGGAGTGCGCCGGCGACCCACCGCCGCCGCCCAGGTTGGCTTTTCATCGGACCTTTTTGGGGAGAAGTCACAGAGTATGGTACGGCAGGAGGCGGACGAGAGCCACCGCGCCGAGCAGCGCCACGATCGAAATCAGCATTCCCGCCGTGATTCCGGCCGGCGCTCCGTTCGGCGGCGGCTCCGTCGGGACGGCGTCAGGGAGCTCGTAGACGCCGGCGGCGGGCGAGGCAGCACCACCCACTCGAACGGAGCCGGGCGGCTGGTGCCGCGAGAGAAACCACTTCACCCCTTCCCGTGCCAGTCCGGTTGCGCTCTCCGGCGGCAGTTGTGGGGGGAACGCCCGTGACTCACGGCTGTAGCCGAGAGCGGCGAGTCCGGCAATGCGCGCATGCTCCTGCAGCACGTCGTACGAGCGGATGTCGCGCAGGCGATGAATCGTGGCGAGATTCGCGTCATAGACCTGTTCGCTGGCGGCGATGAGGAACTCGTTGTCCGGATCGAGCCGGTGGATGTCGGCGATCGCCGCCGGCACCATCGCCCCGTCCCGCACGCGGACCGCTGGCGCGTACCCCCAGGCGAACAGGACCATCTCCGCGACGATCGTCGCGCCGATGACAGCGCCCCGCCGTCTCGAGCCCGCCAGCGCCACCCCGGCGATGCCGATCAGCGCCAGCGGCGCGGCGACCCTCCGGAGCGCGACGCTGCGGAGACCTTCGAGGTAGTGACCGAGACGCTCTTCGTAGTACTCCGGAGATTTGTGGAGGAAGCCGCGCTCCTGCATCCGCTCGATGCCGCTCCGCGCTCCGCTGACGACGAGATCGCGTCCGGCCGGCAGGGCCGGAACGGCGGAGATCGCGGCCAGGGTGAAGCCGGCCGCGGCGATGGCGATGCCGAGCTTCCGGCGCGGATGGTCGGAGGCCACGATGGTCAGCGCGGCCGGCAGCGCGGCGGACGCGAACAGCACGAAGACCAGCGGGAAGCGCTCGTTCGCGGCGATCGAGAACAGCGGCAGAACGCGTATGACGTCTTCGATCAGCGGAAGCTTCCAGGCCACGATCAGCGTCGCCACTCCGATCACGATTCCGATCCGCAGCTCGCGCGACAGACGCCGCCATGCCAGTGCGATCACGAGGAGCGTGATGGCGCCCGCGTAGCCGGCGTTCCGCTCGTTGAAGTTTTCCGCTTCCGGCTGCGCGATGCCGCTCAGGTCGAGCTCGCCCCGAAGCGGCGAGCCGAGGAAGCCGGGAAGAAGCTGCGCGGCGGCGGCGAAGACTCGAACGCGGTGCGACTCGGCCGCGCTGCGCGTCTTCACGATGTCGCTCTTCGACAGCGCCACGGCGAAGGGGACGAGCTGCACCGCGATCAGGAGAAATCCGGTCCAGGCGAGGATGGCAAGAGAGGCGAGACGCTTCGGACTCGCTCGTTTCCAGGTGACGGCCAGCAGGAAGATCGCCACGCAGATGACGCCGTGAAAGAGTGTCTCCGGGTGTCCGCCCGCCGTGGCCAGCGCCGCCCCGATGATGACGGCCGTCGCCCAGCGGCGCGACGGCGCGCGAAGGAACATCAGCGCCGAGCCGGCCAGCCAGGGAAGTACGGCGAAGACGTTCGTGTGCGGGAACAGCAGCCACATGGTCATGTAGCCCGACGCCGCGTAGACGGCCGCGCCGGTGAGCGCGAATCGCCGGTCGGCCCCGAGAAGCCGCGACAGCCACCAGAGACCGAGACCGCCGGCCCACAGTTTCAGAAGCGCCGTGAACGCCCATCCTCGCGCGCCGAAGAGAAGGCGCGGCCAGGTGAACGGGAAGAAGAGGGCCGTCTCGGGATTCGCGTAGAGATGCGCGCCCTCACCCGCCCACTGGTTGCGCCAGGGGAGCTGGCCCGACTGGAGGAGCCGGCGTATCTCGATGTCCCAGGCGAGGTATTCGTAGATCGGATCGGAGACGATCTTGTTCGAGATCTCGTAGCGCGCGTTCGGATCGGGCTTCCACGCCCCCTGATCGCGCGGATGGTCGAGCGGCAGGAGGACGCGGCCCGGCAGGAAGCCGGGAAACGTCAGGACGAGCGCGAAGACGAACGTCGCCGCGGTCGCGATCTGCCAGGACTGCTTCATGGCCGCGACATTTTGTATGATCCGCGGCCGCATGCACACCGATCCGGCCCGCCCTCGTAAACCGCTCGACTACGCCGGCCTCGTCGCACGCGGCGTCTGCATGGGGGCGGCGGACGTCGTCCCCGGCGTCTCCGGCGGGACGATGGCCTTCATCCTCGGTATCTACGAGGAGCTGATCGACTCTATCCGCGCGTTCGCGCGGCCGCCGTTTCTGAAGGCGCTGTCGCGTTTCCGGCTGAAGGAAGCGGCGGCGGCGGTCAATCTCCCGTTCCTCATCGCCGTCGGCAGCGGAATCCTCGCCGCCATCCTGACGCTGGCCAGGGGAATCGAATGGCTCCTCGAGCATCAGCCGGTGCTGATCTGGAGCTTCTTCTTCGGCCTGGTGCTCGCCTCGGTCGTCACCGTGGCGCGAAGGATTCAGCGCTGGAGGGTTTCGTTGTGGATCGCTCTCATCGCCGGAACCGTCGGCGCGTGGGTCCTCGTCGGTGCCGTTCCTCTGCAGACGCCGGAGGAGTCGTGGTTCCTCTTCCTGAGCGGCGCGCTCGCGATCTGCGCGATGATTCTTCCCGGCATTTCCGGCTCGTTCATCCTCGTGCTGCTGGGGAAGTATCACTACATCCTGAGCGCGCTGAACGACCGCAATCTCGCGCCGATTTTCTGGGTCGTTCTCGGCGCCGCGGTCGGGATCGTCAGCTTCGCGCAGGTCCTCGGCTGGCTGTTCCGCCGCTACCACGACATCACGGTCGCGGTGCTCACCGGCCTGATGCTCGGCAGCCTCAGGAAAGTGTGGCCGTGGAAGATCGATGTGGCGTGGATCCTCGACCGCCACGGAGAGCGGATCCCCACCGTGCAGCACAACATACTCCCCGACGCCTTCACCGGCGAAGTCGCCATGGCCATCGGCCTGGCCGTCTTCGGATTCGTCCTCGTCCTCCTCCTCGACCGGTGGGCGAACCGCGTGGGCAACGAGCAGTTCCGCCCCGGCACGTAAAGTTGGTGTCAGGTCTTCTAGAATGGCGGACCAGTGGCGCGCACATATGACGTTGTGATCCTTGGCGGGGCGTTCAGCGGCGCCGCGGCGGCGATTCTGCTGCGGCGGGAGGCGCCGGATCTCCGCGTGCTCGTCGTGGAGAAGGCGGAAGCCTTCGACGAGAAGGTGGGGGAAGCGACGACCGAGATGTCGGCGATGTTCCTCACGCGCCGCCTGGCGATGTGGCACCACCTCGAAGCGGAACACCTCCCGAAGGAAGGGCTCCGCTACTGGTTCTCGAACGACAAGGTGACGGGGCACGGCAACGCCTCGGAGGCCGGGGGTGTGGTCCGCAGCACGGTCCCCTCCTTCCAGTTGCGGCGGGACACGCTCGATGAATATCTCCTCGCCACGGCCGTGAAGGAAGGGGCGGAGCTGATGCGGCCGGCGCGGGCCCGCGATGTCGAGCTCGGCGAGTTCCGCCACCAGCTCACCATCGAAGCCGATGGCCAGACGGAGCAGATCGAATGCCGCTGGCTTCTCGACGCCACGGGGCGTGTCAACTTCCTCGGCCGCCGCCTCGGCCTGATCGATCGGAATGACGATCATCCGACCGCGGCGATGTGGTGCCGGTGGAAAGACGTCCGGCACATCGACGACATCGCCGCGCGCCACGGTCTGCTGGCCACGCGCAACGTCGGCTCGCGCCGGCTCGGCACGAACCATTACATGGGCTTCGGCTACTGGATCTGGGTGATCCCTCTCGGGAACGGCGAGACGAGCATCGGCGTGGTGTTCGACAAACGGCTCGTCGACCTTCACCAGAGCAAGAACCGGCCGGACGATTTCATCGCCTTTCTGAAGGCGATCCCCGCTCTGGCCGAGCTGCTGGAGGGAGCGACGCCGCGGCTCGACGATCTCCGCTTCTACTCCCATCTGCCGTACGTCACGCGGCAGTACATGGGGAACGGATGGGCGCTGCTCGGCGACGCGGCGGCGTTCCTCGATCCGTACTACTCGCCCGGGCTCGACCACGCGGCGTTCACGGTGGAGGCGACGACGGAGATCGTCAGGGAGTGGTTCGCCGGCAAGGACGTCGCCGCGCGGATCGCCGAGCACAACGAGACGTTCCTCCGCTCCTATCACCGCTTCTTCGAAGCGGCGTACCGCGACAAGTACTACTACATGGGGGAGCTCGATCTGCTCGCCGCATCGTTCCTGCTCGACACGGCGCAGTACTACATCTTCGTCGTCACGCCGGCCTATCGTGTCATGAAGAAGTTCCACTGGATGCCGGTGCTGGGCCCCAGGCCGGCCTTCATCAGCCGGCATCTGATGGGCCTGTACAACCGCCGCTTCAAGGCGATCGCGCTGTCGCGCCGCGCGGCGGGGGAGGCGGGAACGCGCAATGACGGCCGTCGCATCAACGCCTTCTACAACCTGAACCTCGCGCCGCTCCACATGGCCACTCGCGGCGTCAAGCTGTGGCTGCTGGCGGAGCTGGACAACGTCCGGCTCGTCCTGAAACGGCTCTTCCGCCGCAACCCCGTGACCTCGCCGGCGGCCCCTCTCAACGAGCCATGAGGCGTCCGCCGTGGGCAGTCATCGCGGCAGCGCGGGCGTGCTCTTGACGCTCGTCACACCCGCCATGCCCGCTCTGCTGAGAGGATGGGCGTGGCTCGTCCGGGCGAGCGGCTTCGGATTGACGGCCGGGACGCTCCTGGACGCGCCATCGGCGGTAGTCTTCTCCAGTGCGGCGCTCATGTTCCTGTTCATCCCCTGGGTCGTGGCGGCCGGTGTGAGGCTTCGATGAAACGGATCGTGATTCTCGGTGGCACCGGATTCTTCGGCGGGCTGATCGCGGAGAAGCTCCGCGCGGCCGGTCTGGAGCCGCTGATCGCCTCGCGCACTTCGGAGATGCGCATCGATGCCAACAGCCGGGACGATCTCCACGCCCAGTTGAGGCAGAGAGATCTGGTCATC
>DATLFC010000137.1:0-6527 GCA_035525015.1 Thermoanaerobaculia bacterium | reverse complement strand
GCTTTCCCCAACCCGCCGACCGGAACGTATACGTCTACCGCTACTTCAACGTGCAGCGTTTCCTTCAGCTACGTTTTCTCTTCTTGCGAAATCGGTCCGAAGCCGGTACGTTGATTCGCGGAGGCACAGAGATGATTTTCTGTGATCACTGAGGTGGGACCGTTAGTCGTGATGACCACTGCGTGTATGAAAACCGCGATCTCCACACAAATTGTCTCGAACTCGTTCGCATTCAGAGAACGATCATCGACTTCACGGCTTGGTGAGACGAAAACGGGGTGCTTGAGGCGAGCGCCCCCGGCGGGTCTCCTGAGCTTCTTCACCGCTTGGCTCGAGCAAAGAAAACTCTCCCTACCGTCAGACGACCACGAACCGTCACCACCACTGCCTTTTCCAAAACGGTAGCCGGAGGCCTCTGCGTCGCTAACGTACGTATCGGATACGCAGAGTATGATTCGACCGAGGTAGAAAGATGTCCAACCACGTTGACAATGCTGACTTTGGCCACTGCACCGAGTGCGGCGACAAGTTCGAGCTTCAGAACATCACACAAGATGAAGCCGAGGCGAAGGCTAAGCAGGTAACCGAGCGTGGCGGAACTTGCGACCGCTGCCACGAAGGGAGTACGCCGTTCGACGAGCAAGCGCGCCATCAGATTCTGCAGTGGCTCGGCCCCATCGAATACCGGAACAAGATAGCGAAAGTGATTGAACCTCAGAACGCTAGTTACACGGTCGTCACATTGAAAGACGGACGTTCTGCGAAAATTTTCCGGTACGGCGAATCGAGTCGGCAATTGCCAGAGGAAATCGATCACGTCTTTACGCGCTCGTTCCCCGATTTGAAGCGGATCGAAAAGCCGTGGAAAAAATGAGAACGCCACCCTTTCGAAGCGGCGTTCAACGCAAATTGATTGTCACACGCGAGGGGGCCAGTTCCACTGGCTCGGTCCTTCGCCCTGTTCGAAGGAGTGGTTGAAGAAGATTCCGCCGTAAACGCTCATCACGAAAAGTTCGAGGCTTCCGTCCTCATTTACCTTCTGAACGATCGCGGGAGAATTCTTGGGCGGAAACTTCCCGTGGGCACTTCCGGGGTGGTTGTACACCACGATCCGGCAGATACTCGGCTGGGGATTTGATTCCATGTTGGTGGGGATGATTTACCCTGTTGGTTCAGTCAACCACACCAGCAGGCGCTGTCAAGCGCGGCGTGAATTCAGAGGAACGAACCACGTAAAACACACGCGGCCACTCATAGGAGACGCTAAGTGGGCGCGTGAAAAGGATTTACGATGGAGCGGGAAACGGGACTCGAACCCGCGACATCAACCTTGGCAAGGTTGCACTCTACCAACTGAGTTATTCCCGCGTCAGAAGCCGGCGTAGCGTAGTGAAGCCCCACCGGAGTGTCAAGATCAACGACCTCCCCGGCGAACGTATTCCATTGAAAGGATGAGGGATGAAGGATGAAGGATGAAGGGCCTTCATCCTTCATCCTTCATCCTTCATCCTTCATCCTGTTCGTTCCCGGATCCCATAGGCGTGCAGTTTCCGGTAGAGATTCGACCGCTCCACGCCGAGGGCGTCGGCGGTGCGGCTGACGTTGCCGGCCAGCTCCTTCAGCCTGGCGAGGATGTACTGGCGCTCGAATTCGTCGCGCGCTTCCTTGAGGGTCAGGTCGCCGCGGATGCCGGCGGCCGCGGGCCGCGGCGCACCGAGCTGCACATCCTCCGGCTCGATCATCTCGTGCGGGAGGAGAATGGCCAGCCGCTCGATCAGGTTCCGCAGCTCGCGCACGTTCCCCGGCCAGTCGTACGCTTTCAGCCTGGCCGCCGTGCCGGACGAGAGGCGTTTCTTCGGGGCCCGCGTCTCGGCGGCGAAGCGGCGGAGGAAGTGCTCGGCCAGCAGCACCACGTCCTGGCCGCGATCGCGGAGCGGTGGGACATCGATGGGGATCACGTTCAGCCGGTAGTAGAGATCGCTGCGGAACAGGCCGGCCTCGATCTCGCGCTCCAGCTGCTTGTTCGTCGCCGCGATCACCCGCACGTCGACGCGAATGGTCTGCTGCGCGCCGACGCGCTGGAACGTCTGTTCCTGCAGGACGCGCAGCACTTTGGCCTGCGTCTTGAGGCTCATGTCGCCGATCTCGTCGAGGAAGAGCGTGCCGCCGTCTGCCAGCTCGAACTTCCCCTTCCGATCTTCGATGGCTCCGGTGAACGCTCCCTTCCGGTGACCGAACAGCTCCGATTCGATGAGCTCCTCCGGAATGGCCGCGCAGTTCACGTCGATGAACGGATGGTCGGCGCGCGTTGAGAGGCGGTGAAGCGTGCGGGCCACGATCTCCTTGCCGCTGCCGTTCTCGCCGGTGATCAGGACGCGCGTGCCGGAGGGCGCCGCGCTCCGGATCTGCTGCTCGAGGCGTTTCATCGCCTCGCTCTCGCCGATGAGAACATCCTCGAGTGCGGTGTGCCGGCGGAGATTCCGGACCTCGTCGCGGAGACGCTGGTCGGCCATCGCGTGTCCGACGGTGAGCAGCACGCGGTCGAGCGAGAGCGGCTTCTCCAGGAAATCGTACGCGCCGAGGCGCGTGGCGCGGACCGCGGTATCGATGTTGCCGTGTCCGGAGATCACGACCACCGGCGGCGCGCCGGCGCCGCGGAGCCGTTCCAGCACCGCCATTCCATCCATGCCTGGCAGCCAGAGGTCGAGGAGGATCAGATCGAAGTCGTCGCGGGCGAACCGCGCCAGTCCCTCTTCACCCGACTCGCAGGCGGCGGTCTGGTGACCCTCGTCCTGAAGGATGCTGGAGAGCGTGGTCCTTATGGAGGGCTCGTCGTCGATGATCAGGATGTTAGCCATGGGCGTTGGTCGTTGGTCGTTGGTCGTTGGTCGTGGGCCGGACAACGAACAACGAACAACCCTCCTCAAGCCGGAAGCTCGATCTCAAAGCGAGTCCCCTTCGGATGGTTATCGTGCACACTGATCCTCCCATCATGGTCGTTGACGATGCGGTGGACGATGGCCAGCCCCAGGCCGGTGCCGCGGCCCTTCGTGGAAAAGTACGGCAGGAACAGCTTTTCCTTGTCGGAGTCGGGGACGCCGCGACCGGGATCGGCGACCTCGATGACCACGCGGTGCGGCGCGCGCCGGGCCGAGACGCGAATCTCGCCCGACTCCGTGGCCTCCACAGCGTTCTTCAGAAGATTGCCGACGGCGCGGCTGATCTGTTCGGGATCCATCAGCAGCTCGATGTCGGAAGCGACCGAGACCGAGACGGTGACGCCCGGCTTCGCGTTGCGGTAGAGCGCCGCGGCCTGCTGCAGGATCTCGGCGAGCTGGGCGTGGCGCATGTGCACGGCCGGCATCCTGGCGAAGTGGGAGAACTCGTCGACCATCCGCTTGAGCTGCGTCACCTCGAAGACGATCGTCCTCGTCCCCTCTTCCACCGCCTGCGTCGTGTCCGCATCGCCATTCTCGAACTTGCGCGCGATCCGTTCGGCCGAGAGCTGAATCGGCGTGAGCGGGTTCTTGATCTCGTGCGCGATCCGCCGCGCGGCCTCGTTCCAGGCGGCCAGCTTCTGGGCCTGGACGAGCTGCGTCGAGTCCTCCATCGCGAACACCCATCCTCCGTCGCCCCCTCCCAGCCGCGCCACCGAGAGCTCGAGGTATCGGAGCTCGCCCCCGCGGATCAGTGTGACCTCGCGCGCCCGCCCGCCGCGTGAGGTGAGGTCGTCCAACGCATCGGCGAGCGGCGAGAGGTCGCCGCGCAGAAGCTCTCCCAGCGCCGTCTTCGCCGGCGGCTCCTCCTCGAGCTGCAGCATGTGCATGGCTGCCCGGTTGATGCTGAGGAGCGCGAGCGAGTCGGTGAAGGTCAGGATGCCGGTGGCCACGCTGTCGAGCACCGTCTGCATGAAGGCGCGCTCGCTGTCGAGGCGCTCGTTGCTCTCGGTCAGTGCCCGCCGCTGCGAGGCCAGCTGTCCCGACATCTCGTTGAACGAGGTGATGAGCCGTCCCACCTCATCGGTCGCCACCACTTCCACGCGATGGCCGTATCCCCCCTCGGCCAGCGTTTCCGTCGCTTCGGCGAGCGCCTTGATGGGAATCGTGATCCGGCGCGACGCGTAGATCGAGACCCACAGCGTGCCGAAGAGAATGGCCAGCGTCACCGCCAGAAAGAGCGAAGTCTGCGAGGCTTTCAGCGTCTGCCGCTGCGAGTAGAGCTGCAGGAAGCGGCTGTACTCGATCGTCGATTGCGTGAGCCTCCGGCTCATGGCATTCGGGATGTAGACGCCGGCCACCGCCACTTCCGGCCCGCCGTCCATCCGGACGGCGTGGCGGACCCATGTCCCGCCGCTGGCCGCGACATCGATCTTCGTCGCCGTCCCCCGCTCCGCCACATCCTCGAAGAAGCGCGGCGGCGGTTCGGAGATCTCCTGCAGCGGGGCCCGTGGATCGGCCTGCAGTTTCAGCAGCACGCCGTCGCGGTAGATCCCCGCCATCTGCACGCCGTGGAAGCGGAGCACATGGACGAACGCCGCGTCCATCTCTTCCGGATCGGTGCTGCCCGGCGTGGACGCGATTTCGCGGGCCGCTCCCGCTGCGATCCCCACGGCCTGGTCCTGCGCCATCTGCGCGATGGCGTGCCCGTTCTCCAGGATGGTGCGCACCGGCGTCGTGAACCAGCGGTCGATCGATACACGCAGAAGATCGGTGGCCACCACGAACAGCACGATGACCGGCACGAGCGACGTGGCGATGTACGTGACGACGAGCTTGGTCCGGAAGCGCGAGCCGAGAATCCCCCGCTGCCGCTCGAAGACGAGCTTCACGATCCCGCGCAGCAGCACGAAGGCGATGCCGAGGATCAGGAGAAGGTTGATGTTCCAGAGAACGAAGAGAAGGACCTGACTCGACAGCGCCTCGGGTGTGAGCTGCTTCGTCTCCTGGATCAGGTAGTAGACGATGCTCGTTCCCGCCAGGATCAGCAGCGGCACCGTGATGATGAACCGCGGATCCTTGCGGTAGCGCCGGAAGCCGTCGCGGAAGCTCATGGCGTCTTCACGGCGGCCTTCACACGCGTCTCCTGCCACCGCGTCGAGACTTCCCACGGCACGACGTAGAACAGCCACCCGCGCATCAGATCCGCCTTGACCCGCACCTTCAGTCTGTTCGGCCTGCGATCGCCGATCTCGAACAGGTCGCGCTCCTCGATGTTCGTGATGCGCGCCACGAGCGTCGGGAAGTCCGTGTACGTCTCCGACAGGACCAGCTTCCTGTCGCGGCGGTAGTTCAGCAGATACTCCCGCGTCACGGAGTTGAACGTGCAGATCACCTCGATCCGGGCCCGGGCGATTCCGGCGTCGAACCAGTTCTTCCGGTAGCGGAAGATCTCCACGATGTAGGTGAAGCTCGTCGGCAATCCGCTCTCGAGCGCCTCCACCATCTGCCCGTTGGACAGTCCGTTGACGAGGGAGAAACGAACCGTGACCTTTCCTTCGTCCGCCACCGCGGAGAGGTTCTCGATCTTCGCCTCGTCAGCGCGGTCGGCGGCGAGCGGCGTGGAGAGGAGAACGAGGAGAAGGGAGAGCGCTAGACGGAGCACCGTGTGGCTTTTTTACCACACTTCCCGGCGCAACCTCAGGCGAATGTCTCCATCGATCGCGTCCGGGCCGGCTCGCCGGCTTCGAGCGCGCTGGTCGCCTCGAGGAGGCGGGCCACGAACTTCGAGTGCATGGCGTGCCCCGCTCGGGAGGCGGTGATCTCGCCGAGGACCGGCCTGCCGATCAGCGCCAGATCGCCGAGGAGGTCGAGGATCTTGTGGCGGACGAACTCGTCGCGGAAGCGGAGCGGGCCGTTCACCACGCCGCTGTCGTCGAGCACGATGCAGTTCTCCACCGAACCGCCGCGCGCCAGCCCCGCCGCGCGGAGCTTCTCCACGTCGCGCATGAAACCGAATGTCCGCGCCGGGGCGATCCTGCGCAGGAAGTTGTCGTGCTCGAAATCGAAGTGGAAGGACTGTCTGCCGATCGAAGGGTGCGGGAAATCGATGCGGTACTTGAGGACGAGGCGGCTGGAGGGAACGATGCGGATGCTCTTCTCTCCCTCGACGATCTCGAGCGGCTCCACGATGCGGAGCGGAGTCACGCCCGCGTCGAGGCCTCGCACGCCGGCCGCATCGATGAGATGCATGAAGGGAAGGGCGCTGCCGTCGATGATCGGCACTTCCGGCCCGTCGATGTGAATGTCGAGATCGGTGATGCCGCATGCCATCACGGCGGCGAGCAGATGCTCGACCGTCCCCACGGCTACATCGTCCTTGCCGACCGTCGTCGCATAATCGAGCGCGGTCGTGGAGGCCTGCAGCGCCTCGATGCGCAGCCCGTCGAGGTCGGCGCGGACGAACGTGATGCCGTTGCCCGCCGGTGCAGGGTGAAGCTCGAGCCGTGTGTAGATGCCGGAATGAAGGCCGATTCCCGTGATGCTCACCTGAGCATTGATGGTTCTTCGCTGGACGATCATTGCTCCTCG
>DATLFC010000113.1:0-22463 GCA_035525015.1 Thermoanaerobaculia bacterium | reverse complement strand
CATCTGGCGGCAGGCCTCGCCGAGCACCCACTCGCCGATGGGAATGATCAGCCCTGTGTACTCGGCGAGGGAGATGAAACCCGAAGGCTCGATGATGCCGGCCTCGGGGTGGTTCCAGCGCACGAGGGCCTCGGCCGCGACCACCTCGCGCGTTCTCGAATCGACCTGCGGCTGATAGTGGACGACGAACTCCTTCCGCTCCACGGCATGGCGGAGGCTCTCCTCCATCGACATCCGTCCCAGGGTCTTACGGGCCATCGTGCCGCTGCAGAACTGAAACGTGGCGCCGCCGCCCTCCTTGACGCGGTACATCGTGCCGTCGGCGTTCTCCAGCAGCGTTTCCGGATCCTCGCCGTCGGCCGGATACATGGCGATGCCGATGCTGGTCGTGACCCTGACCTCGTCCTCGTTGATGAGGAATGGCTGCTTGATCACCTTGATGACCTTCTCCGCCACCGCCGATGCATCGCCCGGTCCGTTCAGCGCCGGCAGCAGCAGCGTGAACTCGTCGCCGCCGATGCGGCCGATCGTGTCCTCCTGGCGGAGACAGGTCCCCAGCCGTTCGGCCACCATCTGCAGCAGCTGATCGCCGGCGGCGTGGCCGAGGGTGTCGTTGACCACTTTCAGGTCGTCGAGATCGAGGAACATCACCGCCAGCGGCTGCTGGCGCCGCCGCGAGTGCGCCAGCGCGATCGTCAGACGATCCATGAACAGCATCCGGTTCGGCAGGCCGGTGAGCGCGTCATGGTAAGCCTGGTACTCGACTTCCTGCTCGGTCCGCTTCCGGTCGGTGATGTCGAGCACGATGCCCTCGATCACCGGATTCGTGTCGAACTCCGTGGTGGAGGCGGTGAGCGTCTCCAGCACCCAGATCACGTCGCCGTCGCGCCGCAGAAGTCTGGCCTCGTGGTTGACGGCGGAACCCTTCTCCAGGAGCTGTTCCATCACCTGCTGCCGTTCGGCGGGATCGAAGTACTGGATCGAGCCGTCGTTGGCCAGGAGATCATCGGCCGACTCGAACCCGAGCATGCGCGCCGTGGAGTCATTGCAGCTCACGATCTTCCCGTCGACGTTGGAGATGTAGACGCCGGAGAGATTCCGCTCGAACAGGATGCGGTAGCGGCGCTCGGCGCGGCGGCGCTCGGTCATCTCGTCGCGCAGCTCGCGGGTCCTCTCCTCGACGCGCTGCTCGAGCGTCTTGTTCCACGACGCCAGCTCGGCCTGGGCATGCTCCACCCGCTCGATCATGATGTTGAACGAGCGCGCCAGCTGCGACACTTCGTCGCGTCCTTCCACCCGGGCCCGCTCGCTCAGGTTCCCGCCGGCGATCCGCTTCGTCGTATCGGCCATCGCGCGAAGCGGACGGGTGATGGCGCCGCTGATGGCGATGGCCAGAAGGAGTCCGATGGCGAAGATGGCCACCGCCACCGTGCTCACCGTGCGGCGGTTCGCCGCCACTTCGTTGCGGAGCCGGTCTGTGCTCAGACCGAGGTAGATGTGTCCGAGCTCGAGCCCGCGGTCGCGGACGGGAACGCGGGTCTGGTAGACGCGGCCGTCGCCGGTGAAGCCGCCCTGTGAGGAGGGACGCTCCGTTCCGCGGGGGCGCGGCGTGCCGACACGCGGGCCCAATTCCAGCCGCCGGTAGCCGTACTGTTCCGCCAGGGGAAGGTTGTAGACGGCAGACGGCTGGTCGCTGCCGCGCGTAAAGACGACTACGTACGCGATGTCCGGGTTCGCGCGCAGCGCGCTCAGTGCCTTGGAGATTCCGGGAAGGTCGGCCGTAGCCAGCCCGGGGGCCACGCTGAGGGCCCACAGCTCCGAGATGGCGTGCGCTTCATCAGCCGTGATCCGGGCCGCCTGCTCGCGGAGCCGCGCCGGGAAGTACGCGTAGATGAAGATCGAGATGAGCCCGACCAGAACGGTGGTGGCCAAAGCGACTTTCGTCTGGATCGACGATCCCGGCAGTTTCATCTTCCGATTACTCGAATGCGGCATTCTATGCCGGTGGAACCTCAATCCTTTCTGAAATGAGCCCCGCGCGAGGCCGGATTTCGGATCGCCGCCGCGGCGACGATCGCGGCCATCCGCTGGCCGTGAAACAGCTCGACGATCGACTTGCTGATCGAGGCTTCGTGGTAGAACTTTTCGAGACGTGTGCCGAGCTGGGTCATGTCCGCGACGGCCCGTTTCAGCCGCTCGTACGTCCGGACGATCCCCACGTAGTTCCACATCGTGTTCTGAATCGTGGTCCAGTCCTGCAGGATGAGCGCGGGGTCTTCAACATCCTGCGGCCCGGAGGCCTGCCAGTCGGGGATGGAAGCGAGCGTGGAGTCGGCGATGGAGCCGATCCCCGGCGGCCGCGAGGAAAGCGCGCGCCGCACACCGGGCGACGGGAGCGGTGCCGATGCTTCGAGCCGCTCGCGAATCGAATGCGCGGCGTGGTATCCCCACGTCAACCCTTCCAGCAGCGACGTCGAGGCGAGGCGGTTCGCTCCATGAACGCCCGAGCACGACGTCTCGCCGACGGCGTAGAGACGCGTCAGCGTCGTCTCGCCTGCCGTGTTCACCAGAACGCCGCCGCAGAAATAGTGTGCCGCGGGCACGACCGGGATGGCGTCGCGCTCGATGTCGATGCCGATCTCGGCGCAGGCCTTCCGGATGTTCGGAAAACGCTCCGCGATCGGCTGGTGCCCCTTGTAGAAACCGGCCAGATCGAGATAGACGAACTCCTCCTTGTTGGTCGTCATCTCCTCGACGATGGCGCGCGCGACGATGTCGCGCGGCGCGAGATCCTTCAGTTCGGGGGCGTATTTCTCCATGAAGTACTCCCCCCGCTGGTTCCGCAGCCGCGCCCCCTCCCCGCGCAGGGCCTCGGAAATCAGGAAATGGTTCGCCTTCTTGTCGGCCAGCGCGGTGGGGTGGAACTGCACGTACTCCGCGTTCATGATCCGCGCGCCGGCGCGATGTGCCATCACGATGCCGTCACCGATGGCATGCCGCGTGTTCGTGCTGTGCAGGTAGATCTGCCCGACCCCGCCGGTGGCGAGCACGGTGTGATCGGCGAAGATCGTGTAGACGTCCTTGGTCCGGTTGTCGAGCAGATACGCGCCGGCACACTCGTTGACGAG
This sequence comes from Thermoanaerobaculia bacterium, assembly GCA_035525015.1. GTDB lineage: Bacteria > Acidobacteriota > Thermoanaerobaculia > Gp7-AA8 > Gp7-AA8 > DATLEX01. The sequence goes on along the minus strand of DATLFC010000113.1, from coordinate 19,335 downwards.
GCGGTAACGGATCTGAATGTCGGACGGATGGTGGTGCGTGGTCAGAAGGTCGACCGCCGTGACTTCGGTCGCCAGCGTGACGTTCGGCTCCTCGAGGATCCGGTTCAGCAGCGACACTTCGATGGCCCGCCCGGTGGCATCCCCGGCGTGGATGATCCGCGGCATCGAGTGCGCACCTTCCTGCGTCAGGTCGAGCTCGCCCTCGACCGTCGTGGAGAAGGGAACGTCGATCTCGTCGAGCAGCAGCTCCTTGACCACGCGTGGGCCCTCCGCGGCGAGAAAGCGGACCGACTCCTCGCTCGACAGACCGGCGCCGGCGCGGAGGATGTCGGCGACGAGCGCGTCCGGCGTGTCGCCGGAGCCCTGGTAAATGATGCCTCCCTGGGCCCAGAAGGTGTTGCAGTCGCGCGGGTCGGAGGCTTTCGTCACCAGCAGCACCCGGATGCCGGCGCTGGCCAGAACGAAGGCCGTGGTCAGCCCGGCGATGCCGGTGCCGATGACCAGGACGGGAAAGTGTTCGCGGTTCTTCAATTTTGCCAAGCGCGCGTATGTTACCGGCTAACCGCCGCCCGAACCGCCTCGGCGGCGAGCGGAGCGTCCCGGCGGATGTTGAAGAGTCCCCCGGTGCTGTCGTAGTTATGTCCCACGTAATACAGCGCCGGCTGATCGGTGCTGATCACACGATCGCGCCGCGATGCGAAGCCGCGCCGGTCGACCGTGATCCGCGAAGAGAGGAAGTCGAGCGTGGGACGGAAGCCGGTGGCGAAGAGGATCTCGTCGAACGGCTCCTCGATTCCATCTGCGAAGACGACGCCGTCCGTCGTGATCCGATCGAGCGCGCCGCGCAACTTCACCTGCCCCAGCCGGATGGCATCGATCAGCCGGAAGCCGATGACCGGAATGGCGTCGAGCGCGCTTTGCGTCGCGCGCGGAAACGGCGGCGGTCCCCTCCGCCAATCGTTCGTCCGCTCGACGCCGGCCAGAATCGTCTCCTGGAGGCGTCGCGGCAGCTTCCGGATCAGATACGAGATGTACTGAATCGGAACCCCGAGAATCTGGAGGGGGACTACGTTGGCGCCGGAACGGATGGCGATCGTCGTCTCGACGCCGCTGCGACCGAGCTCGCTGGCGATCTCCGCCGCCGAGTTGCCCGCGCCGACCACCAGGACGCGCCGCCCACGGCATTCCTCCGGCCGGCGATAGCTGCTGCTGTGCCGCAGGGCACCGCGGAATTCGTGCTGCCCATTCACATCCGGCTGCACCGGGGTGGACATGATCCCGCTGGCGACGATCACCGATGCCGCGTGGATCGAGCCGCCGCTCGTTTCCAGAAGCCAGCTCGTGCCCTCACGCTGCAGCGCCGTCACGGTCACGCCCGAGTGCACGGGCAGGCGGAACTCGGCTTCGTATCGCCGCAGATACTCGAGAAACTGAGCGCGGCTGACGAAGAGGGGAGCGCGGCTGTCGAATCGCAGGCCGGGAAGTGCGGACATGTGCTTTCCGGTGTGGAGCGTGAGCGACTCGTAGACGCGCGACGACCAGCTCTCGCCGGCGGCGCCGCGCTCGAGGACGACGTGCCCGATGCCGCGCCGCTGCAGCTCCCGCGAGCTGGCCAGCCCGGCCGGCCCGCCTCCAATGACCACGGCAGGAAGGTCGATCCGATCGGTCACTGTCTGGCGATGATGATCTCGACCCGCCGGTTCTTCTGGCGTCCGCCGCTCGTTTCGTTCGTGGCCACGGGTTTCGACTCGCCGAGGCCGGAGGTCGTCAGGCGCGCCGCCTCCACGCCGTGCGACTGCAACCATTGAGCGACGGACGCCGCGCGCCGCTCGGAGAGCTTCTGGTTGTAGTCGTCGCCGGCCATCGAGTCGGTGTGGCCTTCGATGCGTACAGGACGCCCCGTGTAGCTGGCGATCACCTGCCGAACGTCCTCGAGCGCCCGCTCGGCGTCGGGACGGATCGCCGCGGAATCGAAGTCGAACAGAATCGAACCGGGGAGTTGAATCACGATCTCGGTCTCGCTCACGCGCGCCTGGAGACGCGCCAGGCGGTCGTCGATCTTCTCCTCCCGTGCGGCGAGGGCGGTGCTGAAACCGGAGAGCGCGGAGGTCCGGCCGACCAGCGTCGTGATCTTCATCTGCAGCCGCGTGGTCTTGTCCCTGTTGAAATCGGCGCTGACGACCTGCTCGCCGAGCGCGTGCGCTTCGGCCGGAACGTAATCGTCTTCCGCGGCGGCCGCGACAACGTTCTGCGCCGCCGCCGTTTGCGGGGGTGGTGCCGGCGTTTCGGTGCGTCCACCGCATGCCGCGATGATCAGAACAAGCGCGGCCGCGGCTCTCATTTGTCCGTAATCGGTACGGCCTCGAGCGGCTCGGAGGCATCGGTGAAGAGAATGTTCACGCTCTTCACTGCCGGAGGTGGCGCGGGAAACTTCATCCAGAAGCGCATCGCCTTTCCAGGCTCGACGTACTCGCCGATGCCGAAGGAGCCCCCTTTGACAAAGGTGTGCTCCGTGGCCAGGACTTTTCCTTCCTTGTCCGTCAGCACGAAGTATTTGGTCCCGCTCTCTTCATCCACGACGTAAGTGGTGGGGTTGTTCTGGACCAGCGCGAACTCGGCAGTCTGTCTCGCATCAGAGGTGTTGCGCACCGTCCATTTGATCGTCAGGACGTTGTTCCGCCGCTCCACCGCCGTCACGTCGAGCTCCAGTCCGTCGACGTTCATCGACACTGTGGCGATGGGTGCGGCGCCGGCGGCCGTGGCGGCAAGAGCGGCCAGTAGAACCAGTGAGGATCTCATCTGCACCTCCAGATTGTGCTCAGGCAGGGCACAGCATATCAGGCCGCCGGCTGGGCGAAGCCGGTGATGACGTAGGTTCCCGACTTCGCGTCCTTCTTGATCTTGATGATGTTGTTGCTCTGCGCGTCTTCGAGCAGGTCGCTGAAGGTGTTGTAGCCGTAGTACTCCTCGTTGAAGGTCGGCTTCTTGCGCTGCATGGTCTGCTTGACCATCGATCCCCAGAGGATCTCCTTGTTCTCGCGCATCAGCGCCTTGATCGAATCGATCAGCAGCTTGAACACCTCGCCCTGCTTCTTGTCCTTGAACGCCACCGGCTGCGACTTGGCCACGACGCGGACGAGATCCTCGTAGAAGATGAACTCGTCGCAGTTGTCGATCAGGAGGTCGCTCGAGGAGTTTTTCACCCCGCACCCGATCACGGACTTGTCGTTTTCCTTCAGCTTGGAGACGAGCGGGGAGAAATCGGAGTCGCCCGAGGCGACCACGAACACGTCGATGTGCTCCTTCGAGTAGCACATGTCCATGGCATCGACGGCCATGCGGATGTCGGCCGAGTTCTTCCCGGAGTAGGCTCGGCCCGGGATCTCGATCAGCTCGATGGCGGCCTCGTGCAGCTCGCGCTTGTAGTCGGGGAACTTGTCCCAGTCGCAGTAGGCGCGCTTGGCGACGATCTTCCCTTTTTCGATGAGCCGCTCCAGGAGGAGGCCGATCTCGAACTTTTTGTATTTGGCGTCCTTGACGCCAATGGCGATGTTTTCGAAGTCGATGAAGAGAGCGATTTTGCTCTCGCTCATGGGTCGGTTGGATGGCGCGGAAGGCATGTCGTCGTCATTATCGTTGTCGAAGCGAGGTTTGCGAGTCATTTTCAGGTTTTCCGCTTACCATAACCGCCGTTTTCTGTCACGCTGAATCTCTCATGCCGAGTCGGCGCTATTCAGATCTGGAGCAGCAACTTCGCGACGCCGACCACCGTGCGGCGGCCGAGCAGATTCATTTTCAGGGCCGGCTGCTCGACTCGGTGCGTGAGGCGGTCGTGGCCACCGATACGCAGGGGCGGATCACGTTCTGGAACCGCTTCGCCGAGGAGCTTTACGGGTGGAAGCGCGAGGAGGTCGTGGGGCGCAACTTCCTGGAGCTCGTCCCGGCCGCGGCTTCCACGGAAGAGGCCGCGGCGATCTTCGAGGCCATGCGGCGCGGCGAATCGTGGAGCGGAGAGCTGGTCGAGCAGACGCGAAGCGGCCGCGAGTTCTCCGCCCTGGTCACGAACTCGCCGATCTTCGACGCGGAAGGGCGCCCGATCGGGATCATCGGCGTCTCGCAGGACATCACCGAGATCCGCGCGGCGCGGCTGAAACAGGCTGCGCTCGCGCAACTCGGCACGATTGCCCTCGGGAACGCCGGCCTGGGATTCCTCTTCAACCGCTCGGCCGAGGCGGTTCGCGACCTTCTCGGTGCCGACTGCAGCGAGATTCAGAAGGTAGAGGAGGAGCGGGTCGTGGTCGTCGGACGAGCCGGCTTCTCGAGCGGGGCGGACGCCGTCGACAACCGCGCCGCGCTGGCCGGCCTGGCGCTGAAGTCCGAGCATGGCGTTGCCCTCGAACGACAGGAGGAGAAGCACGCGCCGCTTCGGCCGGATCAGGAGCCGGGCCAGGTTTGCGGGATCAGTGTCGCGATCGCGACGAGCGACCAGCGCCGCTGGGGCGTCCTGACGGCGTTCACCGCGGAGGCCCGCATGACGTCGGCCGACGTCGACTTCCTGCGGGCGCTGGCCAACCTTCTCGGCCAGGCCATCGAACGGCGGCGCGCCGAAGTTGAGTTGCGGATTCGTGCCGCCCAGCAGAGCGCGCTGGCGGAGATCGGTCGCATGACGACCGACGGCGTGAGCAATGCAGCGCTCGATCGGATCTGCGAGTTGGTGATGGACGCACTCGGCGTCGAGAACGCCTGGGTGCTGCTGCCGTCGGCGAGCAGGGGAGAGCTGACCGTAGTGGCCGGCGACAACCATCCGCCGGACGTGGCGCTGGAGCACGCCCTGGAAGTCGCTGCCACGGGGGACTCGTCGGTTCTCGTGGACCGCAGAAACTGGAGCGGTGTGGCGACGCCGGTGAAAACCGCGGATCGCAACTTCGGAGTCGTGTGCGGCTATACGACCGTCGCCAGGCAGTTCACGGGGTCGGACGTTCAGTTCCTCGAGTCCGTGGCATACGCGATGGCCGAGGCGGCGGATCGCGACGCAGCGCGCTCGGAGCTGATCGAGTCGGAGCGGCGTTTCCGGAGCGTCGTGGAGGGAGCCTCGGAGATCATCTTCTCTCTCGCGCCGAGCGGGGAGATTCTGTCGATCAATCCGGCCTTCGAGCTAGTGACGGGCTGGCGCGCCGAGGAATGGATCGGACGTCATTTCGAAGGCCTGCTGATGGAGGATGAAAGAGAGCGTGTGCTTCCGGTCTTTGCATCCCTTCTCACCGAGCCGCGGCACAATCGGTTGCAGGTCCGCATGCAGGGCAGGGAACGGATCCTGCTCATCGATGCGGCGACATCGCCTAAGGTCGTCGATGGAGAGGTCGTCGAGATCTACGGGTTCGCGCGCGACATCACCGAAGCACATCGTCTCGAGGCGAAGCTCGAGCAGGCCGACAGGCTCTCGAGCCTGGGGCGCCTTGCAGCCATCGTGGCCCACGAGTTCAACAATGTGCTGATGGGCATCTCGCCGTTCACCGAGCTGATGCGGCGGGAGCCGCTGACCGAACGCGCCTCCGCGGCGGTCGACCAGATCGGTCGCTCCGTCAAGCGCGGCAAGCGCATCACGGAAGACATTCTCCGCTTCGCGCAGCCGGCCGAGCCGGCGCTGGCGCCGGTGGACGTGGCCGTGTGGCTGAACGCCCTGGCCATCGAGGCGCGCTCGCTTGCCGGACCGAAGTACAACGTCGAGGTGGAAGCGGAAGAGGGAATGCACATCGCCGCCGATGCTCATCAACTGCATCAGGCCTTCGTCAACCTGATCCTGAATGCCCGCGATGCGATGCCGGAAGGGGGCGTGATTGCGATCCGTGCCCGGTGCGAGCCGCCAGACGCGGCGATGGAAGGCAACTTCGCACATTTCGAGGTGCAGGACAGCGGCTCCGGCATGAGCGCGGACACGATGGAGCGCGTCTTCGAGCCGCTGTTCACCACGAAGAAGAGCGGCACCGGCCTCGGCCTTCCGGTGGCGCGCCAGGTCGTCACCCGGCACGGCGGCGAGATCTATATCGAAAGCACGCCGGGAGCCGGCACGACGTTTCATCTCTTCATTCCTCTGGCGCTGGCAGGGCAGCGGATCGAGCCTCCCCGCTCCTCCCCCGATAAGCGCCCCGCCCGCAGCGTCCTGCTGGTCGAGGACGATCCGGCCGTCTCCGCGGGGCTGGTCGCACTGCTGGAAGAAGAAGGGGTCGCCGTCCGCGTCGTCGAGACAGGGGGGGAGGTCCTGCCGGCGCTGGCCGAATCGCGGCCCGACGCGGTGATTCTCGACATCGGTCTGCCGGACATTGACGGCACGGTCGTGTTCGCATCGATCGCGGAAGCCTATCCCGACCTGCCGGTGGTCTTCTCCAGCGGCCACGGTGATGCGGCGAAGCTCGATCGTTTTCTGGTGCGACCCGACGTAGGCTTTCTGCTCAAGCCGTACGACATCGAAGTTCTGCTTCAGATGCTCGACCGCGTCACCCGCTGACGCGCCGTGTGACGATCGTCACCACCTCTTGTGACAAACCAGTGCCCCTCCGCGACATCTCGTCGTCGACGATGGTCTACCGGTGGAGTGTCGATCATGTCTGAAATAGCCGAATCCGTCGCCGAACGCCGCCTGCAGCTGATCTTCGATCAGGCGCCGAGCGGCATCCTCGTCACCGACTGCGCCGCGAACGTGCTCGAGGCGAATGCCACGTTCTGCCGGATGCTCGGCTACACCGCGGAGGAGCTCAACGGCCGGCGCGTGCACACCTTCAGTCATCCGGACGACCTCGAGCTCACGGAGAGCGTGCGAGAGAGCGTGGTCAGCGGCCGAGACCCCGGCCGTTACGAGCGTCGATACCTTCGGAAGAACGGGAGCAGCGTCTGGTGTGCCGTACGCCTGACCGCCATGAGGGACAGGGAGGGCAGCGTCGATCGCATCATCGCGCTCGTCGAGGAGATCGGGGAGCGGAAAGCGGCGCAGGAGCGGCTGGCGTATCAGGCCCATCTGCTCGACTGCGTAGAGCAGGCGGTCATCGCCACCGATCTCGCCGGCACGATCGTCTACTTGAACCGGTACGCGGAACGGCTGTTCGGCTGGCCGGCGGACGAAGCGATCGGGCGAAGCGTCGTTGAAGTCATGCCGTCGACACAGTCGCAAGCCGATGCGGCCAGAATCATGGCCAACCTTGCGGAGGGGGAGCATTGGTCCGGCGAGTTCGAAATGCGCACGCGGGATGGCCGCGTCTTTCCCGCGCACGTGACCGATTCTCCTGTATTTGACGACGGCGGCAATCTGATCGGCGTCGTCGGAATCTCCTTCGACATTTCCGAGGAGAAGGCGAGCCGGGAAAGGCTGCGGACCAGCGAGGCGAGCCTTGCGGTAGCCCAGCGGATCGCGCGGGTCGGGAGCTGGGAGTATTCGCTCAGCGACGGCGCCTGTATCTGGTCGGACGAGATGTTCCGGATCTTCGGATTGCATCCCTCCGACGGAGTCCCGGACGCCACCCGTCTGAGGGACCTGATCCGTCCAGCTGATCTCGAGCGGTACGCCGCGCTGGCCAGAAAGGCGGCCGTTGAGCGGACGCCCTTCACCACCGAGCTGCATCTCACCAGCGGACGGGTGATCGAGTCGCACGCCCGCGTGCTGGACGGTCCCGGCGGAGAGCCGGCCAAACTCCTCGGCGTGGCCCGCGACGTGACCGAACAGAAGGCGGCGGAAGCGTCGATGCGGCGGCGGTTGGTCGAGCAGAGCGCGGTTGTCGAGCTCGGTCAGATCGCCCTCAGTTCGCGTGAGCTCTTGACCGTTGCCACTCTTGCAACGACGCTTGTCGGGCAGGTCCTCGACACCGATGCGGTGGAAGTCTGGCGCACCGTCGACGGCGAGCCCCTGACCATCGCGACGTGGGGCCGTGGCATCGGACCCTCACTCGAGGGTGCCATGACCGTCGACGTTCCCGACTCCGGAGGCATGGCGTGGGGGCATCTGACGATTCACGCTCGGGAGCAGCGGCCGCACAGCGTCGAGGACGCCGCCTTTCTTCGTTCCATCGCACTCGTGCTCGGGCAGTGCGTCGACCGGCTTCGCTTCGAGAGCGAGCTCCGTACGCGAGAGTTGCAGCAGAGCTCCATCGCCGAGCTCGGACAGCGGGCCGTTTCGGCAATGGATAACGCCACGCTGGCCCGGGCCTGTGAGCTGGTCAGGACAGGGCTGGGGGTGGAGGATTCATCGTTCGTCCAGAGCGAAGGGCTTCCGGACTCTCACGCCGGATTTGTCCTGGGCACCGGGGAACCCGACATCGCCCACGATTACAGCGCCGAGACCCGCTTCGACACCGATCGCTTCGTGCGGCACGGAATCCGTTCCGGCGTGGCCGTCCCGGCGATCAGCGGCGGAAAAGCATTCGGAGTGCTGACCGCGCACACGCGCCAGTTGCGGGCTTTCGCGCTCACCGACGTCCATTTCATGCAGGCGCTCGCGAACATCATCGGCGAGGCCATGTCACGCGATGCGGCGAAAGCGGAGCGCGATACGGCCATGCACGAGCTGCACCTGCTGCTGGAGTCGACCGCCGAGGGCATCTACACGACGGATGCCCGCGGGATCTGCACGCTGGTGAATCGCGCCGCCTGCGAGTTGCTGGGAGTCCCATCGCAGGAGCTCATCGGCAGGCGTCTGCACGAGGTGATGCATCATCACCACGCCGACGGTCGAGCCTTCGACTTCGGCGACTGTCGGCTGTCCGAAGTCTTGCGCAATGGAGTGACCCTGGCGATTCGCGACGAAGTCTTCTGGCGCGCGGACGGCTCGGCCATGCCGGTCGAATACGTCGCCTCTCCACTGATCGAAAACGGCTCGGTCCGTGGTGCCGTCGTCACGTTCACCGACATCACCGAGCAGAAGCGGATGGCCTCGCAGCTCGAGCGCGCAACGCGCCTCAGCAGCCTCGGCCGCCTCGCCGCGACGATGGCGCACGAGTTCAACAACGTTCTCATGGCCATCTCACCATTCGCCGAGATCCTTCTCCGTGAGGATACCGACAGCGCCCGGCGAGCCGACGCCGCCCGCCATATCACCACCGCCATCCAACGCGCCAAGCGAATCACCTCCGACATCCTCCGGTTCACCAGGCCGGCCGAGCCGGTGCGCGGCCGGATCGATGTGACCCAATGGCTGGAGGGATTCTCCGCCGAGGCGCGGTCGCTGATGGGACCGCACGCGCTCGAGATCCACATCCGCGATGCTTCGCTGGCCATCTCCGGCGATGCCGCGCAGCTGCACCAGGTTCTGCTGAATCTGGTCATCAACGGCCGCGACGCCATGGCCGTCCCCGGAACGGTGTCGGTCACGGCCCGATCCGAAGCCGCCGGCACGCGATTCGCCTTCGGCGCGGTGAAAGATCCCGAGCGAAACGTCCATCTGGCAGTGACCGATACCGGCAGCGGCATGTCGCCGGAGACGGTCTCGCATCTCTTCGAGCCGCTCTACACCACCAAGAGGAACGGCACCGGCATCGGGCTGAGCGTGGCCCATCAGGTCGTCACAGCGCACGAGGGACACATTTTCGTGGAGACCACGCTCGGGCGCGGAACCACGTTCCATCTCTTCATTCCGCGCGATCGCTCCTCGGCTTCCCCGGCAGGGGCCACGGCGCCGGAGCGGTCCTGCCGGGCCCGCAGCGTCCTGCTCGTCGAAGACGACTTCTCGGTCGCCTCCGGCATCGCCGCGCTCCTCGATCTGCATGGAGTGGCAGTGCATGTCGTCGATACCGGCGCCGCCGTCCTGCCGGCGCTGGCCGCGAACATGCCCGAGGCGGTCGTGCTCGACATCGGTCTGCCCGACATCGATGGCACGGTCGTCTTTTCGGCGATCGCCGCCCGCTATCCCGATCTCCCCGTGATCTTCTCCAGCGGGCACGGCGACGCGGCCAGACTGGATGGCCTCGAGCGCCCGAACGTCGCGTTCCTGATGAAGCCGTACGAGATCGAATCGCTCCTGGAGATGCTCGACCGCGTCACCGCGTAGCCTCCACTACACTACGCGCAGTTTGAAGCGCTACCTCGAGCTGGCCCGCCCCTTCACCCTTCTGCCCCCGCTCCTCGGCATCATCTCCGGGGCGGTGTGCGCGTGGGGCTCGGCGCACAACCCCGACCCTTCCCGGACGCTGACGACGTCGGTGATCCTCACCGTCACGCTCGGCTCGCTCTGCGCCGTGTTTCTGAACGCGGCCTCGAATGCCATCAATCAGATTTACGACCTCGAGATCGACCGAATCAACAAGCCCGGGAGGCCGCTCGTCACCGGAGCGATCCCGCTGCGCAACGCCTGGATCTTCACCTGGTTGATGTACGCCCTGGCGATCGTGCCGACGTGGCTCGTCGTCGTCTACCCGTACACGACGTGGAGCGAGAAGCTCCTGGCGCCGCTGCCGTGGCACGAGTGCCTCTTCGTCTACATCGCCGGCATGGTGTTCACGTTCATCTATTCGGCGCCGGCGCTCGGGCGGACGAAGCGGCACGCCATTCTGGCCAACGTGACGATCGCCATTCCGCGCGGCGCGCTACTCAAGGTCGCGGGCTGGACGATGGTGGCCCGCGCCTTTTTCCTCGAGCCGTGGTTCATCGGCGCCATCTTCATGTTCTTCCTTCTCGGTGCCGCCTCCACGAAGGATTTCAGCGACATGAAGGGCGATCTGGCCGGCGGATGCCGCACGCTGCCGATCCGTTTCGGAGTGCGGCGTGCGGCCTGGATGATCGCGCCTTTCTTCGTCCTTCCCTGGCTGCTGATGCCCCTCGGCGCCCGCTACGGCATCCTCACCGGCAACGCCACCTTCATCTCGATTCTCGGTTTCGCTCTGGCGGCGTGGGGCGCCTACACGGTCTGGCTCATCGTGCGGAACCCCGAGGAGCTGACCGCCACGGAGAACCACCCCTCGTGGCGCCACATGTACCTGATGATGATGGCCGCGCAGATCGGTTTCGCCGCCGCGTACCTCGTCTAGAACCCGCTCGACAAGGCCGCGTAGAATGTGAGCTCTCCCTTGCCGGGATCGCGCAGCGGATAGGCCACGCCGATCCGGTATCGGAGCGGCAGGACGTGCCCGAGGTGAAAATCGAGACCCGCCTCCGCGCCGGCGGCGGCGATCGTGTCGCCCCCCGGCCAGACGCGCCCGGCATCCATGAAGAGAGAGCCGAGGAGCCGGTTGAAGAAGAGCGGCCAGGTCGTCGGGCCGCGGTCGATCTCCCAGAGAGGAAAGAGGTACTCCACCGATCCGATGGCCGCGCGATCGCCGCGCAGCGTGCCGTTGGCGTAGCCGCGAACCGGCAGCTCGCGGATGTCGAGATTCGGGTATCCGATGTCGTCGACGCCGCCGACGCGAAGATCGCGCTGGAACACGAACGCCCCGGAGGTGTGCGCGCCGGCCAGCCGCCCGGTGAGAACGTGCCGTCCGAGGGGGGAGCGACGGTAGGGAATCGTCAGATAGCCGCGCAGGTCGCCGCGCCACTGCTGGAGTGAGGCGTCGCTTCCGACGGCGCGGCTCAGGTTCTCGTGATCGACGCGGAAGCTGACTCCGTTCTCCGGCGCGATGGAGAAGGCGTAGCGTTGCGTGTTGTCGAACGACGCGCCGGCGCGGATCCCCTGCAGCGTCCCCCGGAAAATGTCGAATTGCGCCGGGTCGTTGAAATCGACCTCGGAGGAACGGCTGGCGTCGATGTCGTCGCGGAGGAATCCGGCCCAGGCCGCGGTCCGCCAGCGGTAGCGGCGGTAGGGAAACGTGATCTGCGCGATGAGCCGCTGCGTCGTGTCGGTGTACGTGAAAACGTCGTCGCCCGAGCGGACGTTCACGATGTCTTCATCGAACCGGAATGCGCCCAGCGTGATCGTCGGATAGAGGCGGTCGTACGAGTAGATGAGGCTGTAGTGCGCATCCGACGAACCGTCGAACGTCGTCAGCGCCGCCGCTGCCATGTAGGTGTGGAAGCCGAGCACGTCGCCGCCGGAGGTGGAGGTGCCGATCGTCAGCTCGGTCCGGTCGCCAGCGCCCGCGCCGACGCTGAAGATCGGGAACCACCACCGCGGCCGGATCGAGCGCCAGGCGGAGTACGGCTCGCTCTCCAGGTTCGCAACCGGCTCGGGGGGGCCGGCCACGGTCGCGGCAAGGCGGCGCGGTCTGATGTCGTGGGCCGGTCCGGCGTCGAAGGCGGCGATGTCGAATCCGATCGACGAGTAGTCGCTGAAGTAGAAGCGGCGGCCGTCGTTCGATGTCGGGTAGAGCGCGCCGCCGTAGACGTTCGTCAGGCGGCTGATCCCGCCGGGGCCGGCGGCGAAGAGGTTCGGGATTCCGGTGAGGTCGGAACTGAACCAGATCGTCCGGTCGTCGCGCGAAAAGCGGGGCGATGCGTTCGTCGAGCGCTGCAGCGACCCGGTGACGTTCGTGATGCGCCTGCCGGTCGCGCGGTCGTACACGACGATGTCGATGCGCGCCGCGTCCCACTGCGCCACCGCGATCCGCCGGCCGTCGTGGCTGACCGCTGGCTCGGAGAACTGGATGTAGCCGGCCGGCGTGATCAGCGGACGGATCGAGCCGCCGGCGATGGTGACTTCCACGATGCGGTTCCGCCCGGCGCGGTTCTCCACCGCGATCAGCGACGCGCCGTCCGGAGTGAACGAGGGGTCCTCGAGCCGTGCGCCGCGCGTGAGCCGGCGCGTCCCTCCGCCGATCTCCCACACGTAAAGATCGGAGAGAAGCGCCGTCGAGCCGACGATCTCGAGCTGCGAATAGGCGATGTGCTTTCCGTCGGGGCTCCACGAGAGCGCCGACCCGTTGTTGACGCGGTGCGTCGCGATGTCGCGGCCGGTGCCGAGATCGCGGACGCGGATCGTCGGGCGCTCGAACGGCCCTTCATGCGTGTAGGCGAGCCGCGTTCCGTCCGGCGAGAGGATCGGGTACTTCGTCTCATACCCGGTGCCGGTGATCCGCTTGCGTGCGGTGAGCGGTCCGAGCGCATCGCCCTCCGCGCGGTACGCGGCCTGCTGCTCGTCGCTCCATTCCCTCCATAGACTCCTGATGCTGGTGCCGTAGACATCCTTCGCCGTCGCATTCACGCGGAAGGGGAGGATGTTTCCCGAATACTCGTTGATGTACTGCCGCAGCTTGTCCGCGCCGTGCTTCCGCGAGAGCCACGAGAGAAACTTCGAGCCGTAGAAGTAGCGTGCGCCGCCTGCCGGCCAGAACGGGGAGAGTCCGCTCGCCTGCGCCTCGCTGGCGAAGCGTCCTTCGATCGCCGCGGTCCGCAGCACCATGTCGACGTACGTTCCCTTCAGACGTCCGGCATCGGTCAGCTCCGATTCGAGGAGCGTGGCCAGCCCTTCCGTCAGCCAGAGCGGCGACCAGAGGTTGGGGAAGCCGAGGAAGATCTCGCGGCCGAATACCGACCGCCAGGCGCCCGCGAACCCGCGCGCCTGGTCGAGGTGGAGGATGTGCGCGTATTCGTGCGTGATGACCAGGTTGAGCCAGTCGTCGTAGTACTCGATCGGCGACGACGGATCGGCGCCCGGCGCCGAGACGTAGATCTCCATCCGGTTCATCGGAAAGGGCGTCGCCGAGCCGTTGGCGACGTCGACGTGATCGGTCAGGATCAGGTGCGTCCGCTCCGCCGACTCCCATCCCACGATCGGCACGAGGTCGCGGTGGGCCTGCTCGGCGATGGCGGCGGCGCGGCGCGCCAGCTCCTCCTCCCCCTGGTGGAAGTGGATGAAGAAGTGGTCGGTCGTGATCGTCCGCCACTCGTAATGCGGCGGATAGGTGGCCGCCGCGAGGGGAAGGGTCAGCAGGCAGAGTACGAGCGCGCGCATACAAGCAATTGGGAGGCCCTTTCGGAGCGGCGGCAAGCCGCCGCCCTCCTACAATGACTCATGCTCCCGCTCCCGACCGGCGATTCCTGATGAGCGCGCGGCAACTCACGCTGCTCTGGATCTGCTCCGCCGTCCTCTTCGGCAGCTTCTTTCTGCGGGTCCCCGTGCTGTGGGACCTCGATTCGTACTACCACCTCGCCGTGGCGCGGCACTACGTGGAGCATGGCGTGGCCGCGCCGGTTCCGTGGCTGCGCTACAGCCTCCTCAGCCGCGGCGCAGACAAGGAGTGGCTGTTTCATCTGCTGCTGATGCCGTTCGCGGCGCTGCCGGATCCGGCTGTCGGCGGACGGATCGCCCTGGCTCTGCTGAACGCGACGATCGCCACGGCGATCGCGGCGATCGCCGGACGTGCCGTGGGAGCGGCCGCGCTCGTCCTCCCGCTCTGGCTATGGATCGCGGCGCCGCCGTTTTTTGCGCGCGTGATCCGGCTGCGCCCCGAGATGCTGGCGCTGCTCCTCATCCTTTGCGCGATCCCCGCCGCGGCGAAGGGGCGGTATCGCCTTCTCGCGCTGCTGGCGTTCGCATTTGCGGCCGGCTACACCGCCTTCCATGTGTTCGTCGCGCTGGTGGTCTTGTGGGCGGCGTGGCGTTGGTACGTCACGCGGCGGATCGACTGGCGGCTGATCGCGGCGGCGCTGGGCGGCACCGCCGCGGGGCTGCTGTTCCGTCCGCACCCGATCGAGAATCTCCGCCTCTGGTACGTGCAGAACGTGCAGTTCTTTCAGAACATCGGCCGGCTCGACGTCGGACCGGAGATCCATCCTCCTCCCTGGCCGCAGACCCTCATCAGCTCCTCTGTCTGGATCGTCACGCTCCTGATCGTCGGTGTGCTGGCATTTCGAGCAAGAGAACGGGCGGCGGGGCGCGATCGCGACCTTCTTCCGTTCACCGCCATCTCCGCGGCGGTGTTCGTCATTCTCTTCCTGCGCATGGGACGGATGGCTACTTACGTCTATCCGCTGCTCACGCTGACCGTGCTTCTGGCATCGTGGCAGCGGGTGCGCGCCCGGACGGCGGCGATCGTCTTCGCTGCCGGGGCGGTGGTGGCGTTGCCGCTGACCGTCGACCGCGGTGTGCGCGACGTCGTCCTGCATCTCTCGACGGCGGTGTCGGAACTCGACTGGTGGAGCTTCGGCCGCGCGGTGCCGCCGGGGGCGAAGGTGGCCGCGCGGTGGGCGGATGCCGAGGCGTATGTGTTCTGGGCACCACAGGGCCGCTATCTGAATGCTCTCGATCCGCTCTTCATGGCGCTGCCGTATCCGCGCGAGTACGAGGCCCAGCGCCGTCTGTTCAGCGGCCGCGATCCCGACATCCCGCTCACGCTCCGGCGCGTGCTCGACAGCGACTACCTCGCCCTCGATTGGACTCTCACCACTCCGCAGCTCGTCGACCGCCTCACCGGCGATCCGAGGCTGGAGGTCGTCTACGGCGGCTACAACGCTCTCTTCCGCCTGCGTGAGGGGAGCGATTTCATCACCTGGTGGGCACCGCTGCCGCCGCCGGCGGACGCCATTGCGGCGTTCGTCGACGTGACGTCGCTCGCGAAGGACGGCTGCGCCACGGTCCGCCACCGGCTCGTGCTCGATCGGGCCGCACGCGTCGAGCTCGCCTTCGCGCCGTGGGGACCTTCGACGCTTTCGATCGACGGTGTGGAGCGGGCGCGTCTGGACGGCGCGCCCCTCGCGATTCTCTCCCGCGCGAAAAAAATCGAGGCGGATCTCGCCGCGGGAGAGCATCAACTCGAAGTGACGAGCTGCGCGCACGACGCCACGGCCGGTTTTTACGTTCGACGCCTGCGGTAGTCGTGTTCCACGTGACACAGCGGAAAAGCGAGCGTTGCGACGTGGCGGGCCGCGAGGAGGTCGTTTTTCCGCAGGCCGGGCGACTTCGCCGCTTTTTCGCCCTTTTCCTCTCCGGCTCAGTCTGCTAAATCGTGCGGAAATCCTCTGCAAAAATCGATGAAAAATTGTGTATGAAAAACATGTGCAAAAGGTGTGGAAAAGAAGTGGAGAAACTGCGGAAAGAAGCCGGGAAAACTGTGCAAAACGCTGCGGATTTCCTGTCGGAAAGCGGCGGATAAGCGGCGGAAATCCACGCTGCAACCGAGGTTGTGCGAATTCGCTTAAATCGCTGAATTGAGAATGGTTACACCACAAATCGTGTTGTGATCGGCGGCCACCACAAGATCTGGTGCTCCTCCTCTTGACATCGCCGCCACGCGAGCGTAGCTTGGGGCCCAACACAAAACAACGCGGTGAAGCGAGGGAGGACCATGAAGGATTTGAAGCATTCGTCGCGTCTTGCCACCCGTTCCCCGATGCGCTCGGTTTCCTTACAGATTCGGGAGTACCAGGTGACGGTCAAGGTCAAAACGTCGGTGCCTCAGGTGGTCCGTCCAGCGTTTCGCTGAGTTGAAGAATGAAGCTCTCGGCTCTCAGCTCTCGGCTCTCAGGAGGTCCCCGCCGGGCGGGCGGGCCTGAGAGCTTAGAGCTTAGAGCTGAGAGCTGGTGAGGGAACAGACAGGGGACGGGAGCCGGCGCCCGTCCCTATTTTTGTCCCCGGAAGGGAGCGAGGCTTGCAATGAGTTCCATGGATGTGACTCCCCAGACGGTCCGGCGCAACAGCACGCCAAAGAACAACAACAAAGCGGGGCGCCGCGAGACGAAGCCGGGCGGGATCGAGGTCCACCGCTGGTTCACGCAGCCCGGCGTCGACGTCTACGACACCTGCGAGTGGGAGCTCCGGAGCGCGGTCATCACGAATGAGCGCGGCGAGGTGGTCTTCGAGCAGAAAGACGTCGAGATGCCGAAGTTCTGGACGCAGATGGCGACGAACGTCGTCGTCTCGAAGTACTTCCGCGGCCACCTCGGCACGAAGGACCGCGAGAGCTCGGTCCGGCAGCTGATCGGGCGCGTGGTCCACACCATGACCCAGTGGGGTCGTGAGGGGGGCTACTTCGCCTCCGAGGCCGACGGCGATACGTTCCGCGACGAGCTGACGCACATCCTTCTCTACCAGATGGCGTCGTTCAACTCGCCGGTCTGGTTCAACGTCGGCATCGAGCCGCGCCCGCAGTGCTCGGCCTGTTTCATCAACTCCGTCCAGGACACGATGGACTCGATCCTCGGTCTGGCCAAAACCGAGGGGATGCTCTTCAAGTACGGCTCGGGAGCCGGCTCGAATCTGTCCAGCATCCGCTCCTCGAAGGAGCTGCTGGCCGGCGGCGGCACCGCGTCGGGCCCCGTCTCCTTCATGAAGGGCTACGACTCGTTCGCCGGGGTCATCAAGTCGGGAGGCAAGACCCGCCGCGCGGCGAAGATGGTCATCCTCAACGCCGACCATCCCGACATCGTCGACTTCATCGAGTCGAAGGAGAAGGAAGAGAAGAAGGCCTGGGCTCTGATCGAAGCCGGGTACGAGGGCGCGTTCAACGCCACCGGTGGCGCGTACGACTCGGTGCAGTTCCAGAACGCGAACCACTCGGTCCGCGTGACCGACGAGTTCATGCGCGCCTACGAGCGCGACGCCGAGTGGGAGACGCGCGCCGTCACCGACCCGAACCGCGTCATGGGCACCTACAAGGCCCGTGAGCTGATGCGGAAGATGGCCGAGTCGGCGTGGGTCTGCGGCGATCCCGGCATGCAGTTCGACACGACCGTCAATGACTGGCATCCATGCCCGAACACGGCCCGCATCAACGCTTCGAATCCCTGCTCGGAGTACATGTTCCTCGACGACTCGGCCTGCAACCTCGCTTCGCTGAACCTGATGAAGTTCTACTCCGAGGCCAACGGGTTCGACGTCGAGGCGTACCGGGCGGCGCTGCGGATCGTCATCACCGCGCAGGAGATCACGGTCGACTGCGCGTCGTATCCGACGCCGGCCATCGAGAAGAACTCGCACGCCTTCCGTCCCCTCGGCATCGGCTACGCCAACCTCGGGGCCATGCTCATGGCCCGCGGCCTCCCGTACGACAGCGACGAGGGGCGCGACTACGCCGCGGCGGTGACGTCGATCCTCTCCGGCGAGTCGTATGCGCAGTCCTCGCGCATCGCCGCGAAGGTCGGTCCGTTCGAAGGGTATGCGGTCAACGAGGAGCCGTTCCTCCGCGTGATCGACAAGCATCGCCGCTCGGCGTACCGCCTCAACACCAGTTCGCTCCCGGCCGATCTCGCCGCCGCCGCCACCAATGTCTGGGACGAGGCGTATGCACTCGGCACCCAGCATGGGTACCGTAACGCACAGATCTCGGTGCTCGCACCGACGGGAACCATCGCCTTCATGATGGATTGCGACACCACCGGCATCGAGCCCGACATCGCGCTGGTGAAGTACAAGAAGCTGGTCGGCGGCGGGATGCTGAAGATCGTCAACCAGACCGTTCCCACCGCGCTGAAGCGCCTCGGTTACGACCCGAAGCAGGGCAACGAGATCATCCATTACATCGACGAGAACGACACCATCGAAGGGGCGCCGCATCTGCTCGACGCGCACCTGCCGGTATTCGACTGCGCGTTCAAGCCGGCCAACGGCACGCGGTCGATCCACTACTCGGGACACATCCGGATGATGGGGGCGGTGCAGCCGTTCATCAGCGGCGCCATCTCCAAGACCATCAACATGCCGACCAACGCCACGGTCGAGGAGATCGAGCAGGCCTACTACGAGGCCTGGAAGCTCGGCCTGAAGGCGGTGGCTGTGTACCGCGACGGCTGCAAGCGCTCGCAGCCGGTGTCGACGGCGAGGGACAAGACGCAGCTCGAGGCGCTCGGCGTGGTGGCCACGGCGGTGCGGCGGAAGCTGCCCGACGAGCGGGAGTCGATCACGCACAAGTTCTCGATCGGCGGCCACGAGGGCTACATCACGGTCGGCAAGTACGAGGATGGAACGCCGGGCGAGATCTTCATCACCATGGCGAAGGAAGGGTCGACGATCTCCGGTCTCATGGACTCGTTCGCGACCATGACGTCGCTGGCGCTGCAGCACGGTGTGCCGCTGCAGCTGCTGGTCGACAAGTTCACGCACACGCGCTTCGAGCCGTCGGGCTTCACGAAGAACGCCGAGATCCCGATGGCGAAGAGCGTGATGGACTACATCTTCAAGTGGCTGGCGACGAAGTTCCTCAGCCGCGAGCGCCAGGAAGAAGCGGGCGTGATCAAGCGCGACGAGCCCGCCGCCGCGGCTGAAACGAACGTGATCACCCCGACTCCGAAGGATGTGGCCTTCGTCGACTCCGTGGCCACCGCCAACGCTGCCCCGGTTCCTGTGGCGACGTCGGCGATCGGGTTCATGATGCCCCCGAAGGACGCCGACGCCGTGAACACGAGAGGCGGCGCCCCGATCCGCTTCCAGCAGGACGCCCCGAGCTGCAGCGACTGCGGCTCGATCATGGTGAGGAACGGCGCCTGCTACAA
>DATLFC010000091.1:0-2587 GCA_035525015.1 Thermoanaerobaculia bacterium | reverse complement strand
AGGCGGATGTGGCGGCGGTCGCGATCGTACTCGTCGCCGTAATCCTGGCGGAGCCGCGTGTCGAGATCGTCATTCCACGTCGGATGCTGCGAGCGGTACTGCCGCTGCGCCGCGTGTCCGAACCGGAAGGCCTGCTCGCGGTTCTCGAATGCGTCGTCGCTTCCCATGGCCTGCTTCGCCGTGTCGTCGACGTCCTGATTGAGGTCGCGGGCCTTGTCGGAGCCGAAGTCGTGCTTGGTCTGCTCCCAGTCGTTCTTGAACGCAGCCTTCACGCGATCCCATGCGCTGTCGTGCTCGTTCGTGTACCAGCCTGGACGGTTCTTCATCGTGATGTTCTCCTTTCTTTGTCGCCCAAAAGGAGAGCAAGGCACGAGCCACGAGTCATGGCCCACGCGTGGAGCAGAGGATGCGCGCTGCCGAGCTCGTGTTCCGCCAAACCTTGACCGCGCGCCATCCAACGGCGTCTGCGTCGAGTACCATCCGGCCATGCCCTTCGGGAGGCTCGCGGCCTGCGTACCGCTGCTCTCGCTGCTGGCCTCGTGCACGACCACCATCCGTCCTCCGGTCGCGGTCAACGATCCGGCGCGCGTGCTCGTTCTCACGCACGGGATCAGCTCATCGCTCGTGCTGCCCGACGAGCGCGGAGGGGGGGTGCGCTTCGCATACGGCGACTGGCGCTACTACGCTCTCGGTCAGACCGGCCTCTGCGAGACACTTGCCGCGGTGTTGTGGCCCACCCGCGCGGCACTGGGCCGGCAGGTCATCGAGCCGGCCATGATTGAAAGACTCTCTCACGAAGTGGCAGTTGCCATCGTCGTTGACCGAAAGGCGGTGGACGGGCTGCGGGCCCGCCTCGAAGCAATCTTCTTTCAGGCGATCGACAGCTGGGTTTACAACCCCGGACACCGACTGGAGTTCGTGACGCACCCTCAGCCCTATTCACTCCGGAACAACTCCAACCGCCAGGTAGCCCGATGGCTGCGGGAGCTCGGGGCCGAGGTTTCCGGAGTGCCGCTCCTGCCGAAGTGGATCGAGGCGCCGGCGCGATGACCTCGCTGCGATTTGGCCTAACTTTCGGAGTTCCGTAAGGATTTCTATCCGCCGTGACCTAGATTGAGCGGCATCACGAACGGAGGTTCCCCATGCCGCCAACAATCGAGGTCTTCAAGGGAAATGTCTTCGCCCAGATCATCTTCCGCTTTCCGTGCGCGCAGAAGATCCTGATGGTCACCGACGGTTCCCTCAGCTTTGGAACGGGCGGCTTCGGGCTTTCCGAATTCGTCGGGATCATCACCGGAGCCGGCCACGCCGTCACCACCGCGCATCGCTCCGCGGGTTTCGACTTCAGCACGGCGTCGCCCGCTGTAACGACGGCGAACTACGATCAGGTGTGGCTCTTCGGGTTCGTCACCACCGCGCTCTCGACAGCGGAGCAGAGCACGATCGCTCAGTTCATGCAGAAGGGGGGAGGCATATTCGCGACGGGCGACCACGAGACCATCGGCGCCGGGATGGGCGCCAGCATCCCGCGCGTGCGGCGAATGCGGAACTGGTCGACGATCCCGATGAGCAATCCGAACCGGCACGACACGGTCGTGAATCCGGGTGTCGACCAGATCAAACAGTTCGACGATCAGGCCGATCCGTTCCCACAGCCGATCTATCCGGTGTTCTTCTCGAACGGCGGGCCGGACAACAGCCCGTCGACCTGGAGCGTTCATCCGGTGCTCCGGCATTCGTCGGGTGCGGTGGACTTTCTCCCCGATCACGCACACGAGAGCGAATGCCTGGCGCCTGCACCCGGCGCCGGCTCGTTTGCCGGCGTAGAGGAGTGGCCGGCGCCGATCGGCGGCGGCGGCCGGATCGCGCCGCAGGTCGTGGCGGTGTCGATCTCCGCCGGCCGGTTCATTACGGCGCACATCAACAAGCCGCCGGTCAGGCCGCGTTGCTTCGGCGCGATCTCGGCCTATGACGGAAATGCCGCCGCCGTCGGCCGCATCGTCTGCGATGCTACCTGGCATCACTTCGTGAACATCAACCTCAACGGCGCGGGCGGAGTGCCCGACACGACCGGAGCGCCCCGCACAGGTCTGTACGTGGCCGGCTCGCCTACGCCCGAGTATCAGAAGATCAAGACCTACTATCTCAATACCGTACGCTGGCTCGCCCCGATCGGGCGGCGCTTCTGCTGGCCGTGGATCATTGCGACGCTCATCCGTTTCGACTTCGAGATGCTCGAGCTGCAGCTTCCCAAACCGCACCCATGTCCATGGGATCCCCTGATCGAGATCGGGCTCGTCGCTGAGGAGGCGCTCGCGCGCTACTTCGGCCCGGGCGCGCTCGCTGACGTGGTCGAGGACGTCCTGGCCGCCGCGGACGCTTCGCCGGCAATGCGTGGTCTCCTGAAGGCGCAGCAATACACGGCGGACGAGCCTGATCGTCGTCGGGAAGCATCGTTGCTGCCGCTGCAGGACATGCGGCGCGTGATTTTCGGCTCACTCGTGAACGTCGTCGCGCACCAGTTCCCGGAAGACGAAAAGCAGCTCGCCTCGATGCTCAAGAAGGGACACGACGATCTGGCGCCGAA
>DATLFC010000085.1:0-13972 GCA_035525015.1 Thermoanaerobaculia bacterium | reverse complement strand
ACCGTCGAGGTGTCGCTGATCCTCCCCGGCTCGAAACTCACGCCGAAGGTGACCATCCCGATGCCGGCGAACGGCTTCGTACAGTTCCCGCTCTCCGCGTTCAACGCCGGCAATGGCGTGTACAACGCGCGAGCCGTGGTGAAGGTTCTCTCCGGGACCGGCCGCGTGTCCGCGTACGGCTCGGTCGTCGACAACAGCACCAACGACTCGACCTACGTCCCGGCCCAGTAACAAGCGCGCTGCCTGGGGGCGCCGGTGTCTTCACCGGCGCTCCTTTCTCCGGATCTTCCTCACTCTTCAGGGATCCCGCTCGCGGCGGTGAATCGGCGCTCCATACGTATAATGCGCGCTTTGTTCTCGGAGGTTCGTTTTGGCTGAACAGCAATACGACTTGATCATCATCGGCAGCGGACCCGGCGGTTACGTGGCCGGCATTCGCGCCGGACAGCTGGGTCTCAAAACCGCCGTCATCGAGAAGGATCCGTTTCTCGGCGGCACCTGTCTCCACCGTGGGTGCATCCCGACCAAGGCGCTGCTCGAGAACGCCGAGGTGTGGGCGAAGATCCAGAAATCAAAGGAGTTCGGGATCACGGTCGGCGACGTACAGCTCGACTGGAAAGCCGTCCAGAACCGCAAGCAGGGCGTCGTGGACGGGAACGCCAAAGGCGTCGAGTTCTACTTCAAGAAGTACAAGGTCGAGCGCGTCACGGGATTCGGAAAGGTCCTGGACAGGAACACCGTGGAAGTGACCGCCGAAGGATCAGAGCCGCGGCGCCTGAAGGCGAAGAACATCATTCTGGCGATGGGATCGGTCCCGCGCGACCTGCCGCACATCAAAGCGGACGGGAAGCGGATCATCAACTCCGATCACATCCTCGAGATCAGCGAAGTGCCGAAGTCGATGCTGGTCATCGGCGCCGGCGCCGTCGGCTGCGAGTTCGCCTCGATCTTTGCCCGCTTCGGCACGAAGACGACGGTCGTCGAAGTGATGCCGCAGCTGCTTCCGATCGAGGATGACGAGATCGCGAAGGAGTTCACACGCATCTTCAAGAAGAAGGGCATCGAAGTCTTCACCGACGCGAAGGTCCTCTCCTGCGAAGTGACGGACAACGGCGTCAAATCGACGATCGAGACGAAGGGCAAACAGCAGGTGATCGAGACCGACATCGTTCTCTCGGCAACGGGCCGGCGGCCCGTGACCGAGAACTGCGGCCTCGACAAGACGAAAGTGAAGGTCGATCAGAAGGGGTTCGTGCAGGTGGACGAGCTGATGCGGACGGCCGAGCCGGGCGTCTATGCGATCGGCGATATCGTTCCCACCCCTGCCCTCGCCCACTGCGCATCGGCGGAGGGCATCGTGGCGGTCGAGCACATCAAAGGACTGCCCGTCCGTCCCATCAACTACGACCATGTTCCGAACGCCACGTACACCGAGCCGGAAGTGGCGTCCGTCGGATTGACCGAAAAGAAGGCGAAGGAGCGCGGCTTCGACGTGAAGATCGGCCGTTTCCCTCTCACGGCGAACGCGAAGAACAAGATCATGGGAGCCGACGGCGGCCTGGTGAAGTTCGTCTCGGACGCCAAATACGACGAGCTGCTGGGCGTGCACATCGTGGGACCGAAAGCGACGGAGCTGATCGCCGAGGCCTGTGCTGCCCTCGAGCTGGAAGCGACGAGCGAGTCGATCGCCAAAACCATCCACGCCCACCCGACACTGTCCGAGTCGCTCATGGAAGCGGCCGAGGACGTGGCCGGACACTCGATCCATAAACCTTGAGTCGTTGGTCGTTGGTCGTTGGTCGGCCGCGCGGGAATTGCTGGCGTACTAGACTTATACGACACGACAGGAGCGAAGAGCTTATGGCCACCGATGTGCTGATGCCGCAGATGGGCGAGTCGATCGCCGAGGGGACGGTCTCCCGCTGGCTGAAGAAAGTGGGAGACAAGGTCGAGCGCGACGAGCCTCTCCTGGAGATCTCCACCGATAAGGTGGATGCGGAGATCCCCTCCCCCGCGGCCGGGACGCTGACGGAGATCCTGGCGCAGGAGGGACAGACCGTCGCCGTGAATACGGCGGTGGCGCGCATCGCGGCCGAGGGCGAAGCGGCGGCCGCGCCACCTGCAGCTGCAAAACCCGAAGTCCCGAAGCCAGAAGCCGAACCAGAAGCCGAACCAGAACCCGAACCAGAACCCGCGCCGGAGCCGCCAACCCAAGAGCCGAGAGCCGAGAGCCGCGAGCCGGAAGAGGAAGAAAACGTCACCTCCCTCGACGAACGACGGCGGACGAAGTCGTCGCCGCTGGTGCGGAAGATCGCCCGCGAGAACAATGTCGACATCTCGCAGATCCAGGGCTCCGGCGTCTCGGGACGAGTGACGAAGAGCGACATCCTGGAGTTCCTCCAGCAGCCGCAGCCCAAACAGCCCGCGGCCGCCGCGGCGCCCTCGCAACCCGCCCCCGCACCTCGTCCGGCCATGCAGTTCGCCCCCGGCGAAAACGTCCGTACCGAGCCGCTGTCGGTCATGCGCAGAAAGATCGCCCAGCACATGGTGCTGTCGAAGCAGACCTCCGCGCACGTATCGACGGTCTTCGAAGTGGACTTCACGGCCATCGACCGGCTGCGCCGCGAGCATAAGGACGCCTATGCGCAACGGGGCGTGAAGATCACCTACCTGCCGTTCATCGTCCAGGCCGTCCTGGAGGGGCTGAAGGAGTTCCCGGTCATCAACGCCTCGATGGACGAGAACAACGTCGTCTATCACCGCGAATACAACATCGGGATCGCGGTGGCCCTCGACTGGGGCCTCATCGTGCCGGTGCTGAAGCACGCCGACGAGCTGAACATCCTCGGAATCGCCCGCGGCATCAGCGACCTCGGCGAGCGAGCCCGGACCAAGAAGCTCTCGCCCGACGACGTGCAGGGGGGCACGTTCACGATCACCAACCCCGGCATCTTCGGCGGGCTCTTCGGTTTACCGATCATCAACCAGCCACAGGTGGCGATTCTCGGCGTCGGCGGCGTCCAGAAGCGGCCGGTGGTCGTCGAGAGCGAAGAGGGCGACTCCATCGCCATCCGGAAGATGTGTTACATCTCGCTGACATTCGACCACCGGCTGATCGACGGCGCCGTCGCCGATCAATTCATGGCCGGGGTGAAATCGGCGATCGAGTCAGGGCAGTTTACGATGTAGGTGCGCGTCCTCCTTGCGGCTCCGTTGATACTCCTGGTCGCCTCAGGCGGAGCCGCGCAGTTCGGCGAGACCGCGGTCCACGACCGCCCCATCCCGCTTCCCCATCCCGACCAGCGGTGGATCCGGGCCACGTCGCCGAACTTCACCGTCATCAGCAGCGCGGATGAGACGCGAACGCGGCAGCTCCTCGATACGCTGGAGACGGTGGCCGGAGCGCTGGGACGCGTTCATCCCCGTTTCGATGCGCGTTTCACGGACACGACCGTGTTCGTGTTCAACCGGCGGCGGGACAGCCAGCCGTATTTCGAGCTCCTGCTGAATCAACCGCGGACCAGCGTTCCGGGAGCGTTCGTGATCCAGCCCGACGGCGCGGCGGCCATGGTGATCGATGCGGCGAGGGAGATGTCCACCGATCGCACCATCAAGCACGAGTTGATGCACAACATCCTCGCGGCCTCCGGCACGCGCCTTCCCCTCTGGCTGGAAGAAGGAATCGCCGAGTACTTCAGCACGACGTCGGTCCGCGGCGACGCGGTGATCATCGGCCGTCCCATCCTGCCGCATTACCGGCTCCTGCGGGCGCGGGGCATCCTTCCCATGGCCGACCTGCTGAGCGCGCGACCCGGTTCTCCGCTGGCGAGCCATGTGCTGTTCTATCCGCAGTCGTGGGCGCTGGTGGAGTGGATGATGCGCACGAATCGAAGGGCCTTCTATGCCTTTGTTTCCGACGTCGAAGCGGGCGCGGATGCGGCGGAGACATTCCGGCGGCACTTTTCCATGGACATCACCACGGTGGCGCGGTCCTTCCGGCTCTTTTCCGCTCGCCCTTCGGCATCGAGGGCCACGCCGATCGAACGGAAACCGGTCGCCATCGCCACGAGTGTCCTCTCCTCCGCCGACGCGCTCTCCGAGCTCGGCCAGTTCCTTGGAAGAATGAACACGACGCGGGATGACGCGGAGCGATATCTGCGCGCGGCTCTGGTGCTCGACCCTCATCACCCGCGGGCGATCGCGGCGATCGGCACGCTGCGCGCGTACGATCGTCGATACGCCGAGGCGGAGCCCTTCTTCGATGAGGCGCTGCTCCTCGCTCCCGAGGATCCGGTGATCCTGACCGCGTACGCCGAAGCGCTGATGCGGAATTCACTCGGGCCGTTCGCCGGCTCGGTCGACCTCGGCGGCGACGCCCCCGATCGGTTCCGGAGAGCCCGTGGTCTCGTCGAGGCGTCGCCGGCCGGCGAACGGACTCCGCTGGCGGAAGCGATCCTCGGCACCAGCTATCTGGTAGAGCACGACCCCGTGGCCGGCATCGCACCGCTGGAACGGGCCCGCGCGTTGCGCCCCGCACGCACCGACTTCGCTCTGAATCTGTACGCACTCTACCTCCGCGCCGAGCGCGACGAGATGGCCCGCCAGCTGTTCGAGTCTGCCTTCGAGCAGGCGACGAACGCACAGACCGTTCTCGCTGCGCGGAGCGTCTACGTTCGCGAACACATCGCCAGAGCCAACCGTCTCGCCGCTCTGACCTGCTACGACGACGCCATCGATGTCATCAAGCATCTCATCGACGTCACACCGGATCCCACGGCAAAGGCCGATCTCGCGCGCGACCTGGCCGGACTTCGCCGAACCGCCGATGTGAACCGGCAGATCACCACCTACAACGACGCCGTGGCCGCCTACAATCGAAAGCAACTCCAGACCGCTCTGCAACAGCTCGATTTCCTGCTCACCTTCGCCACCGACGACAAGATCCGCGGCAGGGCTCAACAGCTCCGCACGACCATCCGCGGCCGCCTTGGAATGTGAGCGCGCCCGGAAGTGTCATCCTGAGCGCCGGAGAGCGCGAAGGATCTCCTGCCATTCGGGAGATCCTTCGCCGACTTCGCGGCTCAGGATGACACGGATACAGATGCGGACCTGCGACCTTCGACAGCTGCACACCGTGACGTATGAGAACGGCATGAGACTGCAGCAGCGGCTCGCCGAGATGCGCCAGCGCGACGAGATCGAGGACCAGCTCCTCCTGCTCGAACATCCGCCGGTCATCACCCTGGGCCGCGGCGGTGACGTGAAGAACCTCCTCGCCTCTCCCGACATCCTCCGTGCCCAGGGAGTCCGCTTTTTCGAAACCACGCGCGGCGGCGACATCACTTACCACGGCCCCGGCCAGATCGTCGGCTATCCCATCGTTCACCTCGGCGAGGGCAGCCGCGACGTCCGCAAGTACGTCACGAAACTCGAAGAGGTGCTGATCCGCACCGTCGCTGCCTACGGGATCACCGCCTCGCGTTCGGAGGGAAAGCGCGGCATCTGGGTCGGCAACGAGAAGATCGCCGCCATCGGCGTCCGCATCGCCCGCTGGGTCACCTCGCACGGCTGGGCGCTCAACGTGAGCACGAACCTCGAGCATTTCCGCCTCATCACCCCGTGCGGCCTGCAGGACTCGGGAGTGACCTCGATCGAGCGGCAGGCCGGGAACCCCGTTCCCGTCCAGGAAGTGCGCGACGTCCTGGCGGCGAAATTCGCCGAGGTCTTCGAGCGCGAGATGGTCCCGCGCGACGAAGTCATCCGGCTCGTCAAGATCCTGATCCACGACGGCGATCGCGTGCTTCTGCTGCATCGGCGTCCGAGCCGCGGTGATTTCTGGCAGCCGGTCACCGGTTCGATCGAGGCGGGCGAATCCCCCCTGGAGACCGCGCGACGGGAGATCGTCGAGGAGACCGGCATCGACGCCGTCCCCGAGGAGCTCGGCCTCACCCAGTCGTTCATGATCGATTCGCAGTATCTCTCCTCGAAGCATCCCGGGCCGATCATCGCCAGCGAGGTGGGGTTCCATGCAGCCGTCGACTCGAATCTCCCGATCCACCTCGATCGCGACGAGCACGACGCCTCCGGCTGGTTCACCTTTGCCGAGGCGTATGAAAAGATCCGCTGGAGTGACGACCGCGAGGCACTGGAGCTTCTCGAAAGCCGGATCTGATGACAGCGCGACCTGAAGCGAAGCCGGTCAACCGACGCGCCGGCCACCGTCCGGATTGGCTCAAGGTGCGCGTCCCGGGCGATCTGGACCGGCTGCCGGTGGCCAGGCTGATGAACGAGCTGGCGCTGAACACCGTCTGCCAGGAAGCGCGGTGCCCGAACATCTTCGAGTGCTGGAATGCCGGCACGGCCACGTTCATGGTCCTCGGCGAGATCTGCACGCGGCGCTGCACGTTTTGCGCGGTCGGCAAGGGCAAACCGCTCGCCGCTGATCCGGACGAACCGCGGCGCGTGGCCGAAGCGGTGCAGGCCATGGGGGTGCGTCATGCGGTCGTCACCATGGTCAACCGCGATGACATGCCGGACGGCGGGGCCGATCATCTGGCCCGGACCGTCGCGGCCGTGCGCGCGACGACCGGCGCGGCGGTGGAAGTCCTGATCTCCGATCTGGAGGGAGATCGCGACGCCTTGCGCACGGTGATCGCCTCTCGTCCGGAAGTGCTCGCGCACAACGTGGAGACCGTGCCCCGCCTCTATCTGCAGGTGCGGCCGGTCGCGAAATACGAGCGCTCGCTCGATGTGCTGCGATGGGCAGGCGATGAGCGTTTCGAGGGGATGCTCACCAAATCGAGCCTCATGCTCGGCCTCGGCGAGACGGAAGATGAAGTTCTGGCCGTCGCTGCGGAGCTGCGGGACTGCGGTGTCGACATCTTCACCATGGGGCAGTACCTGGCCCCCACCGGCGACCATCACCCCGTCCGGCGCTACTACACGCCGGAGGAGTTCACCGAGCTCGGGAATCAGGCTCGCGCTCTCGGCTTCCACCACGTCGAGTCGGCGCCGCTGGTCCGAAGTTCCTACATGGCCCATCGGGCACTCGACTAAACTTCGGCCGTTCAATGCCCCGGGTCACGTTTGAAGATGAGCAGAGAAGCGGTGAGTTTCCCGCCGGGAAGACGATGCTCTCGATCGCCGGAGAGCTGGGAGTCAAGGTCAGCCAGGTCTGCGGCGGCGACGGAGCGTGCGGGACGTGCAGGATCGATGTTTGCCAGGGATGGGAGAATCTGACACCGCCGACGCCGGACGAGACGTACAAGGAGCTCGATCCGCCGTACCGGTTGTCGTGTCAGGCAAAGCTCGTGGGAGACGTGATTGTCAAGGTTGCGAAAATCGAGTAGAAGCGGATGAAAACGCAATGACCACCATCGAGACACAACCCAAAGGCGGCACGCTGTCGCAGAAGCACCTCGGCCTTCTGATGCAGTACACGATCGAGGCCTACAAGACGTTCCAGAAGCTGGCGGAGAACCTCCCCAATCCGATGGCGGCGATCATGTTCAAACAGTTCGCCGAGGACGAGAGGGAGGCCCGCGATCTGATCGAGGCGAAGATCGCCTCGCTCGCCGACGTGCGCGTCCATGTCACGCTCGGCGGTGACCTGCTGTTCCAGGACATCCTCGAGGGGAGTCTTTCGTACCGCGAGACGACGGAGTTTCTCGTCTCCCGCGAACGGACGATGGAGAAGAAGCTGACCGAGTGGCGCAATGCCTCCGGCGTGCGCGACCGCAACTTCCTCACCTATCTAATCGGGACGAAGCGCGCCCATGCCGTGGAGCTGGAGCGCGAGCTGGAGCTCCTCCAGCTCGACCCCGACTGGTTCCGCCGCGAGGATGCCGAGAGGCGGCTCGTCCACGGGACGTCTGCCGAATGAACCTCTCCCTGTCGCCGCAGGCGGAGCAGCATCTCCGGTCCGATCTGGCCGGGCGGATCCTGCGCATCGCCTTCACGACCGGGTGCGGCGGGAGCGGATACCGCCTCGCCTATGCCGACTCTCCCCAGGAGGGGGATTCCGTGGTCGAGGTCGGGAGCGTTCGCGTGGCGCTGGACGGGATGGCGGCCTCCCGGCTGGACGGCGCGACCATCGAGTACGACGCCGGCGAAGATGGGTATATCCTTGATCACCCCGACGCCGTGACAGCCGTCTGGTGCGGGTAGGGAACAAATGAGCTCGCTCTCGACATCCGGAAGGCTGATGAAACGCGGACTGGCCGCAGTGATCGTGCTGTCGCTCCTGGCGCCGGCGGTGGCGGTCGCGGCGAGCATCGGCTCGATGCCCGGCTGCTGTGCCGGAGGCGACGAGCGCGACGAGCGCAACGAACGGATCACGGCCGCCACGGCCTGCTGTGAGACGACGATGTGCGCGGTTCCCGCGCCCGCGCGGCAACCGAAAGCGATCGACGCACCTGCTTCCCCCGCCGTTCTGACGCAGCTCGAGGCGATTTCGGTCGTGGCGCCGGTTCAGACGCCCGAGCGCCTGCACCACGTATCGTCGTCACCGCCTCCCGTCCGGATCCGTCTCGCCCTCATCTCGACGCTCCTGATTTGAAGCGCCGCACCCGCGGCGTCTTTCCTTCGAATCGAACAGGAGCATTCCATGAACTTCCCGAGAGCTCTGCTCTTCGTCATCGCCCTTCCAGCGAGCGCGCTCGACTGGACCGACCCGCGGTCGGTGGTGGCCGCGGCACTGGAGAACAATCCGACCATTCTCCGCCTGCAGACCGAAGTCGAGGCGGCGCGCGAGCGTGTCGGCCCGGCTGCCTCCCAGCCGAATCCGATGGCCATGGCGGGGGTGCAGAACAGGGAAATCGATTTCAGCGACGACCCGATGATGACGATGTACATGGTCGGCGCGCAGCAGACGTTCACGAGAGGCGCGAAACGGCGCGCGCGGAGGACGGCTGCAGAGCTCGAAGTGCGCGCCATCGAGCAGCGCATCATCGCCGCCCAGGCCGAGATCGAGCGCGATACGCTGCTGGCATGGTATGACGCCGCCGCAGCGGACAGCCGCATCGCCGCGGCCGAACAGGTACGCGGCCTCATCGACGCGATCATCGACGCGGCCCGCGTGCGCTACGAGATCGGATCCGCCGTCCAGGCGGAGGTGATCCGGGCGCAGCTGGAACGAAGCAACCTCGATCATCTGATTCTCACGTTGCGCGGGCAGCGCAACGCCGCGGTGGCGACGTTACTCCCGGTCGTGGCGCTGCCGCCCGGCTCGGCGGTACCGCCGCTCCATCTGCCGCACGCCACGGAGTCGCGCGAGATCCCGAACGACATCGCCGTCCCCTCGTCGCATCCCGCGATCGTCGCTCTGCAGGCGGAGATCGAACGGCAGGATGAGCTGGTGGCGCTGGCCCGGCTGGCCGATCGCCCCGACATCGCGCTCGAAGCGTCGTATGGCTACCGCCGCGACCAGACCGACATGATCAGCGTCGTCGCCAGCGTGGAGCTGCCGGTCCGGCGCAACTCGATCATCGAGCCGCGCATCCGCGAAGCGATCGCGCAACGTGAAGCCACCGCGCGCCGGGTGGAGGAAACCCGGCGGGAGATCGTCCGCGGGCTCGCCGTCGCGGCGGCACTCCACGATCAGGCCAACCAGCAGCTGCGCTTCCACGACGAGGTCCTCGTCCCCCAGGCCCGGCTCGCATTCGAATCGACGCTGGCCGCCTACCAGACCGGGTCGACGAGCTTCGAGGCCGTCCTCTCTGCGGAGTCGGCCTATCTCCGGCTCGTCCTCGACTACTACGAATACCTCGCCGAGCACGTCAAAGCGATCGTCGTGTTCGAGGCGATCCGCAAAGGCAGCATGTCATGAACAGACAACGAAAAATCACCATCGGCGCCATCGCCGCCGTCGTCGTCCTCATCGCCGGGGCGGCGATCTGGTACGGACTCACCCCCGACAAACACGCACACGACGAGGGGATCTACTACTGCCCCATGCACCCGACCGTCACCTCGGACAGGCCGGGAAGCTGTCCGATCTGCGGGATGGCTCTCGTCAGGCGTACCGCGCCGGTCGCCGATCCCGCCGCAGCACAGCTCGCCGGTTCGGGATCGATCGATCCGTCGCTGGCCGCCATCTCCCTTTCTCCGGAGCAGCGTGTCACCGCGAACGTTCATACAGTTCGCGTCGAGCTCGATACGCACACGGGAGAGCTCATCACCACCGGGCGGGTCACGTTCGACGAGCGGCGGCTGGCACAGGTCACTGCCTATGCCGGCGGCCGGATCGAGCGGCTGTACGTCGATTTCACCGGCGACACGGTGCGGCGCGGGCAGGCCGTCGCGGCCATCTACTCCCCCGACCTCTTCGCCACGCAGCAGGAGTACCTCCTGGCCCTGGCCAACCGGGAACGGATGCGCCAGGCCGGATTCGCCGGCGCGCGCAGCGCGTCGGAGGACCTCGTCGAATCGACGCGGCGGCGTCTGATCCTCTTCGGGATGACGCCGGGACAGATCGCGGAGCTCGAACGGACCCGGAAGCCGTTCTTTGCCACCACGATCACCTCGCCGGTGGCCGGCGTGGTCACGAACAAGCTCGTCGTTCCGCAGCAGTACGTCACACAGGGACAACCACTTCTCGAGGTGGCCGACCTGTCGGTGGTCTGGGTCGAAGCCGACATTTACGAACAACAGCTTTCGGGAATCCAGATCGGCCAGGGCGTGACGATCACGGCACCGGCCATCCCCGGAATCGAGTTCCCGGGGACGGTCTCGTTCATCCAGCCGTTCCTCGCTGGCGAGACCCGCACCGCGAGTGTCCGCATCGAGCTGGCCAATCCGAACCTCCGTCTCAAGCCCGACATGTACGTCAGCGTGCGGATCTTCGGGCCTCCCGCCCCGGCCCACCTCATGGTTCCGAAGTCCGCGGTCCTCGATCGCGGCCAGAAGCGCTTCGTCTGGGTCGAGACCGCCCCCGGCACGTACCAGCCGCGTGAAGTGACGATCGGCGAGCGTCACGGCGATTCGATCGTCATTCAGTCCGGATTGTCCCGCGGCGAGAATGTGGTGGTCGAAGGGGGATTCCTGCTCGATTCCGAGGCGCAGTTGCGGGGCGCCGCGGTGGGCGCTGCGGCGGCTCCACCAGCTTCCTCACATCAGGGGCACTGACGATGATCCGCAAGCTGATCGAGATCTCCGCCCGCAACCGGTTCATCGTCATCCTGGTGTACGCGGTGCTGATCGTGGCCGGGATCCTGGCCACGCTGCGCACGCCGCTCGACGCCATCCCCGACGTCTCCGACAACCAGGTCATCGTCTACGTCGACTGGCCGGGGCGGGCACCACAGCTCGTCGAGGATCAGGTCACCTACCCGCTCGCGTCGAATCTACAGGGGCTTCCCGAGCTGAAGGCCGTGCGCGCGCAGTCGATGTTCGGCTTCTCGCTCGTCTACGTCATTTTCAAGGACGACGTCGACATCTACTGGGCACGTACGCGTGTGCTGGAGCGGCTCAACTACATCAGCGGTCTGCTTCCGGCCGGGGCCACGCCGCGGCTCGGCCCCGAGGGAACGGGCGTCGGTCACGTGTTCTGGTACACGCTTCAATCGAAAAACCACGATCTGGGGCAGCTCCGCTCGATTCAGGACTGGTACCTCAAGCTGGGGCTGCAGTCGGTGGACGGCGTCGCGGAGGTGGCGTCGATCGGCGGTTTCGTGAAGCAGTACCAGGTGAACCTCGACCCGATCCGGATGGCCGGGCGCGGCGTGTCGCTGGAGCAGGTCATCGAGGCCGTCCGGCGTTCGAACAACGACGTCGGCGGACGCCTCATCCAGATCGGCCAGAGCGAATCGATCGTCCGCGGCATCGGCTACATCCGCGACGTCGCCGATCTGGAATCGATCGTCGTCGACGCCCCCGGCGGGACACCGATCTACCTCTCCTCTCTAGGCACGGTCACACTCGGCGCCGACATCCGCCGCGGCCTCCTCGACGAGAACGGCATGGGCGAGGTGGTCGGCGGAATCATCGTGGCCCGTTACGGCGAAAACGCCCGGGCGGTGATCGAACGCGTGAAACTGCGCCTCGAAGAGCTGGAGCGCGGTCTCCCGCAGGGTGTCACGATCCGCGTGGCCTACGACCGATCGGAGCTGATCGAACGTGCCGTGGCCACGCTGAAGAAGGCGTTGATCGAAGAAGGCCTGATCGTGTCGCTCGTCGTCATCGTCTTTCTGTTCCACTTCGGATCGGCGGTGACCGTTCTCGTCGGCCTGCCGGTGTCGGCGCTGATCAGCTTCATCCTGATGAACCGCTTCGGGATCACGTCGAACATCATGTCTCTCGGCGGGGTGGCACTGGCCATCGGCGAGATCGTCGACGGGTCGATCGTGATGGTGGAGAACGCCTACCGGCATCTGGCCGAGGGAAGTGACGCGATGCGCCAGAAACGTGTGGCCACCATCATCGCCTCGGCGCAGCAGGTCGGGCCGGCCATCTTCGGGTCGCTGCTGGTGATGATCGCCTCGTTTCTCCCGGTTTTCCTCCTCACCGGCCGCGAGGGGAAGCTGTTCTCTCCTCTCGCTTACACGAAGACCTTCACGATGATCGGCGCGTCGCTACTCGCCATCACCCTCGTGCCGGCCCTGATGACGTTCTTCCTCCGCGGCCGGATGAGGCCTGAGCACGAGAACCCCGTCAGCCGCTTCTTCACGCGCGCCTACGAGCCCTTCCTCCGCTGGTCGCTCCGCAACAGCAGGACGATGATCGCCATCAACATCCTCGCTCTGCTCGTCACGATCCCGATGATCCTCAGCCTCGGTACCGAGTTCATGCCTCCGCTGGACGAGGGATCACTCCTCTACATGCCGGTGACGCTGCCGGCCATCAACATCACCGAGGCGCGAAGGATCATTCAGCTGCAGGACCGCATCATCGCCGGCCATCCGGCGGTGGCCTACGTCCTCGGCAAGGTGGGGCGTGCCGAGACCGCCACCGATCCCGCGCCGATCTCCATGTTCGAGACCATCATCGAGCTGAAGCCGAAAAGCGAGTGGCCTCGCGGCACCACGAAGGACTCCATCATCCAGGAGCTCAACCAGCAGCTCCAGATTCCCGGCGTGATGAACGCCTGGACCCAGCCGATCATCAACCGCATCGACATGCTGAACACCGGCATCCGGACCACGCTCGGCGTGAAGATCTTCGGCCCCGACCTGCGGACGCTCGAAACGGTCGCGCTGCGCGTCGAGTCGATCGTGCGAACGATTCCGGGTGCCGCCGATCTCTACACGGAACGCATTACCGGCGGGCAGTACCTGAACATCGAAGTCGACCGCGAGGCAATCGCCCGTTACGGGATCCCGGTGGGCGTGGTCCTCGATGCCATCGAGACGGCGATCGGCGGCACGAACGTGACGTGGACCGTGGAAGGGCGCGCCCGTTATCCGGTACAGGTCCGTTATCTCGCCGACTACCGCGACGACGTTGCGGCGCTGCAGAACCTGCTCATCACGATTCCGCGCGCGCCCGAAGCCATCCAGCTGCCGCTCGGACAGCTGGCGCGGATCACGTCCGAGGCCGGCCCGGCCATGATCAATTCGGAGAACGGACAGCTCCGCTCGCTCGTCCAGCTCAACGTGCGCGGGCGCGACATGGGAACGTTCGTGGCCGAGGCGCGCGACGCGCTGAACGAGCAGCTCACGCTGCCGGCGGGATATTCGCTGCAGTTCTCCGGTCAGTACGAGGACCAGATCCACGCCCGGCAGCGACTGCAGCTCGTCGTGCCGCTCGTTCTCATCATCATCTTCGTGATCCTCTACTTCACGTTTCGATCGGCCCTGGAGGCGTCGCTCGTGATGCTGTCGGTTCCCTTTGCGCTGATCGGCGGCGTCTATCTGATGTGGATCTACGGCTTCAACTGGTCGGTCGCGGTCTGGGTGGGGTTCATCGCCCTCTACGGCGTGGCGGTGCAGACCGGCGTGGTGATGGTCCTCTATCTGCACGAGGCGCTGGACAGGCG
>DATLFC010000075.1:0-8819 GCA_035525015.1 Thermoanaerobaculia bacterium | reverse complement strand
CCTTCATAGGCGTGCATCGTCTCGATCATGTCGTCGATCAGGGGACGGAACTTCCCTCCCTTGATGTCCTTGACTTCGACGTCGGCTGCTTTCTGTCGCAGAACGGGATGCCCGAGGCGGGCCACTTTCAGAATCGACATGGCGGGTCAGCGTAACCGATCCTCATCCCGACTGAATGGTGGGATCGCCTGTGGCGACCTCCGTCGCCGCCGTCTCGACCGGCTCTCCGTCAGCGGGTTGGCGCAGGGTCAGGCCGATCAGCATCGCGAGGATGGTGAAGGCCGCGGCGCCGTAGAACGCCACTTGCGGCCCGCCGAGGTCGTACAGGAATCCGGCGATGACCGGCCCGACAAAACGCGCCAGAGAGCCGACAGCGGTGGCCAGCCCGAGGATGGTGCCGCGCTCATTCGCCGGAGCCTCCTTCGAGACCAGCGACGTCAGCGACGGATACGTCAACCCCTGTCCGATGGCGACGAACAACGCGGCGGCGTACAGCAGCGGCACCTGATAGAAGCTCGGTACGGCGAGGAAGGCGATCGTGAACGAGGCCGCGCCGATCACGATCAGCCGCTTCTCCCCCACCGCCTTCGCGAGACGGCCGATCAGCCCCCCCTGAATCCCCCCCACGATGACTCCCATGAAGAGAAACAGGTAAGCGAGATCGAGCTGCTCGAATTGAAAGCGGTCGCGCGCCAGCAGCGTGACCGTGATCTCCATCCCGGCAACCGACAGCACCGTCAGAAACAGAGCGGACATGAGCGCGTTCAGCGATCCCTCCCGCGCCACCATCCTCCATGTGCGGCGATCGAACTGCGGCGGCAGCCCTCGCCTCGGCTGCAGTCCCGGCGGCTTCGACTCGGCGAGCACGGTGAAGGCGAGCAGCAGCGCGATGAGCGACAGCACCGCTGCCGCGAGTCCCGGAAGGAGGTTGCCATGCAGGCCGCGGCTCGAGCCGGCCGCGGAGAGGAGGCCGCTCAGCGGCGGCCCGAGGATGAAGCCGA
The DNA here is from genome assembly GCA_035525015.1 of Thermoanaerobaculia bacterium. Classification (GTDB taxonomy): domain Bacteria; phylum Acidobacteriota; class Thermoanaerobaculia; order Gp7-AA8; family Gp7-AA8; genus DATLEX01. The sequence continues at coordinate 7,818 of DATLFC010000075.1, read as the reverse complement.
GGCCGAACGCGGCCCCGATGATGCCCATGCCGCGCGCGCGCTCTGCGGGCGTCGTCACATCGGTGATGTAGGCCTGGGCCGTTCCGATGTTGGCGCCGCCGGCGCCGGCGACGATCCGAGAGACGAACAGGATCGCGAGATTGTCGGCGACCGCGAAGAGCAGGTACCCGACGCAGCTGGCCGTCAGGCTGATCAGGATGACCGGCCGCCGTCCGATCCGATCCGAGAGCCGCCCCCAGACCGGGGCGAAGAAGAACTGCATGATCGAGTAGATGCCGACCACCGCGCCGACGACTACGCCCGACGCGCCGTACTCGCGCGCGTAGAAGGAGAGGAACGGGATGACCATCCCGAAGCCGATGAGGTCGATGAAGACGGTGAGGAAAAGGACGAGGAGCGACGCGCGGCGCACGCGCGGCAGTTTAGACTAGGCCCCCATGCGCCGCCGCCTCGTTCTCTTCGACATCGACGGCACGCTCGTCACCGACGGTGGCGCGGCCCGCGATGCCTTCGCCGCGGCGCTGGCCAGCGTCTACGGCTACCGCGGCGACGCCGGCCGCTACGATTTCTCCGGACGGACCGATCCGCAGATCGCATTCATGGTCCTGCGCGACGGCGGATTCGGCGATGCGGAGATCGAGCAGCGGCTGCCCGACCTCTGGACGGCTTATCTGGCGGTCCTGGAACGGAACACGACCAACGGCCGCGTGCAGTCGCTGCCGGGCATCGAGACGCTCCTCGCGCAACTGGCCGCGATCCCGCAGATCACGATCGCGCTCCTGACCGGCAACATCGAGCCGGGTGCGCGCCTGAAGCTCGCCGCTCCCCGGCTGAACCGCTATTTCCCGTTCGGCGCGTTCGGCAGCGACTCGGCCGACCGGGAGCAGCTGCCGCCGATCGCGGTGGAGCGCGCCTCGAAGATCGACGGGTACCGCTTCGAGCGCGAGGACATCGTGATCATCGGCGACTCGATCTACGACGTCCGCTGCGGCGTCCCGCACCAGGCCACGACGATCGCCGTCGCCAGCGGCAGGACGCCCGCCGAGGCGCTGCACGCCGAGAACCCCCGGCACTTCTTCGAAAGCGCGGAAGATCTCGAGGGGCTGCTGGCGGCGATCCGCGGCTGAGGAGCGAAGCGGCGGATGATGGCCCCTAACGCTTGTGCGCCGGGATCCGTACCGTCCCGCCGATGTTGTCGTAATCGATTCTGCCGCTGCCCTTTCTTTCGACGATGAAGTTGCCGCGGACGTCTCTCACGTCGATTCCGCCCGAGCCGTCGTTCTCGACGATGACGTCGCGCTGCACGTCGCGGATGTCGATTCCGCCGCTGCCGTCCGACACGATCCGCACGCCTCCCCTGACCTCGACGATGGTGATCGATCCCGATCCGTCGTGGACCTCGACGTCGCCGCCGACGTCGCGCACCTTGATCGCGCCCGATCCATCACGGATCGTGACGTCGCCGCGCACGCCGCGGATCTCCATGTCTCCCGATCCGTCGGTGATGTCGAGCGAAGCGATGTTTCGGATTTCGACCGACCCGCTTCCGTCCTTCACGCGCACCGGCATGTTCTCCGGGACGACCACCTCGAAATCGAGTCGTGCCGAGTGGAATCCGAAGACCATTCTCTCCGGAATGATGGCCTCGATGACGACGTCCGATCCATCCCGCCGCGCCTCGATCCGCATCCGGTCGAGAAAATCGCGGTCGGAGGCGCAGGCCGTGCCTCTGGCGGTGGCGACTCCCTGGTTCGCGCCCTCGACTCGCAGACTGCCGGCTCGGCCGATGATCGTGATCCGGCTGGCGCCGTCGAGGTTGGCCGTCAGGCGGTGCGGCGCCGTCTGGTCACAGTCGGCAAACGCGGCAGGGGCAGCCATCAGAACGGTGATGACGGCAAGCGAGGTCAGCTTCATCGAAATTCTCCTCATGGTCCGTTTTACGCGGCACGGCGTGGAAGGTTTTCGCGATCACGCAGCATGGGTGGCGATCATCACAGGCCCACACGCAGCGGGGGGCGACACTTACAGACCGGAGGATCCACCGATGAAAAAGACCGCAATGATCGTGGCGCTGAGCCTGCTGCTCGTGCCGCTGGCTGCCTTTGGCGACGAGGCTCTCTACAAGGCGAAATGCCTCTCCTGCCACGGCGCTGACGGGAAGAAGAGCGCGAAGGCCGACCTGACCAGCGCCAAAACCCAGGACAAGACTGACGACGCGCTGGTCCAGTACCTGACCACGCACGCCATCCACAAATCCAAAGTCGCCAGTGCCGACGACGCCAGGTCCGTCGTGAAGTACCTCCGCACGCTGAAGAAATAGTTCTTACCCTGTCCCCGTACCTGCCGCCGATCGCGATATCGTTGGAGCGCCGGTGTGTTCGCACTGGCGCTTCATTTTTGCCGATGAACCGCGATCTCCAGCACGCGCTCCTTTCCTTCGTCCGGCCGCTCTACCTCGACCTCGACGGCGCCTCCCGCCTCGACGACGTCGAGCGTGTGGCGCGGATCGCTCGCGGCCTCCACCGCCCCGTCACGGCCGCCGGGGAGCGCGACTTTGAGCTGCTGCTGCTCTTCCACGGTCTCGGCAAATGGCTGGAGAAAGTCGGCAACATCTCCCGGACCGCGCTCGCCACCGGACTGACGGAAGAAGAGCTGCGGCGCACGGCGGCCTCGATCAGCCGGCTCGACGCTCCTGGAAGCGAGATGGAGCGCGTTCTCGCCGCGGCGCTCCTGATCGATCGTGCCGGGGTGCGCGGCCTCGCCCAGCGGTTCGCGGCGGCGCGCCGCGAAGGCGGGACGCTGACGGATGTGGTGCGGGAAGCGCTCGCTGAGGCGTGGATTCCGGAGTGGATTCCGGAGGGGGCGCGCCCGCTGCTCGAGCGGAGGTTCGAGAGCCGTCGCCGGTTCTGTCAGGCGCTGCTCGACGAGCTCTGATCAGACGCGCAGCACGCCGCGCTGGTAGACCTTCGCCTCGACGAAGACGTCGACGAGCGACGAATCGAGCAGGCCGTCGTTGACTTCCATCTTCAGGATGTCGAGCGCACGCTCGGTCGACACGGCGCGCTTGTACGGCCGGTCGTTCGACGTGAGCGCGTCGTAGATGTCGGACACGGTCATCATCCGGGACTGAATGGGGATCTCCGCCGCGGTCAGCTTTCGCGGATATCCGCGGCCGTTCAGCTTCTCGTGGTGTGCGAAGGCGATGGTCGGAACGCTGATCAGATCCTTCGTCCAGGGGATCTTCTGCAGGAAGTTGAACGTGTGTGTGACGTGACTCTCGATCTCGCCGCGCTCGGTCGCGTCGAGGTTGCCTTTCCGGATCGAGAGGATGCGGGCCTCCTCGGGATCGAGCAGCCGCCGCTTCTCGCCGCGGATGTCCTGAAAGTGCTGCACCGCCAGATCCTGCAGGTGCTGGAACTCCCCTTCCGGCAGAACGGTCGGCTCATTCGACTGCGCCACGGCGGCGAAGTCCCGCTGCAGGCGCTCGATCTCCTCGCGCGTCTCGGCGTCGAGCCGGGCGCAGAGCTCGTCGAACCCGTCGCGGCCGAACTTCAGGAGGTGGTCGATCTTCCGTTTGCCGGCCTCGTTCTCCACACTTTTCATCACGAACTCGAAGCGGGACCGGATCGTCTCGAGCTGCATCGGATAGAGCTTCTTCTCCTTGACCAGAATCTGCTCGCGGACACCGACCTTGCCGAAATCATGAAGAAGCGACGCATAGCGGATCTCGCGGAACTGCTCGCTCGTGAAGTTGATGAAGCGGTACTCGCCGTCATCGAAGCGGTCGACGACCCTGGCCAGCTCCACCGTCAGCTCGGCCACGCGGAACGAGTGACCCGATGTCGTCGGATCGCGCTGTTCGATCGCCGTGACCGCGGCGGTGACGAACCCCTCGAACAGCCGCTCGATCGATTCGTAGAGGAGGTTGTTCTCCACGGCCACGGCCGCCTGTCCGGACAGGGCCCGCATCAGCTCCACCGTCTCCTGATCGAACGGGATGACCTCGTCCGGCACCGTGGCCGCGGTCAGCCGGGCCGGCGCGCCGGCACGCTTGCGGTTGATCAGCTGCAGCACGCCGATGATGTCGCCGGCGTGATTGCTCATCGGCAGCACCAGCAGCGACCGCGTGAGATAGCCGTTCTCCTCGTCGAACGAGGCATTGATCGAGTACTCAGCGTCCGGCGGAAGGTTGTACGCGTCGTCGATCGTCAGCGTCTCGCCCGTCATGGCCACGTAGCCGGCCAGGCTCCGCCGCGTGATGGGAAGGACCTTCTCTTCGAACGACACGTCGATCGAATCGTTCTGCGCCAGCTTCCATCGCAGCACGCGACCTTCCCCTTCGATCTCGTCGAGGAGGTAGAGCGAGCCGGCGTCGGCCCGGGCCAGCTCACGGGCCTTGCCCAGGATCATGGCCAGCAGGACGGGATGCACGCGGATGGTCGCCAGCGCGATGCCGACCTCGCTCACCTTCTGCAGTTCCTTCGTCCGGTCGCTCAGCTGTTTCTCGAGCTGGTCGGCGCGCATCTTCTGGTAGAGGAACTGGTAGGCCCGCTTCACGGCGCTCAGCAGGATTGGCGACGACGGGTTCTCGGGAAGGTGGAGGTAAACATTGTCGTCGGTCAGCCAGCGCGGCTGCTCGTCGAGACCGACGCCGACGATCGCGGTCCGGCTGTCGAGCGGGAGCCTCGCCGTTCCGGTGGTCCCCCGGTCGACGAGCAGGACCCGCAGCGCGCTGGCGTCGGCGGGAGAGATCTGCTGCAGGTTCCCGAACAGCCGTGGTGCAATCGCCTCACGGAGCAGCGCCTCGGCGTACTGTCCGATGGGGAAAGTGTCCGAGTGCAGCAGTGTCAGCGTCTCCATGTACGCCGCAATCCCCTCTCTGGAAAACGCAGTCCGATGAGGTTGACCCGCCCCCATCGTGTCGCGCTGTAAAGCGATTATCGCATTGTTGCGTGGTACTCTACACACAATGCGCAAGGTGGCGCTTGGATTATCACTGCTTCTCACCACTTCTGGCTGCGGCAACCTCGCCGAGCTCACCGACCCTGGCAGCGGCATCCCACCGGTCGATCCATCCGCGACCTTCACACGCGTGCAGAACGAGATCTTCAGCCAGAGCTGCACGGCCGTCGGATGTCACGACGCCATCGGACGTCAGCAGAACCTCCGGCTCCTCCCCGGTCTGGCCCACAGTCAGGTCGTCGGCGTGCCGAGCGAACAGATGCCGTCGCTGCGGCGGGTCGAGCCGGGCGATTTTCCCAATTCGTACCTCTACCGGAAGCTGACCGGCGCCGGCATCACCGGGGAGCGTATGCCGTCGGGTGGGCCGTACCTGACCGAACCGTGGCTGGCGCTCATCCGCGACTGGATCCGGCGTGGAGCTCCGAATGACTAGAACGACGATCGCAATCCTCCTGCTGATCGCGCCGCTCGCCGCGGCGCAGGACCAGTACACACCGGCGGCTCCTCTGCCGCTCGGCGACATTCTTCTGTCACTGCCGACCTCACACATGCCGGATCGGGGAACGTGGGAGGTCCGCTTCGCGCACCGTTTCAACCAGTCGATCGACGAAGGGGAAGCGATTCACAATCTTTTCGGGCTCGACGGCGGCGCGAATGTGACGATGGGACTCTCGTACGTTCCGCGGCGCGACGTCCAGTTGTCGATCCAGCGGAGCAACATTCTCGACACGCTGGAGATGTCCGGGAAATACCTCGCGCTGCAGCAGGCGCCGGCCATTCCGGTCAGCGCCGCGCTCCGCGGGGGGGCCGCCTGGCGGACCGAGCGCGACATCGACGATCGCCTCTCCTGGTTCGCCCAAGCCATCCTCTCGCGACAGTTCGGCCGCCGGTTCGCCATCTACGCACTCCCGACATTTGCGACCGACGCGGGGCGCGGACTGAGCGGCACGACCTCCGGCGCTCTCTTCGAGGAGGCCTTCAACGTCCCGATCGGCATCTCGTTCATGGTCCGGCCGGCGACCAGTCTGATCGTGGAGCTGGTGCCGCCGAACGGCGATCTTCCCGACGACGTCGAGAGCGACATCGGGTGGGCCGTCGGCATCAAACGGGCCCTGGGCGGGCACTACTTCGAGATCCTGCTGACGAACAACAACGCCACCACGGCCGACCAGTACGTCAGCTCGACCTACCAGGGGGCGCCGCTCCGTCAGGGAGACATCCAGCTCGGATTCAACATCGAGAGGCGATTCGGGCGCCGGCGGTGAGGGGGACATGGCCGTCCGTTTGCACAAATAACGGCCATGAGATGCCCGGAGTGCCATGGGCTGAATGAAGCGGGCGCGGCCGTATGCGCGGGCTGCGGCCTCATCCTCCTGAACGCGGCGCCGGCCCCCAAGCGGCGCGCCGAGGATTACGCCGGCCAGAAACGCCGCGCGGCCGACCACGAGGTCGACACCTGCCGCTTCTGCGGTGGCCAGATCGAGAAGAGTGCCATCCGCTGCCTTCACTGCTCCGAGATCGTCAACGACGACTATTACCGCGACCGGGCCCGTCGCATCCGCAGCCGTGTGAACTACTCCAGCTGGGTGGCCTATCTCTTCGGCCTCGGCGCGCTGCTCGTCTTCCGGCCGGTGGGGATCGTATCGATCGCCGCCGGACTGCTGCTCTCCATCGTCTATTACGCGATCCCCGTGGAGCCGCCGGCGTCGAAGCAACAGCGGCGCCGCGGAGGGTTTCGAAGATTCCTGAAGAGCCAGTTCTACCTGGAGCGGGTGTCGCTGCCGATTCCGGCGCTCCGGACGAAACGGCTCGTGTTCGTCGGCACACCGCTGATCGCGGCGCTCATCGGCTACACCGCCAACGTCGTGCTGCTCCAGCGGCCGGTCAACGATGTGATCGCCAGCAATAACGCGTTCCACGGGATGCGGGTATCGGCGCACTACAACTACTATGTCGTGCCGGGCGTCGTCGTTTACGATCTGAAAGAGCTCAGCTTCCGCCAGACGCCCATCGACGTCCACACCGCGTTCCTCGAGTTCGCGAAGAAGATGCGCGACAAGCGCTACTCACGGGTCGAGCTGGCGTACCGCGGCTCCACGAAGTTCTCGATCTCCGGCGACGATTTCGCACGGCTCGGAGAGGAGTACGCGAAACGCAACTTCGAGTACGTGCTGTACGAATTTCCGAAGCTGTTCCGAAAGCCGGGCATCAACGACCAGGACGTCAACGCCAACCGCGACGCGCTGCTGCAGTTTCATCGCCGGTGGTACGGTGACGATACGCTGACCGAGACCGTCGTGAACAGCATGTGAGAGATCCTCACATCCGAAACACACCAAACCGCGGCGGCTCGATCGGCGCGTTGCAGGCGACCGACAGCCCGAGCCCGAGGTAGATGCGTGTCTCAGCGGGATCGATGACGCCGTCGTCCCACAGGCGCGCGGTGCTGTAGTAGGGACTCCCCTCCGTCTCATACTTCTGCAGGACCGGGTCGGCGATGGCACGCTCCTCCTCCGCCGAGAGGGTTTTCCCGTCGCGCGCCAGTTGATCGCGCTTCACGGTCGTCAACACGCCGGCGGCCTGCTCGGCACCCATGACGGAGATGCGCGCGTTCGGCCACATCCAGAGAAACCGCGGGGAGTAGGCGCGCCCGCACATGCCGTAGTTCCCGGCACCGAAGGAGCCGCCGATGATCACCGTGAACTTCGGAACGGTGGCGTTGGCGACGGCGTGCACCAGCTTCGCACCGTCCTTGGCGATCCCGCCGCGCTCGTACTGCTTTCCGACCATGAATCCGGTAATGTTCTGCAGGAAGACGAGCGGGATGCGCCGCTGGGTGCACAGCTCGATGAAGTG
>DATLFC010000070.1:0-5326 GCA_035525015.1 Thermoanaerobaculia bacterium | reverse complement strand
GGGATGGCCACGTTCACGGCCGGGTGCGAGATCACGAATTTCAGCATCACCTGCGCCCAGGTCGCGCAGTCGATCTCGGCGGCCCAGCCGGGAAGCGGTCTTTCGCGCAGCCGCCGGAACAGGCCGCCGCTGGCGAAGGGGCGGTTGGCGATCACAGCCACGCCGCGCTCTTTTGCGAGCGGCAGCAGCCGGCGCTCCGCCTCCCGTTCGCTGACCGAGTAGTTGATCTGGATGAAGTCGACCGGGCGCCGCTCCATGACGCGGGCCACCTCGTCGTGCGCGCCGGCCGTGTAGTGCGTGATGCCGCTGTAGCGGATCCGTCCTTCCTTCTTCCACTCCTCGAGCGTGTCGAGATGCGCATCGACGTCGAGCAGGTTGTGCACCTGCATCAGGTCCATCGTCTCGACGCGGAGCTTCCGCATCGACTCTTCCATCTGCTCGATGCCGGCCTGCTTCCCGCGCGTCCAGACTTTCGTGGCCATGAAGAGCTTCGGATGCACCCCCAGCTTCGCGGCAATGTCGCCGACGACCTCCTCGGATCGCCCGTACATCGGCGACGAGTCGACGAGACGTCCCCCCAGCTCGACGAAGGCCTGCAGCACCTCCTCGAGCGGCTTCCGCTCCGCCGCGGACGGCCCGACATCAAACGTCTGCCACGTTCCCAGTCCGATCGGCGGGATCGTCTCCTTCATCTGAGCCCTGAGCCCTGAGCCCTGAGCCCTTTCCGCCCTGCATCCCAATGCCGCGACCGCCAGGAGCCGCACCGCCTCACGCCGGTTCATTTCTGTCATGTCGTTTCCCCACTTTGTAACCGGTGAAGAACCAGACCACCGCCGCCGGGATCCCGAACAGGAATATCGAGCTGAGGCCGGCGGCGCGGATCGCCGCGACGAGCCATGACGCGAAGGCGTCGTTGGCGCGATAGACGGTCGTGTCGATGAAGTTCTTCGCCTTGTAGCGGCTCTCCGCGTCGACGGTCGTGTAGATCGTCTCGCGGCCGGGGCGCATCAGCGAGAAGTCGCCCGCGCGATGCACGATCTGTACGAGCGCCAGCACGAAGGCAGTCCGCCACGCCCCCGCGAAGAAGAGCCCGAACGTGACGAGCATCGGCACGAGCGAGAGCGTCACACGCAAGCCGAAGTTCTGGATCACCCGCCGCGTGAGCACCATCTGCGTGAGCAGCGCCAGGCAGTTCGTCGTGAGATCGATCGTCGCGAAGAACGCCGTCCGCTCGCCGGAGTCGGAGAACGTCCGCCCCACCGCCGCCGCCTGCTCGACGTAGAGCACGGTCGAGACCGCGGTGTAGCAGATGATGAGCAGCGCGATGCCGCGCAGGCTGATGACCTGCCACGCCAGGCGCACGCCGGCCAGGATCGACCCGCCGATCGGCCGCGTATCAGGCGCCGCGCCGGCAACACCGCGCCGCATGGCGATCGTGCAGATCCCCGCCCCGGCCAGCAGCACCGCCGACAGCGCCAGCAGCATCGACGTGCTGAGATGCTGCGCCAGGACGGCCGTCATGGCCGGACCGGTCAGCGCCCCGGCCGACCCTCCCGCGGTGATGTAGCCGTAGACACGCTTGGCCTGCTCGGTGTTGAAAACGTCGCTGACGTTGCTCCAGAACAGCGACACCACGAAGAGATTGAAGACGCTCAGCCAGATGAAGAACGTCGCCGCCGTCACCCGCGTGATCCCGGCCATGAAAATGCCGTAGAAGACCAGCAGGTTCGCGACGAAGAAGCCGTAGACCACCGGCAGCAGGAGCCGCCGCGGCACCTGCCTGACCACCCAGCCGAACACCGGCACCACCAGCAGCGTGGCGATGAACGTCCCGGTGAAGAGCCACTGCATCCGCGACGCCCCCGTCTGCACTCCCATCTCGTCGCGCACCGGGCGGAGGATGTAGTAGCTGCAGAGCAGCAGAAAAAACGCCGCGAAGCCGAGCGCGACGCGCGGGAACTCGCCTTCTTCGAGCAGCGGTCGTTCGCGTGTCATCCTGAGCGAAGCGAAGGATCCCCCGCCGAAGGGGATGCTTCGCTTCGCTCAGCATGACACGGTGAGCGTCACAGTCCGTTGCGCTTCAGAAACGATTCGACGGCTTCATTGAACTGCTCGGGCTGCTCGAGGTTCGACAGATGGGCAGCGCCGCGGATCGTCACCGCCGTCCCGTTCGGAAGCAGCTTCGCCATCCGTTCCGCGTCGGACGGCGGGGTGATCGTGTCGTGATCGCCGGCCACGGCGAGCGCCGGGACGTCGAGCCCTCGCAGCGTCTCCGTCGAGTCGGGGCGGTCGGCCATCGCTCGCAGCGCGGTGATCACGCCGAGGGGACTGCTGGTGATCATGATGCGCTGCGCTTCGTCGACCAGCTCCCGCGGTGCCTCGGAAGTCAGCATCTTCGGCAGCATCGACTCCACCACCACCGGCACACCCTGTTCTTTCACCTTCAGGATCATGTCGAAGCGCCCCTTCTTTCCGTCGGCGTCGTCGGGCGTCTCGCGTGTGTCGATCAGGATCAGCCCGCGGATCCGCTCCGGCGCCAGCCGCGCGATGGCGAAGCAGACGTAGCCCCCCATCGAGAGCCCGGCCACGACGGCGCGGTCGATCCCCTGCGCGTCCATCGCCGCCAGGATGTCGCGTGCATAGTCGTCCATCGAATACTGGCCGGCCGGCGCCGGCGCCGACCCGAAGCCGGCGAGATCGGGCGCAAACCCCGGAGGCTGCTTCGCAAACACGGCGGAGGAGAGTGGGAATCCATGGATCCAGACAATCATGAGTTGCAGTGTATCGTCAGTTGATCCCTTGATCCCCCGCCTTCGGCTCGGGATAAACTACGGCCACTTGCACGCCGTCGATCTGGCGATCATCGTCGCGTACCTACTCGCCGTCGTCGGCGCCGGCTTCTACTTCGGGCGCCGCCAGCTCTCCACCACCCGCTACTTCCTCGGCGGCCACGAGGTTCCGTGGTGGGCCATCTCCGCCTCCATCGTGGCGACGGAGACCTCCACCGTCACGTTCATCTCCGTCCCCGGCATCGCCTACGCGGCGGGGGGCGACTTCCGCTTCCTGCAGATCGTCTTCGGCTACCTCGCCGCGCGGGTGGTGATCTCGATCTTCTTCATGCCGCGCTACTTCCGGCGTGAGCTGGTCACGGTTTACGAACTGCTGCAGGACCGCTTCGGCGGGGCGGTGAAATCGCTCGCCGCCTCGCTCTTCGTCGTGATGCGGACCGCCGCCGATGGGATTCGCCTTCTCCTGACCGGCTTCGTTCTGGCCGCCGTTTTCCGGAGCCTGGGGTGGGCCGAGGGGGGGGCGGTGAGCGGATCGATCATCGCCATCGGCGTGATCATGATCGTCTTCACGCTCATCGGCGGCATCGAGGCCATCGTCTGGATCGAAGTCGTGCAGCTCTTCATCTACATCGGCGGCGCGATCGCGGCGGCGGTGATCCTGGCCGGGCAGATTCCGGGCGGCGTGGCCGCGGCGTTCGACCTGGGGCAGCAGTTCGAGAAGTTCCGCTTCCTCGATTTCTCATTCGACATGACCCGGACGTTTACCTTCTGGTCGGGCGTCGTCGGCGGCGCGTTCCTGACGATGAGCACGCACGGAACCGATCAGTTCATGGTGCAGCGCTATCTCTGCACCGACCGGCCGCGCAGCGCCTCGAAGGCCCTGCTCGCGTCGGGCGTCGTGGTCCTCTTCCAGTTCATCGGCTTCCTCTTCATCGGCGTCCTGCTGTTCGCCTTCTACCGCCCCGATCGCCTCGCTGCGTACGGGCCGCTGGCGCCGGCCGCCCCCTTCGCTGCCCCCGATCAGGTCTTCGCCGACTTCATCACGAACCACCTCCCCATCGGCCTCTCCGGGCTGGTCGTGGCGGCGATCTTCGCCGCGGCGATGTCGTCATCGCTCAGCGCGATCGCCTCGACGGTGATCGCCGATCTGTACCGGCCGCTCCGGAGCGGCCGCCCCGACCGGCATTACCTGAATGTCTCGAAGATCGTGATCGTCATCGCCGGAATCGTGCAGATCGGCGTCGGCGTGGCGATGCAGCACACCGCGCGCTCCGCGCTCGGCATCGTGCTCGCCATCGCCTCGCTCATCAATGGCCCCATCCTCGGCGTTTTTCTCCTCGGCTGGATGCGCGAGCGGGCCTCGCGCGCCGCCGCGTTCAGCGGCATGGTGGCCGGTCTCATCGTCATCTCCTTCATCGCCTTCGGAACCAGGATCGCCTGGCCGTGGTACACGCTGATCGGCAGCATGACCACGCTGCTGGTGGGCCTTGTCATTCCGACCCCGAGCGGACGCGAGGGGGAGGAATCTGGGCGGGCGGCGGCGGAATGACCATGCCTCGTGCCTTCCGCCCGCCCGGATTCCTCGCTACGCTCGGAATGACACTCGCCTTTTCCTGCGCGACCGTTCCCGACAGGACAAGCATGCCAAGAATCGAAGAGCTCACCCTCGACGAAAAGATCGGCCAGATGTTCGCCGGCGCCGGCCACGCCCACTACACGAACGAATCGGGCTGGCGCTACCGCGATCTGATGCACCAGGTGCGCGACAACAAGGTCGGCGGCATCACCTGGTTCCTCTCCAGCGTCCACGACGCCGCGTTCCTGACGCGGCAGCTGCAGGAGGCCGCGCGCGTGCCGCTGCTCATCAGCGCCGATCTCGAGGCGGGGATCGGGATGCGCTTCCTCGACACGACGTTCTGGCCGAGCGCCATGGCCGTCGCCGCGACCGGCGATCCGTCGCTGGCCGAGGATCTCGGGAGGATCACGGCGAGAGAGGCGAAGGTCGTCGGGATCAACCACATCTTCGCTCCCGTCGCCGACGTGAACGTCAACGCCGACAACCCGGTGATCAACACGCGGAGCTTCGGCGAGGATCCGCACGAGGTGGCAAAGTTCGTCGCCGCATTCATTCGAGGCGTTCAGAGCGAGGGGGTGCTGGCTACGGCCAAGCATTTTCCGGGGCATGGCGACACGCACGTCGATTCACATCGCTCGCTGCCTGTGCTCGACGTCGACCGCGCCCGGCTCGAGCGCGTCGAGCTCGTGCCGTTCCGCGCGGCGATCGAAGCGGACGTCGCCTCGATCATGATCGGACATCTTGCGGTGCCGGCGCTCGATGCCACCCCCGCCTCGATGCGCGCGGGCGCCGACGCGGAGCGCGAGAATCCGTACGCCACGCCCCGGCACGAGACGACGCAGGGAGGGACCGTCCCGGCCACGCTGTCGAAGCCGGTCATCATCGATCTCCTCCGCGGCGAGATGGGATTCGACGGCCTCGTCGTCAGCGACGCCTTCGACATGGGCGGCCTCGTCGCGCA
>DATLFC010000068.1:0-9282 GCA_035525015.1 Thermoanaerobaculia bacterium | reverse complement strand
CGTCGGGAGCGGAAGCCGATCGTCGTCGTCTCCGCGCTGGCCGGCGTGACGAACGAGCTGGTCGCGGCCATCGAGGCGGCCAGGCAGGGCGACGGCGACAGGGTCGATCAGATCATCGCCGCCATCCGCCAGCGCCACGAGGACGTGGCGGTGCAGCTCGTGCAGCAGAAGCTCGACTTCTTCGAGGCGTTCACCAGGCAGCTCGACAAGCAGATCGAACAGGTCCACACCATCCTTCGCGGCATCACCCTCCTCGGCGAGGTGACGCTGCGGGCGAAGGACAAGGTCGCCTCCATCGGTGAGAAGCTCTCCTCGGTCCTCTTCGCCTATTCGATGATGATGCACGCCGTTCCGGGCGAGCACGTGCACTCGGAGGAGGTCGTCGTCACCGACAACCGCTTCGGCGAAGCGAGCCCGCTGATGGACGAGACACGCCAGGCCGCGCAGCGCGTGCTGCTGCCGCTTCTCGAGCGGAATCTGATCCCGGTCATGGGGGGCTTCATCGGCCGGACGCGCGACGGCGCGACGACCACGCTCGGCCGCGGCGGCTCCGACTACAGCGCGGCCATCGTCGGCGCGGCCCTCGGCGCGGAAGAGATCCAGATCTGGACCGACGTCGACGGCATGATGACCTGCGACCCGCGGCTGATTCCGGCGGCGCGCGTGATCGAGAAGATCTCCTACCTCGAAGCGGCGGAGCTGGCGTGGTTCGGCGCGAAGGTTCTCCATCCCAGGACGATCGCGCCGGCCGTCGAGCGCAACGTCCCCGTCCGCGTGCTCAACACGCTCAACGTGGCCAGCGCCGGCACGCTCGTGACGCGCGAAGGCGACTCGCGCGACAGCGGGCCCCGCGCCATCGCCGTGAAGAAAGGCGTGACCGTCCTCCACATGACGTCGAGCAAGATGCTCGGCGCCTACGGATTCCTGGCGCGGCTCTTTGCCATCTTCGAGCAGCTCGAGGTCTCCGTCGATCTGATCACGACCTCGGAAGTCTCGGTGTCGGTGACCATCGACGACCGCCACAACCTGGCGCAGCTCGTGGAGGGACTGGCGCCCGTGGCCAGCGTCGACGTGCTCGACAACCAGTGCATCGTGGCCATCGTTGGACGCAACCTGATGCGCGATTCGGAGGTGGGAGCGCGCATCTTCGAGGCGCTGCGCGGTGTGCCGATGTCGATGTTCGCCCTCGGCACGTCCGGTCTCAACCTCTCCATCGTCGTCAGCGAGAAAGACGCCGACCGCGCCGTGAAGTCGATCCACGCGGTCCTGTTCGAAACGCCCGTGGAGGCCGCCGGGTGAAGCTGGCGCTGCACGGCTACGGGAAGATGGGGCGCGCCATCGAGGCGGTGTCGAAAGAGCGCGGACACGAGATCGCCGCGATCTACGACAGCGCGCGCGAGCCGGAGCTGAACGGCGCCGAGGTGATGATCGATTTCTCGCAGGCGGCGGCGCTCGATCGCGCGCTCGACATCTGCTGCGGGCACCGCATCCCGCTCGTCATCGGCACGACAGGCTGGAACGACCGGATCGGCGAGGTGCGGTCGAAAATCGAACGGGCCGGAATCGGCGTCGTCTACGCCTCGAACTTCTCGCCGGGGGCCAACATCACCTTCGCCCTGGCCCGCCGCGCCGGCGAGCTCTTCGCACGATTCCCGCATTACGCGGCAGCGATGGAAGAGCGGCACCACGCGCAGAAGAAGGATGCACCGAGCGGCACGGCCCTGCGGATCGCCGAGGAGGTGAAGCGCGCGAGTGGAGGAAAGCTGGATCCGCCGATCGCCGCCACGCGCGTCGGCAGCGAGTTCGGCCTGCACACACTCTTCTTCGACTCCCCCGACGATCTGGTCGAGATCTCCCATCGCGCGCGCGGGCGGGAGGGATTCGCGCGCGGCGCGGTGCTGGCCGCGGAGATGATTCGAGGACGCAAGGGTCTCATCGCATTCGATGAGCTGGTGATGTCATGAAATTTCGAGGAGTCGGTACGGCGCTCGTGACGCCGTTCAAACGCGATGGATCGCTCGACGAAGAAGGCCTCCGCCGTTTCGTCGAGTGGCAGATCACCGAGGGGATTCACTTCCTGGTGCCGTGCGGCACGACGGGGGAGAACCCGACACTGCAGCACGGCGAGCACCGCCGCGTCGTCGAGATCACCGTGCAGACCGCGAAGGGACGGGTGCCCGTTCTGGCCGGAGCCGGTGGAAACTCGACGCCGCACGCCGTCGAGCTGGCGGCGATGGCCGTCGACCTCGGCGCCGACGGCATCCTCACCGTGACCCCCTACTACAACAAGCCGACCACCGATGGACTGCGCCGCCACTTCGGAGCGCAGGCCGAGGCGGTGGACAAGAGAAAGTCCGGCTTCCCGATGATTCTCTACAACGTCCCCAGCCGCACGGGGCTGAACATGACGGCGGAGACGACGCTCGCGCTGGCGCGCGAGATCCCGAACATCGCCGGCGTGAAGGAAGCGTCGGCCAACATGGAGCAGATCCTGACGATCCTCCGCGAGCGGCGGGAAGGGTTCGCGGTGCTCAGCGGCGAGGACGCCTGGACGCTGCCGCTGATGGCCGCGGGCGCCGACGGTGTGATCTCCGTCGCCAGCAACGAGGTGCCGCGGCTGATGAGCGAGATGGTCGAGCGCCGCGACGTGGCGATCCACAACCGCCTTCTCCCGCTCCTCTTCGGGAACTTCATCGAGTCGAACCCCGGCCCGGCCAAGGCGGCGCTGGCGATGATGGGCGTCCTCGACAGTGATACGGTGCGGCCACCGCTGGCCCCGATGACAGAGGCCAGCCGGAAGAGAATGAAGGCCATCCTCGAGGAGTGCCGCCTGCTGAAGCCATGACGATCGAAGAACGAGTCGCCGCCCTCAAAAACACCACCGACCGGATGGAAGCGGTCAAGACCATCGGTCTCTTTCTGGCCGAGCTGGAGAAGGGGGCCGTCCGCTCCGCGGTGCGCGACGACATCGGCGCCTGGCACGCGCAGGCGTGGGTGAAGGAAGGGATTCTGGCGGCCTTCCGCTTCGGCGTCCTGGCGGAGTTCGCGTCGGGGGCGCTGTCGTTCATCGACAAGGACACCCTCCCGGCTCGGCGCTTCAAGGTGCAGGACGCCATCCGGATCGTTCCCGGCGGCTCCTCGATCCGCCGCGGAGCGTTCGTCGGCAAGGGTGTGGTGATGATGCCGCCGGCGTACGTGAACGTCGGGGCTTACGTCGATGAGGAAACGATGATCGACTCCCACGCCCTGGTCGGTTCCTGCGCCCAGATCGGCAAGCGCGTTCACCTCTCGGCCGGTGCGCAGATCGGCGGCGTGCTCGAGCCGATCGGCAACCTCCCGGTCATCATCGAGGACGACGTGATCGTCGGCGGGAACTGCGGCATCTACGAGGGGACCGTGGTCCGGTCGCGGGCCGTCATCGGCGCGGGCGTCGTGATCACCGCCTCGACGCCGGTGTACGACGTCATCCGGCAGCAGATCTACCGCCGCACGGCGGAACGGCCGCTGGAGATCCCCTTCGGCGCGGTGGTGATCCCCGGCTCGCGGCGGATGAAGGGCGACTTCGCGCAGCAGCACGAGCTGCACATGGCCACGCCGATGATCGTCAAGTACCGCGACGAGAAGACCGACAGCGGGACCGCCCTGGAAGAGGCGCTGCGGTAGCTCCCCTTCGTCATCCTGAGGAGCGAAGCGACGAAGGATCAGTCTGGCCCAGCGTACGCGGAGACGCCATATGCCCTCCTGCGCGGCGCGTGAAGCGGTCATGCCAGGACTGATGCTTCGCTTCGCTCAGCATGAACCCCGGCGCGCGGCGCGTGAAGCGGTGATGCCAGGACTGATGCTTCGCTTCGCTCAGCATGAACCCCCGGCGGAGACGCCAACGCGCTAAACTCCGCGCGTGCGCCCGGCCTCGCGACTCGACGGCATCGAGCTGTCGCTCATTCGTCAGATCAACGCGCTGGCCACGCCGCTCTCGGTCAACCTCGGCATCGGCGAGCCGAACCTCCGCCCCGACGAGACGTTCCTGGCCATGGCACGCCGCGCCGCCGAAGCGCCGTGGCGCTACTCGCCGAACGCCGGCTTCCTTTCGCTGCGGAAGATACTCGCCGAAGGCACTCCCTTCGACCCGGCCACCGAAGTCTGCGTCACGGCCGGCGTGCAGGAAGCGCTGTTCGCGGTCTTCCAGGCCTGGGTCGAGCGCGGCGACGAAGTCCTCATCCCCAACCCTGGATTTCTCTCCTACGGCACCATGGCCCGCATCACCGGCGCCAAAGTCGTCACCTACGACCTCGAGCCGCCGTCATGGAACATCGACTTGGCGGCGCTGGAACGGGCCATCACGAAGAAGACGAAGCTCATCATCGTGAACTCGCCGTCGAACCCCCTGGGGGCGGTCGTGGACGAGCCGGCGCTGCGCGCCATCGCTGCGCTCGCGGACGAGCACGACTGCCTCGTCGTCTTCGACGAGATCTATCGCGAGATCTGGTACGAGGAAGAGCCCCCCACGATGATCGGGATGAGCCCGAACGTGATCGTGACCTCCGGCATGTCGAAGAGCCACGGCATGACCGGGTTGCGCCTGGGGTGGCTGCTGGCGCGCGCCGATCTGCTGAAGCCGGTCATCGCCGCGCATCAGTACATCGCCACCTGCGCGTCGGTCTTCTCGCAGGCGCTGACCGAGTCCGTCTTCACCGCGGCGGAGTGGAATACCGGATGGCTGATACGGCTGCGCGAGCAGTTCCGCCGTCAGCGCGACGCTGCGCTGCACGCGATCGAGCACGAGCTGGGGGCCGCGGTCCCGCCGCCGGCGGGGGCCTTTTACACCTTCGTGCCGGTGCCGACGCGTGACACCGAAATGTTCGCGAAGACGCTCGCCACCGATGCGGCGGTGCTGGTGATTCCGGGCGTCGCGTTCGGCGCGGCGGGAGAGGGCTTCGTCCGGATCTCCTACGCCGCCAGTCTCGAACAAATCGGCACCGGGATCGAGCGGACCGGCCGCTGGCTCCGCGCGGCCGGCCGCTGATGAGTGCCGCCGCACTGTTAACATGCGATCCAATGGGTAAGGCAGTTGCAGCTGAGAAGCTTCCGGTCGCGCCGCCGAAGGATTCCGTCGCCGCGGCAGAGGTATCGCTCTATCGAAATGTGCTGAAGATCCGGCAGGATCACGGCCTCATGGACCTCGGCATTTCCTTCTACGACGCCGAGTCGACGATCCAGTGGTCCTACAACGCCGATCACTATTTCCACGCCGCGTCGACCATGAAGCTGGCCGTGCTTCTCGGTGTCTTCCGGCAGGTCGATCGGGGGGAGATCTCGCTCGAGGCGCCGGTACACGTCCGGAACCGCTTCACCAGCATCGTGAACCAGGAGCCGTTCATGCTCGACCTCGGCCGAGACGCCGACCCCGACGTGTATGGCCATCTCGGCAAGACCCTCGCCGTGCGCGAGCTCGCCTACTGGATGATCACCAGGTCGAGCAACCTGGCCACGAACCTTCTGGTCGACGTCATCGGCATTCCGACGATCCAGCACGCGCTCGACGAGCTGGAGATCGACGGGATCAAGATCCTCCGCGGCGTCGAGGATCAGGCGGCGTTCGACGCGGGCCTCAACAATGAGGTCACAGCCAACGGCCTCCTGAAGATGCTGCGGCTGATCGCCGACGGAAAGGCCTATTCACAGTCCGCCTGCGACGAGATGCTGAATATCATGCTCGACCAGCAGTACCGCGGCGGCATCCCGGCCGGCCTGCCGAAGGCGGCCCGCGTGGCACACAAAACCGGGAACATCTCGACCGTCCACCACGACGCCGGAATCGTTTATCTGGAGGACCGAAAGCCGTACGTGCTGGTGATCCTCACGCAGTTCAGCGCCGAGCAGCGACGCGGCACCGCGGTGGCGGACGTCTCCCGCGATATTTTCAGTACGATCGCCGGAATCACCTATGAGTGAGAGCGCCGACGGCGAGCTGCTGAAAATCGTGGATGCCTTCGACCTGGACGACGAGCTGCGGGCGCTTCTCCGTCCCGGCGAGATGGTCCGGGACTCGCAGGGGCGGCGCCACCGCCTCCCGCGCTACTTCTACGAGGTCCCGACACACGAGTTCGCGCTCGAGATGCGCCTCACCCCGAATTTCGGCCTGAACGAGTTCATCCTCGTCGATCTGAAGGAAGCCCCGCGACTTCAGGAGTACCCCAGATACGTGCCCTGTGCGATCCGCATCCTCGCGTTTTATCTGCAGCAGTTCCGGGCCGCCGCCGGCGCGTCGGTGCACATCGCCGTCAACGGAGGGTACCGGTCACCCGCGCACAAACTCGCGGACAACGCGAGCTCGCACATGTGGGGAACGGCAGCCGACCTCTATCGCATCGGCAAAGAGATCCTGAAGACGAAAGAGCTCGTCGAGAAATTCAACGACATTGCGGAAGATCTCAGCGCCGATGTCACCGTTCTCCCCTACGGCCCCGTGGCGGGGCGAAATGCCGACGACCACGTGCATTTCGACCTCGGCTACATTACGTTGATTCCTCGCGAGATCAGTGAGGATCGGATGGAACAGCCGCAGGAGAGCCGGCCGAGGTTCGCGTTCGAGGAGCGGCGGCGGAAGGAGCGACGGACGGCGGCACCCCAGGCTGGCGGGCAGTAACGCGGACGGCGCGCTCCCGCTCCACGTCCGGCAGGCCGTTTGCTTAGACCGTTCTGCAGTTGTTTCCGAAGTCCCCACCCCCGGACAACCCATGCCGCTAGACCTTAAAGACGAGCTCGGTGGAAGAACGGTGCCGCGGCGGACGCGGCTGCGCATGCCTGGCATCGGCATGGAGTCGGAGTTCAACGTCTGGCTGGACGGCGTGGAGATCGATCCGAAGCCGTTCTGGAAGACCCCCGGCGCCTTCATCGACCGGCCGCTTCTGCCGCGCGAGAGATCGTCGCTGCAGCTTCCGACCGGCGGCGCCGTCTATTTCGACCGCGGCGTCATCGAGGTCGTCACGCCGGTGATCGAGCTCGCTCCGCACAGCACGGCCCGGATGGTGCGCAACCTCTGGGAGCAGATCGGCTTCGTCCGCGATCAGCTCAGCCGGTGGGAGAAGAAGTTCGGACATACGGTCCGCCTCAAGGCCTACAGCACGCACTACAACATCTCGTACGAGATCCCGCGGCGGCTGCAGACGTCGCGGCGCAACATCCGGACCCTGGCCCTGCTGCTGGCGTACATCCTGCCCGCCCCGGTCATGCTGGTGGCCTCGAACCGCCGCTCGACCGGCGTCGGCGTCCGGCCGCGCGGCGATCGGATCGAGGTCACGGTCGACTTCACCCCCGATCCCGGCCTCATGATCGCAGCGGCGACGCTGATCGTCGGCATCGTCCGCGACGTGATCTCCTGGCCGTCGTACGAGCTGTCGCTGCTCGAGGAGCTGCCGATCCCCATCGTCGCCGGAGTCGTCCCCGGGAAGCACACGACGCGCAAGGGGTGGCTCACGAAGGACTTTCACTACCCGCGAAGCCCCTACACCTCCGACATCAACGAGCCGCTGTGGAAGACGCAGTTCGGCGAGACGCTCTCTCTGCGGGAGATGGCCTTTGAAACGGCGTGGTTCTTCCGCCGCTCGATCCGCCGCTACTCTGATCCATTCAGCTTCCGCCTGCTTTTCGCCATTCTGTCGGGGCGCGCCCCTTCCATGCTGGAGCTGATCGACCGGCCCACCGCGTACGAGGATGTCGGGCACCTCTGCAAGTGGGGGATGGTCATTCACGAACTGAAGAACTACACCTCCGAGCTCGAGCTGCTGCAGTCGCAGCGGGAGTCGTGGGTGCCGCAGTCCATCGACGAGTTCGTGGCCGATCGGATCCGCACCCGCGAACAGCACGTGAGTGAGATGGCGAACGTCCGTCCTTTCGAGCCGCGGGAGCGCGCGCTCCGGGCGGCCGTCACGGCGAAGGCCAAAGCGGTCTCGCTTCTCGACGGGCCGATGCCGCGGGAGATCGACGCCACGGCGGCGAAGCGGAAGCCGAAGGCGGCGTTGTCGCGGCGGAAATCGGATGTTCCCGGGAAGCTCGTTCCGGCCCGTGGCAGCCAGTATGTGGAGCGCCGCGGCACCTCGCTCGTCAACGGCAAGCCGGCGCGGGAGCGGCGCCGGCGCACCGATCGTCGCAGGAAGGAGTACACCACCCCGTTCCCCGACCGGCGCCTCTCCCGGTCGGCGTACGAACAGGTGTTCCTGAAGCTGGTCTCGGGCGGGCGTCTCCGGATGGGACGCGATCTCTACACCCCGGTAGGCATGAAGGGGTGGTACCAGGCAATCTTCCGCCGCGAGTCGGACGGCGCGGAGCGCCTCATGACGATCGACCAGCTTCTCAGGAAGATGAACGACTGGACCTGATCACTCCCTCGTCCGCCGGTCGAACTCCTCATCCATGGCCTGTCGCGGCGAACGGTTTCGCAGTCGCGGCTTCTCCAGGATCGCCGCCAGCAGCTCCGCCACGCCCCACGCCAGAAACGTGCATGCCGCGATCGTGAAGAACTGCGGGAAGGTGCGCAGGCCGAGAAGAAGAAAGATCGTCACAGGCACGACCACGCCCATCACGATCAGACCGACCATCAGTCGGATTCCCGTCACACGGTCATTCAATCACAGGACTACCGGATCACGCCCGGTGCCGCGTTCGACCGTGCTTCCGCGATGTGCGTGTCGACGCGCTGCTTGAACTCGCCCTCGTAGTTCCGGACCTTCTTCACGTAGTTTTGCGTCTCCTTGAACGGCGGGATGCCGCCGAACCGGCGGACGTTCCCCTCGCCGGCGTTGTACGCGGCGATGACCTTCGTCTCGTTTCCGTCGAATCGCTCGTTCAGGTACTTGAGGTACTTCGTACCCGCCTGGATGTTCTGCGTCGGATTCATGAGATCCCGCGCCCCCATCCACTTCCCGGTGCGCGGCATCAGCTGCATCAGTCCGCGCGCGCCGACCGGCGATTTCGCATTCGGCTTGAATCGCGACTCCGCCTGGATGACGGCCGCCACGAATTCCGGCCTCAGATCGTTCTTCTTCGCCTCCTGGTAAATGAGCGTGCCGAAGGGGACCTGCGTCTTGAAGAACTGTTCCTTCGCTTCCTCGGTGATCAGGGCCAGCTGCCTCGGGGCCTCACTCACGGCCTCCAGAGGAGACAGTGCGGCGCTCTCGACACCGGCGACCACGCCGCCGGCGACCTGATGCGCAAGATCGGTCGCCTCACGGAGATCGCCCGCGATGGACTGGCCGAGCCCGGCTATCCCGCCCCCCGAACCCG
>DATLFC010000035.1:0-16760 GCA_035525015.1 Thermoanaerobaculia bacterium | reverse complement strand
GGGCCAGCCCGACGCCGGGGCGGGGAACGAAGCCGTCCTCGCGAACGATCCGGGCGAAGCAGTCGGTGTACTCCTCGGGCATCTCGCCCGACAGCTCGCGCGTCCGGCCACACTCGGCGCATCGAAGGATCACCCGCCCCTTCATCACCGCTCTCCCGCCGCCGGGAACACCGGCGTGATGTCGATGGGGATGTCGGCGAGCTGCGCTGTCACCGCCTTGATCTCGGCCGTCGCCACTCCGTAGCGGTCGAGCAGGCGGCGGGCGCGGTCGTAGTCACCGGTAGCCTGAATCATCAGCAGCTCGGTCGTCAGCTCGCGCACGGCGTCCTTCATCCTCGCGATGTCGATGGTGTAGCGACCGCCGGCGATGGGAGTGATCGCTCCCTTCTCGCGCAGCCAGTTCCACTGGATTGCGTTTCCGCGCCCGTGGGCCTGATCGACGCCGAAGCGCATGCTCCGGAACATGAGCCCCGCGTAGGTCGCGAAGAGCTGACGCTCGTCGAACGCGGTCAGCAGGTTCTGATCGCGGCTGTAGAGGATGTTCCAGACGCCGAGGACGTCGGCCTTCGCTTCTTCGACGGTAGAGTAGGTGTCCTTGAGGATGAGGCGGACCTCGACGCGCTGCCCGCCGGGTTGCGTGATCAGCCCCGGCCCGAGGCCGTGCGAGAGCTCGTGGAAGAGCACGTGATTGAAGAAGGCATCGAAGGAGAGGTACGCGATCAGCGATGGGTCGAGCACGCGAACGGCGATGGGATGGCCGCTCTGCCGGTACTTGGCGTCCATCACGTTCTTCAGCAGCACTTTCTTCGAGCCCTTCTTCTCCCGCACGTACTCGTCGTTCGGCAGGTTGAACGCGGCGGTCTGCACGCCGCGCCGCGCGTCGCCGGCCGTGTAAATCTCCTGCACGACGCGGATCGGCGACTCGGTGCCGCGGTTCGGGTTCTTGTGCTCGTCGGGAATCGGCAGATTGCGCTCCATCGCCGGCAGGTGCTGGCCGTAGACGGCGAGCTTTTCACTCTCCTGCCGGTCGACCACGGTGATGAACGACTCGAACGCCGCCTTGTAGTTGAAAAGCTCGTCCTCGTAGACCTCGTACGGCCCGATGATCACCTCGATCGGTCCGGTCAGATCCATCCAGGCCATGTCGCTCTCGCGGTAGTCGTCGGTCAGGAGTGCCGTGGAGAGCTTCTGCAGGTAATCGCGCAGGGTCGGATTCGCGGTAGCCGTGGCCGCGGCGCCGATGTGTGTCACCACCACGGCGAGCAGGTCGCCGTAGTACTGCGAGTACGGAATGGCGACGAGGCGATCGCCGTCGCGCCGCACGACGGTGAACAGTCCCTGCAGAGCGGCCTTCTGCCCGGGATGCGCGGCGACGTAGCGCTCGAGCTCCTCCCTCGTGAGGTCGGGCGGATAGAAGGCGGCGCCGGGCGGCTTGGCGCCGGCCGGTCCGAACGGCTCGACGAACGGCTCGTTGTTGTCGAGGCGATCCCACCGTCCCTTGTTGGCGATGAAGTATTCGTACGCGGCGCGGTCGAGCGCGGATCCCGCCGCCTGCGACGCCAGCCGCTGGCGATAGGCGGGGTTTTCCTCCGACACCTGCCGCCAGAAGATCTCGTCGACTGCGTTCGACGCCGCGATCAGATGCTCCACCACCTGCCGCTCGTTGCTGTTCAGAAGCGTCCGGTCGTAGTCGATGACCGTCTCGGGCAGCTGGGCCAGACGAGCGGGCGTGTCGGCTTTCACCGCGAGCGTTCCGGTCATCGTCTCAGCAGCCGGCGGAGGGGCGGCGATCCGGCAGGCAAGGAGAAACGGAAGGAGGAAGAGCAGCTTGCGCATGAGGGCCGGATTCTATGCGAGCGGCCGCCTGTCCCGTCTGCCAGGGATGAGACAATTCTGCTATCGTCCAGGGGCGCGTGGCGAGGTCCGACGATTGATCATCGAGTGCACGAGCTGTCATTCGCGATATCAGTACGACGAGACCCGATTCGAGCAGAAGCCGTCGAAGAAGATCAAGTGTGCGCGCTGCCAGGGCATCTTCGAGATCTTCAATCCTGCCCTGGCCAGCCCCTCCGCCCCTCCGCCGGTTCGGGATGAGGTCGGTGACAGCACGTCGACCCGTCGAGGCGAGAGGCTGAAGACGTTCGAGGAGCCCATCCCTCCTCCTCCACCGCCGGCCGTAGCGAAAGCAGCGCTGCAGATGCCGCAGGGCAAGCGCCTGTCGCTTGCCATCATCGACGGGCCGGATGCCGGGAGCGTGTTCCGGCTGCAAAAGCCGCGGACGACGATCGGCCGGCAGGGCGCCGACCTCCCCTTGAATGACGCCGATGCGTCGCGGCAGCACGCGGCGGTTGAGATCCGCGACACGGACTACAGCCTGCTGGACCTGGAGTCGACGAACGGCACGCTGGTGAACGGGGAAAAGATCGAGGGAACCGTCGAGCTTCAGAACCACTCCGAATTTCAGGTCGGCTCGTCGCTGCTGATGCTGATCGTCACCGAGGAGCTTTGAGCGATCTCGGAACGCTGTATCGCCACCGCCAGCTGATCGCCGCACTGACGTCACGGGATCTCAAGGCCCGCTACCGCGGCTCGATCCTCGGCTACTTCTGGTCGCTGGCCAATCCGCTGCTCCTGCTGGCCGTCTACACGTTCGTCTTCACCGTGATCATGAACCCGCGGCTCGACGTGCAGCCGTATCCGCTGTTTCTCTTCGCCGGCATTCTGCCGTGGGCGTTCTTCTCGGCGGCGGTGCTGGAGTCGACAAACGCCATCTCGTCGAACGCGGGCCTGATCAAGAAGGTGATGTTTCCCGCCGAGGCGCTGCCGCTGGTGGTCGTGCTGTCGCACCTGGTGCATCTCGTCCTGGCCATTCCGGTGTTCCTGGCGGCGCTCGTTACCTACACGCTTCTGGGGAAGGCCGCCGTCACGGCGAACCTGCTTCTCGTTCCGTTCGTCATGCTGCTGCAGACGTTCTTCGTCGTCGGGATCGCCATGATCGTCGCGTCGGCCTCGGTGCTGTTTCGAGACCTGCGGGACATCATCACCAACCTGATGCATCTCGGCTTCTTCATCACGCCGATCATCTATCCGATCGAGGAGATCGGCTCGCGCCCCTGGCGGGCCGTGCTGCGGCTCAACCCGATGACTCCCTTCGTGGTGTCGTATCAAAACCTGCTGTTCTATGGACGTCTGCCAAATCTGTCCGACACGCTGCTGATGATCGGCTACGCCGCCGCATCGACGATGCTCGGGTTCTTCGTGTTCAACCGGCTGCGCGACGCCCTGGCGGAGGCCATCTGATGTCCACCGTCATCACCGCGCAGAACCTCTGGAAGAACTACCAGCTCTGGGGGCGGCGCTCGCAGTTCGCTACGCTGAAGAGCGCGCTGCTGAAGCGTGATCTGAAGTTCGAGCCGGAGACGTCCGTTCCGGCGCTGCAGAACGTTTCCTTCGTGATCGAGAAGGGAGAGGCCTTCGGCGTGATCGGGCGCAACGGCTCCGGAAAGTCGACGCTGCTGAAGATCATGTCCGGGATTCTCAAGCCGACCAGCGGGCGCATCGTCGTGCAGGGGAGAGTGGCGGCGCTCATCGAGCTCGGCGCCGGATTTCATCCCGAGATCACCGGGCGCGAGAACATCTACATCAACGGCATCATGCTCGGGCTCTCGCGGAAGGAGATCGACGAGCGCTTCGACCGCATCGTCCAGTTCGCCGGCATCGGCGAGTTTCTCGACCAGCCCGTCAAGACGTACTCGTCGGGCATGTATGTCCGCCTCGGTTTCGCCGTGGCGGTGCACGTCGATCCCGACGTCCTCCTGATCGACGAGGTCCTTTCCGTCGGCGACGAGGAGTTCTCCGCAAAGTGCGTGGCGAAGATTCAGGAGATGAAGTATCGCGGCGTGACGCTGGTGTTCGTCACGCACCAGCTCGATCAAGTCCGGAACCTCTGCGACCGCGCCATGTGGCTCGATCACGGCCAGGCTGCCTCCATCGGCGACCCGGCCCGCGTCGTCGACGCCTACCTCCAGCAGGTCAGCGGAACGGTCGGAGCCCCGGCGATCCCGCCCGCTCCGCCAGAAGAGGACAAGACAGAACCGGAACCCGCCAGAGACAACGATCTGGTCGAGGAGGAGCGGTGGGGCTCCGGGGAAGTGATCCTCTCGCGCGTCGCTCTGGTCGACGATCAGCGGCGGGAGCTGGTCGCGCTCGGGGCCGGGACGCGGGTGACGATCGAGATGGACGTCGAAGTCCGCGCGCCGCAGGAGGACTTCGTGTTCGGCATCGGCATCTATCACGCCGACGGAACGTGCGTGTACGGGACGAACACCGATCTGGAGGGGCTGATGTCCTCGAAGCTCGACGCGGACGGCCGCGTCGGCTTCGTCATCCCGTCGCTGGAGCTGGTGGCGGGGTCGTATCGCATCGACGCCGCGGTCCACACGCGCAACGGCCGGGCCTTCGATTACCGCCGCGGCGTGCTCCGCTTCGTCGTCGGTTCGCGCGTGCACGACGTCGGCGTTTACCGCCCGAAACACGACTGGAAGTTCGAAGGCGGCATCGCCTTCCGCAGCGTCGACACGCTGGATCGCAACGTCCCCGCTCCGATGGCCGAGTACATCCGCGAGAGCGAGGCGCATCCGGAGCCGCCGCCGTTTCGGAAGCGCAAGCAGCGCGAGGACGACTGACGCCTCGCGCTACCGGGCGATACAATCGCGCCGCGGAGGTTCACATGACTGTCTGGATCGTTGTCGCTGCAATTCTGGGACTCTACCTGCTGAGCTCGATCAAGATCCTCCCGGAGTACGAACGGGGGGTCATCTTCCGCCTCGGCCGCCTGCTCCCGCAGGCGAAGGGTCCGGGCATCTTTCTGGTCTTCGCGCCGATCGATCGCATCGTTCGCGTGTCGCTGCGCCAGGAAGCGTTCGAAGTGCCGCCGCAGGACATCATCACGCGCGACAACGTGACGCTGAAGGTCAACGCCGTGGTGTTTCTGCGCGTGCTCGAGTCGCGGCGCGCCGTCGTCGAGGTCCTGGACTATCGCTATCAGACGTCGCAGTTTGCGCAGACCACGCTTCGCTCGGTTCTTGGTGAGGTGGAACTGGATGACGTGCTTGCGCATCGCGACCAGCTCAACACGCGCATTCAGTCGATTCTCGACCAGCACACCGAGCCGTGGGGCGTGAAGGTGGTGAACGTCGAGATCAAGCAGGTCGATTTGCCGGACTCGATGCTCCGGGCCATCGCCCGCCAGGCGGAAGCGGAGCGGGAAAAGCGGGCCAAGATCATTCACGCCGAGGGCGAGTTCGCCGCGGCGCAGCGCCTGGCCGATGCCGCGCACGTGCTGGCTACCGAGCCGGTCACGATCCAGCTCCGGTACCTGCAGACGCTGAGCGACATCGGCGTGGAGAAGAACACGACGATCGTGTTCCCACTGCCGGTCGATCTGCTGGCCGGACTGGGGAAGGCTACCTTTACTGGTAAATGATCTCGCCGTCGAAGATCGTCATGTCGACGCGCACGCCGGGGATCCGTTCCGGCGCGATCGTGAAAAGGTCTTCCGACAGCACCACCAGATCGGCCAGCATTCCCGGCATGATGCGCCCTACCTCGTTCTCGGCGAACATCGCCCAGGCGTTGTTCACCGTGTAGCAGCGGAGCGCTTCCTCGACGCCGATCTTCTGTTCGGGGATCCAGCCCTTCGGGTTCTTTCCGTCAATGGTCCGGCGTGTGACCGCGGCGTCGATGCCGAGGATCGGGTTGAGAGGGGCCACGGTCCAGTCGGAGCCGAACGTCAGGACGGCGCCGGCGTCGAGCAGCGAACGGAAGGCGTAGGTGCCGCCGGCGCGCTGGCGCCCGATCTTCTTCTCCGCCCAGCGTCCATCGTCGATAGCGTGGTAAGGCTGCATCGAGGCGATGATCCGCCCGGCGGCAAACCGTTTGATGATCGCATCATTGAGATGCTGCGCGTGCTCGATCCGGAAACGCCGTTCCCGATGGCCGGGGATCGACTCGAAGATCTTCAGCGCTTCGTCATTGGCCCGGTCGCCGATGGCGTGGATGCCGATGTGGAGGTTCGCGGCGTTCGCCGACGTGACCCATCGCCGCATCGAGCCGTCGCGCAGCGGCTCCATGACCAGGCCGCGGTTGTCCGGCTCGCCCTGGAAAGGCTCGTAGAACGCCGCGGTGGAAGAGCCGAGGGAGCCGTCGGAGAATCCTTTCAGCGCGCCGATGCGGAGGCGGCCGCCGCCGAAGCGCTTCTCGATGCTGGCGCTGGCCAGACGTTCGTGCAACGCGATCGGAGTGAAGAGGTAGACGCGTGCGGTCAGGTCGCCGTCGCGATCGAGTTGCTGATAGACGCGAAGGTCGTCGTACGCCTCGCTGCCCGACATGTCGCAGAACGACGTCACGCCGAGCCTGGCCGCCTCGGCGAGCGCGGCACGCGCCGCGGCCACGCGCTGTTCGGGAGTCGGCGCCGGGATCACCTCGTAGACGGCGCTCATGGCGGCGTCCTTCAAAAGACCGGTCGGCTCGCCGTTCGCGTCGCGCACGATCGTTCCACCGGCCGGATCCTTCGTCTCGCGCGTGATGCCGGCCGCGCGCAGCGCCGCCGAATTGGCGAGCGCCATGTGCCCGTCCAGACGCGACACGAACACCGGATTGTCCGGCGTCACCGCGTCGATCATCTGTTTCGTCGGAAGGCGATAGGGAGTCCAGAGCTGCTCGTCCCACTCCCCGCCCGTGATCCATGCCCCTTTGCCCGCCGTCCGGGCGAAGCCGGCGATGCGCCGCGCGAACTCCTCGGGCGACGCGGCATCGCGCAGATGCACGCGCGACAACTGCAGGCCGCCGTCGACGAAGTGCACGTGGTTGTCGATGAAGCCCGGCGTGACCAGACGGCCGCGCAGATCGATCCGCTTCGCATCGCGCGGCGCGGCGGCCAGCACCTCCGCCGTGCTGCCGGTGGCGGTGATCCGGTTTCCCTCGATCGCGACGGCCTCGACGAAGCGCCGGCTGTCATCGCCGGTCCAGATCCTTCCGTCGACGAGAACGAGATTCGCGGCCACCAGCAGCGGCATGAGCATCGCGATCCCGCTCTATTCGTCTTTCTTGATCTGCTGCGCGAGGTAGTTCGGCGCGCCGACCTGCTCGATCAGCTCGATCTGAGCCTCGATCCAGTCGATGTGCTCCTCTTCGTCCGCGAGGATCTTTTCGAGGAGCATCCGGCTTGCGTTGTCCTCGGCCTCGCGGCACGCCTCGACTCCTTCGTTCAGCCGCTTCACCGCGTCGAGCTCCAGCGCCAGATCGACCTTGAGCTGTTCCGGCACGGTCTCGCCGATGTTGATCTTCCAGAGGCGTTGGACGTTCGGCACACCTTCCAGGAAAAGGATCCGTTCGATGACCTCCTCGGCGTGCTTCATCTCGCCGAGGGAGTGCTTCCGGATTTCGTGGTGGAGGCGCTCATAACCCCAGTTCTCGCACATTTCTCCATGCACGAAATACTGGCTGATCGCGGTCAGCTCGGCGGTGAGGACCTCGTTGAGAAGCTCGATGACTTTCTTGTCGCCCTTCATAGCGGGCGAAGCCTATCACGCAGAGGTAGCGTAGGTTGCGGGTACGAGAACCGGCGCGGGGCAGGCCGCAGCCGGCTCCTCGGAAGCGGCCAGCATCAGCTGAAGCATGTTGTGGCAGGTGCCGCAGTCGGTGCCGATCCCGCAGCGCTGCACGTCGCGGAGCGAGGCCGCCCCGTCTTCGATGGCGCGAAGGACGTCGCGGTCCGTCCTGGCTCTACAGATACATACGATCACGATTCCACCTTATCCGAATTGAGACATTGTCTCAACGCTATGCCATGGTCCTCTTTTTCCGGCCTCGACGCTGTGACGGATGTCACCCGGCGGGCGCTACCATGCCGCGGTGCCGCTGATCGACCTTTCGCACACGATTTTCGACGGACTGGTCACCTATCCCGGGCTGCCGGCGCCGCGGGTGACCGATTACTGGTCGCGCCCGCCGAAGGTCTTCCAGATCGCCCGGATCGACATGGTGGCGAACACCGGGACCTATCTCGATTCGCCCTGGCACCGGCACGAAGACGGTCCGGATCTGGCGGGGCTTCCGCTGGAGCGACTCGCGAATCTCGAAGGGATCGTGATCGAGCTGGGCGCGAAGCTCCCCGACGTCAAAGGAAAGGCTGTCCTGATCCGGACCGGCTGGTCACGCCATTTCGGCACGCCCGAGTACGGCAGCGGAGGTCATCCGTTCGCGACGCGCGATCTGGCGCAGAAGCTTGCCGGCGGTGGGGCGGCGGTCGTCGGAATCGATTCGCTCAACATCGACGACACGGGCGACGCATCACGACCGGCTCATACGATTCTTCTCGCTGCCGGGATCCCCATCGTCGAGCACCTCACTCGGCTCGAGGACCTGCCGCGGGAGGGCTTTCGTTTCTTCGCCGTTCCCCCCAGGTTTGCCGGCGTCGGCACCTTCCCGGTGCGGGCGTTCGCCATCGTCTGACACCTTCGGCCGGATCAGCGACGCCACGACCGCGGCCGTGAGAATGAAGGCCACGACCATTAGCGACACCGCGACCGGAATCTGGTAGAGATCGACGATCAGCATCTTCACGCCGACGAAGACGAGGACGACCGACAGCCCGAACTTGAGGAAGTGGAACTTGTGGATCACGCCTGCCAGGAGGAAATACAACGCCCGGAGTCCGAGGATCGCGAAGACGTTGGATGAGTAGACGATGAATGTGTCGGTCGTGATCGCGAAGATCGCCGGAATCGAGTCGACGGCGAAGACGAGATCGGTCGTCTCCACCAGAACGAGGACGACGAAGAGCGGCGTCGCCACGAGCCGCATCGCGCCGCCCCGCTCCTCCTTCACGAAGAACTTCTGCCCGTGATAGACGTCCGTCACCGGCAGCATCCGGCGGACCAGCTTCAGGACCGGGTTGGATTCCGGCTCGATTTCCGTCTCGTCATGGAACGCCATCCGGATCCCGGTGAAGACGAGGAACGCCCCGAAGACATAGATGATCCAGTGGAAGCGGGCGATGAGCATCGCCCCGGCGGCGATCATCGTCCCGCGCATGATCAGCGCGCCGAGGATGCCCCAGAAGAGAATGCGGTGCTGGTACTTCGCCGGAACGCGGAAGTACGAGAAGAGCAGAACGAAGACGAAGATGTTGTCGACCGACAGCGCCTTCTCGATCAGGTAGCCGGTCAGGAACTCGAGCCCCCGCTGAGGCCCGAGGAAGTGGTAGACGCCGTAGTTGAAGATCAGCGACAGCGTGATCCAGACCGCGCTCCACGTCGTCGCTTCGCGGATCGACACGGCGTGCGCCTTGCGATGGAAGATGCCGAGATCGATGGCCAGCATGGCCAGGACGAAGAGGTTGAAGCCGACCCACAACCAGAGGGTGTGCATGCAGGAGTGCCTCTCTCCGAATGCTGTGCCATGCTGAGCCGCGGAGATGAGGCGGGAGAGTTTAGCCGAACAGTCTGCCAGCCGCTGGGACCGTCTCGCGGCGTACTACGACGCCGTGATGCTCCCCATGGAGTGGCTGCTGCTCCGCCGCTGGCGGAAGCGGGCCGTCGCCGCTCTGCCTTCCGGCGTGCGCTGGCTGGAGGTGGGGGGCGGATCCGGCAGCAACGCCCCCTTCTATCCGCCCGGCGCGCGCGGGGCGTTCACCGACGTGTCGATCGGCATGGTCAGGTGCGCCAGGAAGCGCTCTCCGGTACCGCTGCTCGTCGCCAACGCGGAGCACCTTCCATTCCGCGACGGGACGTTCGGCGGTGCGCTGGCCACGCTCGTCTTCTGCAACGTTCCCGATGACCACGCCGGCTTGAACGAGCTCCGCCGCGTCGTCGCCGCCGCCGGCACGCTCGTCATGATCGAGCACGTCCGTCCGGAGAGCCGCATCGGCGGCAAAGCGGCCGATCTCCTCGAGCGGATCACCGGCCCGCGCGGGGAGCACATGAACCGCCGCACCGTCGAGAACGTCGAGCGCGCCGGCTTTGCCCTCATCCGGGTGGACAATATCCTCGGCACACTTTTCCGCCTCCTCGTCGCCAAACGCTCATGAGAGACCTCGACCTCGGCAACGGCCTCGTCGTCCCTGCCTCCGCGCTCCGCGCGGCAACGTCGCGCAGCGGCGGGCCGGGGGGTCAGAATGTGAACAAGGTGGAAACGCGCGTGACGATCGAGGTGGCGGTCGACACCCTGCCGTTCCCCGACGACGTCAGGGGAAAGATCCGCGAGCGTCTTTCCTCCCGGATCAATCGCGAGGGAGTTCTCCGCGTCACCTCACAGGCGGAACGGACACAGCTCGCCAATCGCGACCGCGCGCTGGCGCGCATGGAAGAGCTGCTGCGCGACGCTCTGGTGGAGCGCGCGAAACGAAAGCGCACCCGGACTCCGCGTGCGCAGAAAAAGAGACGGCTCGAAGAGAAGAAGCGCCGCGCCGAGACCAAGAAGCTGCGCGGCAGAATCTAGTAGCGGTATTTCATCCCCATCTGCACCACGCGCGGCATGCCGGGAAGGATCCCGCGTGTCCGGTCGACGATGTACAGCTCATCGAAGACGTTCTTGACTGCCACGAACAACGTGCTGCGGATCGCTTTCACCTCGTAGTTGAGCGTCGCGTTCCAGGTCGTGTGGGAAGCGATGATTCCCCGCTGCCCGTCGGCGGTCGGCGCGAACGTGTTGAGGTCGTCGGCGAACTGCTCGCCCATGTGAACGCCTTCGACGAACAGCTCGACGCCGCGCGGAAGGAGGTAGCCGAGGCCGGCGGTGACGGTGCGCTCCGGCGCGTAGGGGAGGCGGTTGCCGCTCACGCTCACGGCGGTGAAGCCGGGGACGCTGCTGGTCCGCCTGCCGCGAAACGACGCTTCCCAGACATGTGTGTAGGCGATGGTCGCGTATGCGTTGTGCGCGGTGCCGAACAACGCGGCGCTGTCGGCGCGCGCGCTGATCTCGGCACCTTCGTGCTGCGTGGCGCCGCCGTTCGTCAGCGTCGCGCCGATTCCGCCGGCGACGCTCGCCGGCACGATCTGATTCTCGTAATCCATCCGGAAGATCGTCGCTTCCGCGGAGAGTCCGGGACGGATGGAGCTGCGGATGCCGAGCTCGCTGTTCCAGCTCAACTCCGGATCGAGGTCGATCACGCCTCCGCCGTTGCTGATGATGTCCTCGGTGCGCGGCGGCGCGAAGCCGCGGTGGATGCCGCCGAAGACAGTCGTCTGGCCCGCCGTCCACGAGAGCCCAAGGCCGGGGACGATCTGCGTGAGGTCGGTCCGGCCGGCGGCGCCGGTCAGGCGGTTCAGGCGGTCGTACGAAATCCGCTCGATGCGGAGGCCCGGCGTCACGCTCAGCCTCCCGATCGTGATGCGATCCTGTACGAACGCGGCGAAGGCCACGTTGTCGCGCGCGTTGTCCTCGACGACGCGGCCGCTGCGTGCTTCCGGCGTGTCGCCGTTCATCTGCATGCGGTCCTGCGACTCGACGTGGGCGCGCAGGCCCGCCTCCAGGAAGGAGGGCAGCCCGAACAGCCGCGACGTCCATTGGATGCGGGGCTCGACGCCCCATGTGCGGTACTCGCGCAGCTTTCCTTCGTTGCCGCACGTGCTGTTGAGATTGGACATGCCTCCGCAGGCCGGATCCGCGGCGTCGTTCGGCCGCTGGTTCGAGTTGCTCGACTGCCGCCACCAGTGCCGCTTGAAGAACGAGCCGTAGACGCTCGTCGTCACGAGGGTGGCGTCGTTGAGCCGGATGCGGTGCGCGACGCTGGCACCGTAGCGGTCACCGAAGAAGTAATCGTTCGCGAACGGGTTCTGGCGCGGATCCGATTCGTATTCGCTCTGCCGCAGACCGGAGTAGGTCACGTTCGAGTCTTCGGCGTAGTAGTTCGCACGAAGCGTCAGGCTCTGCGCGGCGGAGATCGTGTGCACGACCTTCGCGTTCAGATCGCTGACCTCGGACGAGGTGTTGTCGCGCGATCCGCTCCCTTCCTTCCGCATCACGTCGACGATCGCTCCGGTCGCTCCCCACGTGCCGCCGAAGGAGAGGTGCGCGTTCCGGTAGTCGCGGCTTCCGGAGGCGAGAACGAGTGACACCGATGGCTCGCGCGGCGGCATCGGCGTGACGTAGTTGATGACGCCGCCGACCGTCATCGGCCCGTAGGCGATCTGGCCTGAGCCTTTGACGATCTCGATGCTCTCGAACCGTTCGATGGGCGGGTGGTAGTACGTGGCGTTGTCGCCGTACGGCGCGTAGGTCAGCGGGAGGCCGTCCTCGAGCAGGAGGACCTTCGACGAGCGGGTCGGATTCGTGCCGCGAAGGCCGATGTTCGGCCGCAGGCCCAATCCCTCTTCGTCCCGCGCGGTCACGCCGGCCGATTTGCGCAGCGCCTCGCAGGTCGTGAGCGGGCGCGCCGTCTCCAGCGTCGCGCTGTCGAGCACCGTCACGCTGCCGGGGATCCGTTCCGGCGCCGGGGCGATGCGCGTTCCGACGACGGTGATCGACTCTGTGTAGGGAACGTCCGCCGCCTTCCCGGCCGGCGTCTCCGGCTCGGTCGCGGAGAGGGTGGAGGCGAGGAGGAGTGCGGCGAATGGGGCGAAGCGGCGCATGGTGGTTCCTTTCATGTTGCGACAACGTCTCAATAGCAGCGACTTTAGAAGCGCTTTGTCCCGCGAGGCGTGTCGATCGTCACCCGTGGTGGTGATCGGATACGATCGCTCCTCGATGGGGATGCAGGGGCTCTGGTTCGCGATCGGCCTGACCGGGCTTTACTACGCGGCCGAGTGGCTCGTCAGGGGCTCGTCGCGCATCGCGCGGGCTTTCGGCGTCACGCCGATCGTGGTCGGCATGACCGTGGTCGCCTTCGGCACCTCGGCGCCGGAGCTGGTGGTCAGCGCCGTCGCCGCGGTGGGCGACCAGAGCGACGTCGCCGTCGGCAATGTCCTCGGCTCCAACATCATGAACATCGCGCTGATCCTCGGCATCTGCGCGCTGATGGTTCCGATCCGGATCGACCGCGCCTTCATCCGGCGCGAGATCCCGATCATGATTGCCGTCGCGTTCGTCGTGCCGGTGATCGCCTGGGATGGATGGATCAGTCGCTTCGAGGCCTTTCTGCTGGTTCTCGGGTTCGTCGTCTTCACCGTCACCTCGATCCGCTCGACGCGGCTCGAGCCGGCGGAAGCACAGGACGAGTTCCGCGGCTTCGAGGAGACCGTGGGACTGGAGCCCGGGCCGGGCGAGAAGCTGTGGTTCGACGGCGTGCTGGTCGTGGCCGGCATCCTCGGCCTGGTAGTGTCGGCGCATCTGCTCGTCACCGCCGCCGTCTTTTTCGCGCGCGAGTTCGGCGTGTCGGAGCTCGTCGTCGGCCTGACGATCGTCGCCGTCGGCACGTCGCTGCCGGAACTGGCCACGTCGATCGTCGCGGCGAGGAGGAACGAGCCGGAGATCGCCCT
The DNA here is from genome assembly GCA_035525015.1 of Thermoanaerobaculia bacterium. Classification (GTDB taxonomy): domain Bacteria; phylum Acidobacteriota; class Thermoanaerobaculia; order Gp7-AA8; family Gp7-AA8; genus DATLEX01. The sequence goes on along the minus strand of DATLFC010000035.1, from coordinate 3,282 downwards.
CGGCAACGTCGTCGGCTCGAACATCTGCAATGTTCTCCTCATCCTCGGTGTCGCGGCCGCGATCCGCCCCATTTCCGTCGCGCCGAGTCTGATGCGGTTCGAGATCCCGGTCAGCATCGCCGTGGCGGTCGTGCTCGTTCCGCTGATGTATCCGCGCGCGCGTCTCGGCCGCTTCGGCGGAGCGGTGCTTGTCCTTTGTTACGTCGCGTTCACGGTCGTGCTGCTGTGGCAGGCGCAGCCATGATCGACGGGCACGCCGTGATTCGCGGGCTGATTCCGTCCGTGGAGATCGCGGCGTGGCGGCCGGTGATCCGGCGCGTGGTCGAAGAGGTGTCGCGTCATGGTGATGGGCAGGGAAGGATCGACGACTACTCGAAGCTGTTCCTGCAGGTGACGAACGTCTGGCGGCAGGACGAGGAAGCGCGGCGGATTGTGTTCGACCGCCGGCTTGCGGGAGCCGCGGCGCGCCTGCTCGGTGTCGAGTCGGTGCGGCTGTACCACGATCAGGCGCTCTTCAAGCCGCCCGGCGGCGCGCGGACGCCGTGGCACCGCGACAGCTATTACTGGCCGCTGGCGACGGACCGCACGGTCACGATCTGGCTGCCGCTCGTCGACGTGACCGACGAGATGGGCCCGGTGATTTTCGCCACCGGCTCGCACCGGCTCGACGACGTGCCCGACGCGCCGATCTCGGCCGAGACCGACGCCGGTTTCGCCGCGCTGATCGCGGAGAAGCGAATTCCGTCATGGAGTGAGCCGATCGCCGCGGGCGATGCCACGTTCCATCTCGGCCGGACGATCCACTCCGCGGGCGCCAACCGTTCGCCACGCCCCCGCGAGGTACTGACGATCATCTATTACGAGGCCGGCGCCCGGATCGCCGAGCCCGCGAACGACAACCAGCGCGTCGATCTGGAGGTCTTCTTCCCCCGCCTCGCCCCCGGCGACGAAGCGGCCAGCGAGCTCAATCCCGTTCTCTACCCACAGTAGCCGGGATGCGACATCCGAAACGCAGTGCGCATCCTCCAAAACTGGGCAGCTCTTCCGACCAGGTTTGACACGCCTTCGCCGTTGCTGGACACTTCTCCCAGCGCGCTCTGGGGCGCCTCCTGTCCGCGGCAAGGGAGCTCACTCCCACCCTTTTCATCAGCAGGACCACACGGAACCTTCACTCCTGCCTGAGACTCAGCGGACTTCGGGCAACAGAGGAGGAAGGTCCAATGACCAGGCGGATCACGCCCCGGACAACCGTCGACAATCTTCGCAGAGAAGCGAAGCGCTGGCTCGCGGCGCTGCGCGATGGTGCGCCGGACGCGCGTGCCCGCTTCGAGAGCGCGCATCCGAAGGCCCCGCCCGCACCCGGCCTCCGCGACGTGCAGCTCGCGCTGGCCCGCGAGCATGGCTTCGCCGGATGGACGGCTCTGAAAACTGCGGTCACGACAAGACCGGCTTCCGATCGGGATGCCGGGCAGCTCGCGCGCGATCTCGTTGCGGCGCACGACTCCGGCGACGCCGCCGTGCTGGAGCGTCTCAGCCGGCATTACGGCCGGCCGCTGACACACGAAGACGTTCGCGCGAGCGTCTGGGACCGCGTGTACGCGCTTCGCCAGCGTTCGTCCGGAGGCGGCGAACCGCACCTGGAGATCTCCGAAGCGCAGGAGTTGCTCGCGCGCGAGGCCGGCTTCGGGAACTGGGCGGCCTTCATGGAGGCGGCCGCCGGCCGTCCGGCACCCGGCGCCGCGTACGAGATCGATCGGAAGGAGAACGCGATCCGGCCGCGGCGGGCGTTGAAGGGAGGCGAGTGGGAGTCCCTCATCGATCGGATGAAGGAGCAGCGGATCGCATCGCTCGAGGCGAACGGACAGATCACCGACGCGGTCCTTGGGCGCGTCGCCGAGCTCGATCACGTCACGCGGCTCGATCTCGAGGGCTCGCGCCAGCTGACGGATGAGGGACTGCAGCAACTCGCACGCATGCCGCAGCTGATCGAGCTCAATCTCAGTGGATGCGTCCTCACCGACCGGGCGCTCGAAGTGCTGCGGCATCTGCCGAACCTGCGGAGATTTCACATGCGCTGGAAGAGCGGCATCAGCGACGCCGGCGTGCAGCACCTTGCATCGTGTCCGCAGATCGAGAGCGTCGACCTCATGGGCACGCAGACGGGGGATGACGCAATCCGCGCCCTGACCGGAAAACCAAAGCTGCGCCGCTTCAAGAGCGGCCGGCTCGTCACCGACGCGGGCCTTTCGCTCCTGCACCAGTTTCCGGTCTTCAAGGAGTGGCAGGGCGGCCAGACGGCGTACTCGCTCATGGAGTCGGAACCGGAGCCCAATCAGTTGCTCCTGGACGGTCCCTTCACGGATGACGGCGTGGCCAGTCTGATCGGACTCGACGGGCTCTTCGCCCTGACTCTCTTCTGGCATGCCACGGCGATCACGCCCCACGCGCTCGCTCCGCTGGCCCGGCTTCCCAACCTCGGCGTTCTCCGATGCGAGGGAGCGATCTGCGACGACACGGCAATGCGGCACATCAGCGCCATCCCGCGGCTGCGGATGCTGATCGCGCAGGGAACCGTGGCGACGGACGACGGCTTCGTCGCGCTCAGCCGCTCCGGAACGCTCGAGTACCTCTGGGGACGCGAATGTCCGAAGCTCACCGGACGAGGGTTTGCGGCGCTGTCGCGGATGCCGGCGCTGCGAGGCCTCGGCGTCAGCTGCAAAGGCGTCGACGACGAAGCGCTGGCGACGCTGCCGCACTTCCCCGCGCTCCGCGAGCTGATGCCGATGGATGTGCAGGACGACGGCTTCCGGCACGTGGGTGGTTGCGAGCAGCTCGAGACGCTGTGGTGCATGTACTGCCGTGACACCACCGACGCGGCGACCGAGCACATCAAAGGGTTGTCGCGGCTCGAGACGTACTACGCCGGAAAGACGAAGATCACCGACCGGAGCCTTCAGATTCTGGCGGAGATGCCGTCGCTGGAGCGATTGACGTTCTGGGAAACAGAAGCGCTGACAGAGGAGGGCATCCGCCTGCTCCAGAGACTGCCACGCCTGAGCGAACTGAGCCTGGAGGGATTGCCGCACGTGACCGCGGAGGTCACGGCGGAGTTTCCAGCTCAGGTTCGCGTGAGGTATGCGCCGTGATTCAGCCGCTGGCGCGGATCGAGAGCATGAGCTGCTCGATCCAGAACGCCAGCTCCGCGCTTTCCGCCGCGGTCAGAACGCCGGTACGCCCGAACGTCTCCACCTGCTTCAGCAGCACTTCGAGATGACGCAGAGC
>DATLFC010000317.1:0-10338 GCA_035525015.1 Thermoanaerobaculia bacterium | reverse complement strand
CTCATACAGGGCGATGGCCAGCGGACGGTCACCTGCCCGTTCCGCAAACGCCGCAGCGCGGGAGGTGAACTGCGGCAGATGGTGGACGGACGACGTCGGGTCGAGCTCGACGATGAGGTCACGCATCGACCGGCCATCCTTCGCCGATTCCAGCGCGGCCGCCAGACGAGTCGTCCGCCTCGATCATGCCACGGGGATCCGGATGGTGAACGTCGACCCCTTTCCTGCCCCCTCGCTTGCCGCTGCGACGGAGCCGCCGTGCAGTTCCACGATGTGCTTGACGATGGAGAGCCCGAGCCCGAGGCCGCCGAAGCGCCCTGCCTTCGCCTGAGAACCTCGCTCGAAGACGGATGGCAGAAACTGCGGGGCGATGCCTTCCCCGGTGTCGCGCACTTCGACGACCGCGAATGAGCCGTCGCGCACGAGCCGGGTCTCGATCAACCCGCCGGCGGGGGTGAACTTGATGGCATTGGCCACCAGATTGGCGACCACCTGACTCAGACGGGCCTCGTCACCATTGACGATGATGGATTGCGGCGCGCTCGTTCTCAGCGAGACATCTTTCGCTGCGGCCAGCGGACGCATCGCGGTCAGGGAGTCGTCGATGATCGCGCTCAAATCGATCTTCGCCTCGGTGATCGCGAAATTGCCGGTCATGATCCTGGACACATCGAGCAGGGTATCGATGAGCCGTGCCTGAATCGCGGCGCTGGTCGCGATCGCGCGCGCTGCCTCGACGATGGTCGGAGGCTCTGGATCTCTCTCCAGCAGGGCAGCCCACCCGGTGATCGACGTCAGCGGCGTACGCAGTTCGTGCGAGATCAACGTGAAGAAGTCGTCCTTCGCCTGAATGGCGCTCTTCGCCTCCTCGTACAGGTGATTCATCTGCTCCACGAGGGTTTGTGATCGAACGTTCGCGACGACGAGATGGCCGTTGGCTTCCTGAAGCGCGGCCGTGAGCGCCTCGAGCTCCCGCAGAACGCTAGCGGTCTCTTCTTCTCCTTCGCGAAGCTGCTCTTCCAGTGCTTCGACAGCGTCTTCTCGCTGACTGAGAGATTCTTCCCGTACGGGATTCTCGCTCTTCGCTCTCGTTCCCGTCCGTTTCCGCTGTTTCGCCATTTCGCCCAACCTCGCTCAACGCTTCTTCCGCGGTTCTGTTCTCGCAGGCGCTGCGCTTGCGATCTCATCGGGGTTGCCCGTCAGCAGCCCCTTGTAGTTTTTCGGCGACTTCCCGACCACCATGCCGGCCTCCGTGATCTCGAAGAGGCGGAGATCCTTGTCATGTGCGCTCCCGCGCACTTTCACGACAGCCATCACCCGTTGCAATCGGGCATCGAGCTCGGTGTATCGCTGCATGATGATCACGTCGGTCAGAAACGCCGTTCCGTGCGGGCTGAAGCGAAGGGTTGTGTACTCGTCTTCCAGTTCGGCGGTCATCATCATCGTGATCCCCATTCCGGTAAGAACGGCCACCATGCGGTAGAGCGATTCGCGAAAGTCCTGCCGGAACGTGGGAGCCAGCGCCAACTCGAAGCCGGAGAGCGAATCGACCACAAGCCGGCGAGCTTTCATGCGATGGATCTCCTCGACGAGCTCATGGAGCGTTTCATCGATGGAGAGGTCGAGCGGGCGTGAATGAATGACGCCCACTTTTCCCTGCTGGACCATCTGTTCGAAGACCCGGCCGCCCGGCGGAGTCTGGGAGTATTCGTTGGGACGCTTTTCGAAGACAGCGAGGATGCCCGGCTCGCCGTGGCGGACGCCGGCCATGATGAACTGCGTGGCGAGCACGCTCTTGCCGGAGCCCGAAGGGCCGGCCACGAGCACGGAGTAACCGGACGGGATGCCTCCGCCGAGCATCTCGTCCAACTCCTCGTTGTCGAGCGAGAGACGCTGCCTCGCCTCGCCGGTCGATTTCTGGGACGGACCGACGATGACTCGCGGAAATACCTGAACCCCCTGGGTGGTGATGCGAAACGTGTGTAACCCGGGGATCGGTGCCTGCCCCCGCATTTTCATCACCTGCGCCTTGCGGACCATGGAATTGCGATCCATGCTCTGATAGAGCCACAGCACCCCGTCCGCCACGGTGAAGACCGGATCGTGCTCGGCCTCCCCCGCTTTGTACTCGCCGATCAGAAACGTCGTCGCCTGCCATCCAGTCATCCTGATTGCGAGCTGCTGGATGAAGTGCTGCAGATCGATATCTCCTTCTCTCACGGTCGCCGCGGCCTGAGCGATCGTCCGAAAGGAATCGACGAACACGAGGGCCGGGCTCGAGGCCTCGACTTCCCGAACGATCCGCGCGAGGACCTTTTCCAACGTCCCACCGACGAGGTCCTGGCTCAGATTGACGAAGCGGATCGACTCCTCCATGCGATCCAGATCGAAGAAGTCGAACTGCTGCTGGTAACGCAGCATCTTCAGCGGTGGCTCGCCCACGACGGTGAAGTAGATGGCGCGGGACTCCGGAGCGGCGAGCGCGAACATGATCTGCTGCGCCAGCGTGGTCTTGCCCGAGCCGGGTGCGCCGGCAATGAGGTTGAAGGAGAACTCCGGCAGGCCCCCGCCCAGAATCTGGTCGAGTCCCGGCACGTTGGTCTGGAGTTGTCGAATCCGAACCTTCTCGGTCATGCTTTTTTCCCCTCTGACTTGTCGGCAAAACCATCGGGCCACGCTTCTCGCAGGTAACGTGTCGTCAATGGGTACCCGATGAGCTCGGCGAGCAGTGCTGCGAACCGCGCGAACATCGCGGCGGCGGCATCGGTCGCGGCGCTCGGGTCCTGCCGCTCCAACCAGAGACTGACCTGCCCGAACGCCTCGGCAGCCTCTTTTTCTTCTCCCGCATGGTCCGTCGGATACTCGAGTGCTGCCAGGTGCAACGCCCGCCCGATGAGCGCCTCAACGCCGGCCTGGCCGATCAGCGGAGCGAGCGCCGTGGCGAGGTCGCCGTAGGCACGACGGGCAGCCGCGGCCACGGCAGTCGCATCAGCGGCAGACGACCCGGCGCGCCGCGTGATCACGGTCAGGACGACCTTCTGCCAGAGAGTCTCTTCGAGCGATGTCATACGGCGCCAGGTAAAGTCATACCAGATTAGGCAAATTGTGTGAATCCCCTCCCGCGTGATGAGGCTCAGGACGGAAATCAGACCCTATATCACCCGCTGATCAGGGTGAGTCCGATGATGGTCCGGCAGCCCTTCGATTGGTCAACCGCGAATGTCAACGGGGGATTTCTCTCCGGGACTCGGCGCGCGCTACTACTCAGGAGCTTGCCGAACTCGTCGTTCACGACTGATGGGCCGCTGTCCCTCATGACAAATATCATACTTCGGTATAACGTCCTGCACCACGATGGCCCTCATGACCTTCGGTCGAGTGGGACGCGAGCGGATCGTCGGAGCGGCGTGGGGCGTGCTCTTCACCGCCATCCTGGGCGCGCTGATCATCGCCGGCTCGCGCAACCTGCAGCATTTCGATGCGGCACTCGTCGGCTATACGTTTGCGGTTCTTTTCGCGACGTTCGCGATCACCTACCGCTACTCGATGTGGCTGCAACGGCCGCCGACGCGCCGCTACTGGAATCGCGGCTGGCAGCTCTTCTTCAACCGGAAGTACATCGGCCGGAACATGGCCAACTGGTTCCGCCGCGTCACCGCCGACTTCGCCCTGAACCGCTTCATCTTCAGGCGCCAACGGGGCCGCGGTCTCGCCCACGCGCTCATCATGTGGGGCTGCATTCTCGCGTTCGCGATCACCTTCCCGCTCGTCTTTGGATGGATTCACTTCGAGACCGTGCCGGGTGACCTGGAGTCGTATCGGACGTTCATCTTCGGATTCCCGACGACTTCGTTCGAGATCCACTCCCTGATCGCCTTCACGATCTTTCACGGCCTGGTCTGGTCCTCATTTCTCGTGATCGCCGGCGTCATGCTGGCGATGCGGCGCCGCATGCGCGATCACGGCGCCGCCGCGACACAGCGCTTCGCCGAAGATTTCCTGCCGCTGATCCTTCTGTTCGCGATCAGCATCACCGGCCTCCTCCTCACTGCGAGCTACACGTGGATGCGCGGCTACGGCTACGACTTTCTCGCTCTGCTGCACGCGATCACCGTCATCTTCACGCTTCTCTATCTGCCGTTCGGCAAGCTCTTTCACATCTTCCAGCGCCCCGCGCAGCTCGGTGTCAGCTTCTACAAGGATGTCGCGGCGGCCGAAGGCATGGCCAGGTGTCGCCGTTGTGACACCGAGTACGCGCCGCAACTGCAGATCGAAGACCTGATCGAGGTCGAGCGCGAGCTCGGGTATCGCTACGAGACGAAGGCGCCCGGCGTCGACCATTACCAACGCATCTGTCCCTCGTGCCGCCGCTCCATGCTGGCCATCGCGCAGGGGCGGATGTGGGGCAACCAGGAGACCGATGGCCACACTACCTAAGAGTCTCGACGAGCTCGAGGACGTCTGGGGTCCCCACCTCAATCGGATGGAAGGCCTGCGCCTCGACACCAGCGTCGAGCCGGACAGGATCGTCCCGACGCACTGCTGTTTCTGCGGACAGCAGTGCGGCATCAACCTGAAGGTGAAGGACAACATCGTCATCGGCTTCGAGCCGCGCTACGACTTCCCCTTCAACAAAGGCATGCTCTGTCCGAAAGGCGTGAAGCGTTACCTCCAGGGCGAGCACCCCGACCGCCTCACGACCGCGGTGCAGCGCGACCCCTCGTCCGAGGCGGGATTCTCCGCGATGAAGTATGAAGAGGCCATTGCCCGCACGGCCGCGGAGATCGCGCGCATTCAGTCGCAGTACGGCCCTGATGCCTTCGGCGTGCTCTCCGGCGCCAGCCTGACGTCGGAGAAGGCGTATCTGATGGGCAAGTTCGCGCGCGTCTGCCTGAAGACGAAATACATCGACTACAACGGGCGCCTCTGCATGGTCAGCGCGGGCGCCGGCAACAAGAAGGCGTTCGGCATCGATCGCAGCGCCAGCCCGTGGGATGACATCCTGAACGCCGAAGTCGTGCTGATCGCGGGCTCGAACACCGCGGAGTGCTCGCCGATCACGACGAATTACGTGTGGCAGGCGCGCGAGAGCGGCGGGAAGCTGATCGTCGTCGATCCGCGCATCACTCCCATCGCCCGCACCGCGGACATCTTCCTGCCGGTCAAACCGGGACGCGACGCGGCGCTGTTCAACGGCATCCTCAATCTCATGATCGAGAATGACTGGCTCGATCACGAGTTCATCGACAACCACACCGTCGGTTTCGAGGCCGTCGCCGAGCACGTCAGGCAGTGGACACCGCGCCGGACCGCCGAAGTGACGGGCATCGCCGAGAAGTCGATTCGGGCGGCGGCCGAGCTGTGGGGAACCGCGAAGACGAGTTTCCTCATGCACGCCCGCGGAATCGAACACCATTCGCACGGCGTCGAGAACGTCCTCTCCACGATCAACATCGTGCTCGCATCGGGACGCATCGGGAGGCCGAACTGCGGGTACGGCACGGTGGTGGGGCAGGGAAACGGTCAGGGTGGACGGGAGCACGGGCAGAAAGCCGATCAGCTCCCCGGATGGCGCGACATCGCCAATCCTGAACATCGCGCCTACGTCGCCGGCGTCTGGGGAGTGAAGCCGGAAGAGCTTCCGCAGGCAGGCGTCGACTGCTACGAGATGATACGGAAGATCGACGCCGGAGAGATCAAAGGGCTGATCTCGATCTGCTTCAACCCCGTCGTGTCGCTGCCGGACAACGCCTTCGTCACGCGCGCGCTGGAAAAGCTGGAGTTTTTCGCCGTCATCGAGTTCTTCCTCAGCGAGACGGCGCAGTACGCGGACATCGTCCTTCCCGGCTCGCTGCACGAAGAAGATGAGGGCGTGGTCTGCCAGGTGGAAGGGCGCGTGATCAAGATCAACAAGGCCGTCGATCCTCCCGGCGATGCGAAGCAGGACTGGAGAATCATTCAGGACATCGCCGCCGCTCTCGATCGCCGGCACGGCTTCACGTTCCAGAGTCCGCGCGAGATCTTCGACGAGCTGCGCGTCGCCTCGAAAGGCGGCGTGGCCGACTACTACGGCATCACCTACGAGAAGATCGATGCCCGGCAGGGCGTGTTCTGGCCATGCCCGTCGGAGGATCATCCCGGAACACCGCGTCTCTTCGAGCCGGGATCGTGGAACTCCGTCGCCAAAGGAGCCGGCCCCTTTTTCTTTCCCGACGGGAAGGCGCGCTTCAACGTTCCGGCCTATCGCCCACCGGCCGAGGATGTCGATGATGAGTATCCGGTGATCCTGACGACCGGTCGCGTAGTCAGCCAGTTCCTCTCCGGCACGCAGACGCGGCGCATCGGACCGCTCGTCGATCAGTATCCCGAGCCGCTCATCGAGATCCATCCGAAGCTCGCGCAGAAGTACGGAATCAGCGACGGCGACTGGGTGACCGCGGAATCGCGGCGCGGCACGATCACCGTGCGCGCTCAGGTCGTGACGACGATCCGTCCCGACACCGTCTTCATCCCCTATCACTGGGCGGGACGCAAAGCGGCGAATCAGCTCACGATCGCCGCGCAGGATCCGGTCTCGAAGATCCCCGAATACAAGGTGTGCGCCGTGCGCATCCGCAAAGCGGAGGGGACGAGCTGATGGGTGTGGCGTTGAACATGGAGTTCTTCATCGATCCCAACCGCTGCATCGGCTGCGAGTCGTGCGTGGCCGCATGCAGCGAATGCGACACGCATCGCGGACACTCGATGATTCATCTTCAGTACGTCGACCGTCCGATCTCCGTGCAGACCGTTCCCGTCGTCTGCATGCACTGCGATTCCCCGACGTGCGCGGAGGTCTGCCCCGCGGACGCGATCAAGCGCACCGGCGACGGAGTCGTGCAGACCGCCCGGAAGCCGCGCTGTATCGCCTGCAACAACTGTGTGCTGGCCTGTCCCTTCGGTGTGCCGAAGATGGAAGTCGAGTACTCGCTGATGATGAAGTGCGACATGTGCTACGACCGCACGTCGATCGGTCTCAAGCCGATGTGCGCGAGCGTCTGTCCGTCGGGCGCGCTCTACTTCGGGACGCGCGAGGAGATCGAGCGGCTGCGACCGAGATCCGAGCCGGTCAACCGCTTTCAGTTCGGGCAGCAGACCATCACCACGAAGGTGAACATGATGGTCCCGCGCGAGAAAGCGGCGCAGAACATCGACGTTCTCTCGGCGATGGACGACGAGCCGGCCGGTCGCAGCGGCATGCTCGACTCGGTATTCGACGACATGTGAGGCCTCCAGATCATGACCGAGATCCCCACGTCACCGACGCGCACCTCGCCCGACCAGCTCTCCGTTCCGCCGGACGGCCGCCCGTATCACGATCAGCCGCAGTGGCGGAACGACTTCCCGATCGACTGGCCGCAGGATGACTTCGTCGCACGCCGCGAGTTCACGAAGTTCCTCGTGCTGACCAGCTTCGCCTTCGCGTTCGGACAGGTGTGGATCGTCCTCCAGAATTTCCTGCGCAGGCGCAAAGGGGCGCCGCCGGTAATGCGCATCGCGCCGGCGGAGTCGGTTCCCATCGGCGGGTCACTCGTCTTCGCGTATCCCGGTCCCCATGACAGCTGCATCGTCGTCCGCACCGGCGCGCAGAACTACGTCGCCTACAACCAGAAGTGCACGCACCTCACCTGCGCCGTCGTCCCCGACGTCGCGAACGCGCAGTTCCATTGCCCCTGCCACAACGGGTTCTTCGACATGGCCACCGGCGCCCCGACGGCCGGCCCGCCCCGCCGCCCGCTCGAGCGCATCAACCTCGAGATCCGCGGCGACGGTCTCTACGCGACCGGGATCGAGGTGCGGGGGTGAAGCGGGCGTTCTCGCGGCAGCAGAAGACGACAATCGTGTTCGGGATCCTCTCCATCGTCCTGACGATCGTCATCCTGCAGCTCTGGCTGCTCACGGCAACGATGAATGCCTACCTCGCGCACCAGGAAGACGTGATCGTCCCGGCCGCGATCGCCAGCCTCATCTGTCTGGCGCTGAACATCGGGCTGCTGACGTACATCTACAAGATGGAAAGACGGTAAGGAAAGGAATCCGCAGTACCGCTCTTGGATACTCTCCGCACGCTGCATCCCGCCTATTTCGCTCTGGTGATGGCCACCGGCATCGTCTCGATCGCCGCGCAGCTCACCGGCATCCCCTTCGTTCCCACGCTGCTGCTCGCAGTCAACGTCATCGCCTTCGCCGTTCTGTGGGTCCTCACCGTCGTGAGAGTCGTTCGCTACCCGCGTGATGTCTTTCTCGATCTCATCGATCATCAGCGCGGCGTCGGATTCTTCACCGCCGTCGCCGCCACCAGCGTCCTCGGGTCCCAGCTGGTCGTCGTCGCCGGCGACTTCCGGTTCGCGCTCGCGCTCTGGATTGCGACGCTCGTGCTCTGGGCTCTTCTGCTGTACGGCGTGTTCACCGCGCTGACGGTCAAGGAGTCGAAGCCTCCGCTCGATCAGGGCATCAATGGCGGCTGGCTCGTCGCCGTCGTGGCGACGCAGTCGGTGTCGACGCTCGGCTCGGTCCTCGCGCCGTCGATCCCGTGGAAAGAAGGGCTGCTGTTCGTCAGCCTGATCTTCTGGCTCTTCGGCGGGATGCTCTACATCTGGCTGATCTCGCTGATCTTCTACCGCTACACCTTCTTCCGCTTCTCGCCCTCGGACCTGATGCCTCCGTACTGGATCAACATGGGAGCGATGGCCATCTCCACGCTCGCCGGCACGCTGCTGATCGCGAACCGTTCCGCCTTCCCGCTCCTCGACACACTGCATCCCTTCATCCTCGGTTTCACGATTCTCTTCTGGTCGACCGCCACCTGGTGGATCCCCATGCTCCTCATCCTCGGATTCTGGCGTCATGCGTACAAACGCTTCCCGCTGACGTACAGCCCGCTCTACTGGGGCGCCGTCTTTCCGCTGGGGATGTACGCCGTCTGCACTCACCGGCTTGCCGAGGTGACGGGGCTGGAGGTGCTGGGGGTAGTGCCGCGGGTGTTTGCGGCGATCGCGATCGCGGCGTGGACGCTCACGTTTGCCGGACTCGTCCGCAGTTTCCGGCCGCGCGCATGACATTCGTCATAGCCTCGTGTGACGCTGGCCGCGAAGATGGTTCCAAGGGAGGAACCTATGTCCAACACGATTGCGTGGAATGAAAGAACGGTCGGAGAGCTGGCCGTCGAGATGCCGGAGTCGATTCGCGTCTTCGAAGCGTGGAAGATCGATTACTGCTGCGGCGGCGGGACTTCGCTGGCGAAGGCGGTCGAGGCGGCCGGAAAGAGCGTCGACCAGTTCGTGGCCGAGCTCGAGAGTCTGTCGTCCCTTCCCGGCGCCAGCGTCGACTGGCCGTCGCTGGGCCTCTCGGCGATGGCGACGCAGATCGTCGCCGGCTTTCACGGATCGACGCGCGAGGAGCTGCAGACGGTCGAACCGCTTGCCGTCAAGGTGCTCTCCGTTCATGGCGAGCGGCGGCCGGAGCTGGCCGTGGTCGTGTCACTCATCCGCGAGCTGCGCGACGACATGCTGCCGCACATGCTCAAGGAGGAGCAGATCCTCTTCCCCTACGTCGAGCAGATGGAGCAGGCCGAGCACGGGCACCGCGCCGCGCCGACTCCGTTCTTCGGCACGGTGAAGAATCCGATTCGCATGATGATGCTCGAGCACGACCGCGTGGGCGAGCTTCTGTCGAAGCTGCGCGAGGTCTCGCAGGATTACACGCCGCCCGAGAGCGCCTGCTTCAGCTATCGCGAGCTCTATCGCCGCCTCGAAGAATTCGAGACGATGACGCACGAGCACATCCACATCGAGAACAACCTCTTCTTCCCCCGCGCCGTCGAGATGGAGGATCGGGTCGGAGCTCCCGCAGAGATGTCCGGCTGCTCGCACTGATGCCCGGCCGTCTGCACGAGTTTCTGACGAACGATCACGAGCGTCTCGACGCTCTGCTGGAGGAGAACTACGACGAGTTCCGTCGTGGTCTCCTCCGGCACATCTCGATCGAAGAGCGCGTCCTGTTTCCGGAGCTGCGCCGGCGGCGCGGTGTGACGGAGCTGGAGCAGCGCTCCATCGAGATCACGCTGCGCTCGCCGCGCTTCTGGTGCCGCCGCCGACGTCCTTCGATGTGGCGAAAATCCGGGAGATTCTCGCGATTCACAACGTCATGGAAGAGGGAGACGGCGGCCTTTACGAGATCATGGAGTCCCTCGCCGGCGATGATCTGGCGTCGCTCCTCGCGCGCGTACACGCGATTCCGGAGGTGCCGGTCGCCCCGCATACCGACACACCGGTCGTTCGCCGCAGCATCGATCAGCTT
>DATLFC010000315.1:0-5788 GCA_035525015.1 Thermoanaerobaculia bacterium | reverse complement strand
CCCTTCAGCGGAAACGTCCCCCGCTTGTCACCGCGCAACCGGCGCCGCACCGCGTACTTCCAGTACGCCGCATGCACCGCGAGCTCCCAGGCGTTGTGCCGTCCAGGCGCGGGACGCCAGACCGCCTCCTGGGGTGTCATCCCCCGCAGCGAGCCGCGGAGATTCGTCCCATGCCAGCTCTTCCGCTCGTACGCCTCGTCGAGGGCGGCGAGAATGATGTCGAGTGCTGTTGTCATATTGGGTCCTCGGGGCTCGGGGCTCGGGTTTTTTGCTCCGAGACCTGAGCCCCGAGCCCCCCTTATACTCCCCGCCATGTTTGTTCGACTTGCTGCCGCGGCACTCCTTGTCCTGCAGATCGGATGCACCACGACCACGATGAATGAGATCACCAACTCCATGAACACCGCCGCCGGGCGTTACGTTCGCCTCGTCCTCGCTCTCGGCGAGCACGACGCCGACTACGTCGACGCCTACTACGGTCCGCCCGCCTGGCGCGACGAGGTGAAGGCGCGCAAGGCCTCTCTCGACCAGATTCACGGCGAAGCCGTCGAATTGCGGCGCGATCTGCAGAGCATTCCAGCGCCGGGCGCGGAGATCGAAGCGCTCCGGCTCGAGTACCTCCGCCGTCAGACGGATTCGCTGATCGCGCGCGCGGAAATGCTCCGCGGGCGGAAGTTCACGTTCGATGAAGAGTCGAAAGCGCTTTATGACGCCGTGGCGCCGGCGCACCCCGAGTCGTATTTTCAGAACCTGACCTCCGAGCTGGAGCGGGAGCTGCCGGGATCGGGTCCGCTGGTCAACCGGGTGGAAGCATTCCGAAGCGAGTTCACGATTCCGAAGGATCGGCTCGACGCCGTTTTCCAGCGCGCCATTCAGGCATGCCGCGAGCGCACCCTCGAGCACATCGACCTTCCGCCGGGCGAGAGCTTCACCGTCGAATACGTCACCGACAAATCGTGGAGCGGCTACAACTGGTATCAGGGGAATTACAACAGCCTGATTCAGGTGAACACCGATCTGCCGATCTACATCGACCGGGCCATCGATCTGGCCTGCCATGAGGGATACCCGGGGCACCACGTCTACAACGTGTTGCTCGAGAAGAATCTCGTGCGCGATCGCGGCTGGGTGGAGTCGAGTGTCTATGCGCTGAACAGTCCGCAGTCGCTGATCGCTGAGGGAAGCGCGAATTTCGGGATCGACATCGCCTTCCCCGGCAAGGAGCGCGTCGCCTTCGAGCAGGAGCATCTCTTTCCGCTGGCCGGCCTCGATCCCGCCCGCGCGGGGCAGTACTACCGGATTCAGGAGCTGATTCAGAGGACGAGTTACGCCGGCAACGAGGCGGCTCGGCGCTATCTGAACGGCGAGTTCACGGCGGAGCAGGCCGCCGAGTGGCTGACGAAGTACGCGCTGATGGCGCCGGAGCGGGCGCGGCAGCGCGTCCGTTTCATCGACCAGTACCGCAGCTACGTCATCAACTACAACCTCGGCAAGGACCTCGTGCGGAAGTACGTGGAGCGCGAGGCCGGCAACGATCGCAACCGCCGGTGGGAAGTCTTCGAGGAGCTCCTCTCCACGCCGCGGCTTCCGTCGGGATTGAAGTAGCGATGCCGATCCGGCGCATCGCGATCATCGGCGCGACCGGCACGCTGGGGCGGCCGGTCACGCGCGAGCTGATCCGCGCGGGCTACGAGGTGACGGTCGCGGCGCGTGATCCGATCAAAGCCGCCGACCTTGACGCCGCTTCCGTGGTCGAAGCCGACCTGTTCGATGTTCCGTCGCTGCGGAAGGCATTGCGCGGCGCCGAGGCGATCTATCTCAACCTCTCCGTGACGCCCGACGAGCGCCCTTCCGGACCGCACGCCGAGACGCATGGCCTGCGGCGCGTGATCGAAGTGGCGCGCGAGATGCGCGTGCAGCGGCTGGCGATGCTGTCGTCGCTGGTGATGAGCTATCAGGGACACGACGGGTTCGACTGGTGGGCCTTCGACGTCAAGCACCAGGCAGTGCGGCTGCTTCGTGAGTCGGGCATTGCCTCGATGATCTTCTTCGCGTCGAGCTTCTTCGAGAACTTCAACGACCGGCACGGAAAGAAGATCGTGCTCCCCGGACGGTCGAAGCATCCGATGTGGCTCATCGCCGGGTCGGATTACGGGAAGCAGGTAGCGCGCGCCTTCGCATTCGAGGGCGACCAGCACCGCTCCTGGCCGGTCCAGGGACCCGAGCCGTTCACGTATGACGAAGCGGCGCGCGTCTTCGCGGCGAATTATCCGAAGGAGCAGCTCACCATCACGCATCCGCCGTTACTGGCACTGAAAGCAGCCGGAATCGTTTCGCGGCGCTACCGCTATTTCGGGAACATCGTCGAGGCGCTCAACGAGTATCCGGAACAGTTCGTCTCGCAGAAAACATGGGACGAGCTCGGCAAGCCGGAGACGACGCTCGCCGAGTGGGCGAAGACCGCGCCGTAGATAGAATCGGGCGCGAAAGGAGAACTCCATGTACCGATCCACGCTCTTCCTGCTCGTTCTCTGGTTCGTCGCCGCCCCGGCGGCGGCCCAACCGGGGCTCACCCCGGAGATGCTGGTCGACCTGAAGAGGGTCTCGGATGTGGCCATCGATCCCGCGGGATCGCGCATCGCTTTCGTTCTGCAGGTGCCGCGCACGGCGGACGAAAAGCGCGGGCCGGCGTGGAGCGAGTTGTGGCTGGTGCCGGCCGCGGGCGGCACGCCACGCCGCTACAGCATCGCCGGCCAGAACGCGTCGGCGCCCGCGTTCTCACCCGACGGTCGCCGGATCGCCTTCCTCTCGAAGGCCGACGGAGAGGATGCAAAGGCGCAGATCCATCTGATCGGCATCGACGGCGGTGCGCCGTCGGCGCTGACGTCGCACGACTCGTCCATCCTCGCCTTTCGCTGGTCTCCCGACGGCGGCACCATCGCGTTCCTGGCCGCCGATCCGAAGACGGAAGAAGAAGAGAAAGCGTCCGAGACCGGCCGCGACTGGATCGTTCACGACGAGACGTTCAAGCATCGCCGGCTCTACCTCATCGCCGCGGCCGGTGGGGAGAGCCGGCGGCTCATCGAACGCGATCTGAGCATCTGGGACTTCGAGTGGGGACACGACGGGAGGACGATTCTCATCCAGTCGACCGGTTTCCCGCGCACCGACGAGTCGTTCATGTTCCGGCGGATCTCCGCCGTCCGCGTCGATGGCGGGGAGCAGACCGTTGCTTTCACGACCGAAGGAAAGCTGGGGCCGATGGAGGTCTCTCCCGACGGCCGGACGCTCGCCTTCCTCGGGGCGGTCACGCTCAACGATCCGATCGCGCAGAGCGTCCATATCGTTCCGCTCACCGGCGGGACTCCGCGCAACGTGTTCGCCGGCTACCGCGCCAGCGCCATCGATCTGACGTGGCTCGACCCGAGGAATCTCCTCGTCCTCGTCAACGAAGGAGCGACGACGAAGCTGCTCCGCGTGAACGCGGAGACGGGAACGCGAACCCCGCTCGGCGAGACGGCGGAAATCGTCCACTCGATCGAGGCGGCGCCGGCGAGCGGGAAGTTCGCCGCCGTCGCCGAGACGGTGCGGCATCCGTCCGAGGCGTATGTGGGCGATCTGAGGAAGGGGCAGCTGACACGGATCACGCAGCACAATCCGCAGCTCCAGAACGTACGGCTCGCTCGGCAGGAGGTCTTTCGCTGGACGGCGGAGGAAGGGTGGCCGCTGGAAGGGATTCTCACCTGGCCGCTCAACTACGTCGAAGGAAGGCGCTACCCGCTGGTGCTGCAGATTCATGGAGGACCGGAAGGAGTGAGCCAGCACGGCTGGACGACGTCGGCGGTCTATCCAGTGCAGCTTCTGGCGAGCGACGGCTTCTTCGTGCTGCAGCCGAATTACCGCGGGAGCGGCGGTCTGGGCGTGGCCTTCTCCAAGGCCGACCATGACGACCTCGGCGGGAAGGAGTACGACGATGTCCTGCGCGCCATCGACGCCCTCGTGGCGAAGGGGCTCGTAGACCGAACGCGCGTCGGCACGGGCGGCTTCTCCTACGGCGGTTACTTCTCGGCGTGGGGGGCGACGCGCCACAGCGAGCGCTTCAAGGCGGCGCTCGTCGGCGCCGGAATCTCGAACTGGATCTCCTTCACCGGGACGACCGACATTCCCTACGAGATGTCCCTGGTGCACTGGAACTCGTGGTGGTTCGACCAGCCGGCGCTCCACTGGGAACGGTCGCCGCTCGCGCACATCAACAAGGCGCGGACGCCGACGCTGATCGTTCATGGAGCGAAGGATGACCGGGTTCACCCGGGGCAGAGCCTCGAGCTCTACACCGCGCTGCGGATCAAGGAAGTGCCGGCACAGCTCGTCATCTATCCCCGCGAACCGCACGGCGTCCGCGAGCGCGCGCACCAGCTCGATCTCATCGAGCGGACGCGGAGCTGGTTCAGGAAGTACCTGATGCAGTGACTTCCTGAACCGCGGCACGGATGTCCTCCATGCACATCTCCATTCGATCGCGGTGCGTGCGGAAGGAGACGATACAGATCCGGATGACGAACCTTCCCGCGACGCGCGTCGGCGTGAGCATGACCCGCTTCCGCGCGTTGATCCGCTCCAGAAGGAGGCGGTTGCGATCGTCCGATCCTTCGATCCGGAACGCGATCACGGTGAGCTGCGGCTCGGCGACGATCTCGATGCCGTCGATCTTCCGCAGCTCGCCGGTGGTCCAGGCGGCCAGGTCGAGCTTCTCGTCGAGCTGCTGCCGGAACGCCGCGGCGCCGGCGAGCTTCATCGGCAGCCAGACCCGGAGACCGCGGAAGTCGCGCGACAGCTCGGGCGAGATCTCGCAGAAGTCGACCAGGTCCATCTCGTCCTGCATCGGAGGCATGTAGTCGGCGTGCAGGCTGTGCGCGCGGCGCAGCGCGGCGGCATCGCGCACGAGCAGCCCCCCGGTGCCGTACGGAAGAAAGAGCGACTTGTGCGGATCGAGCACGATCGAGTCGGCGCGGTGGATCCCACGCAGAATCGTCCGGCCGCGCGCCGTCATCATGAAGAACGCGCCGTATGCGCCGTCGACGTGAAACCACATGGAGTGCTTCGCCGCCAGATCGGCGAGCGCCTCGAGATCGTCGACGGCGCCGGTGTTCGTCGTCCCGGCGCTGCCGACGACGAGGAACGGCGTCATCCCCTCCTGACGGTCACGGCGGATCGCTTCCTCCAGCGAGTCGAGGCGGATCCGGAACGTCTGGTCCGATGGAATCTCGCGGATGTTCGCCGGAGGGAAGCCGGCCAGGCTTGCCGCCTTCTGAAACGAGTGATGGACCTGATCGGAGCCGTAGAGCGTCCCGCCGAGGAAGTTCTCCGGAAGGAGCTCCTTGCGCGCGGTCACGATCGCGGTGAAGTTCGCCAGCGAGCCGCCGGAGGTCAGCAGTCCGCCCGAGCCGGCGCCGTAACCGACGATCTCGCAGAACCAGCGGATGACGTTCGTCTCGATCTGCACCAGCGCCGGCGCCGCCGCGTTCACGCCGACGTAGCGATTCACCGAATCGGCGATCAGATCGGCGACGGCCGCGTGGAAGATCCCGCCGCCGGGGATGTAGGCGAGGTAACCGGGGCCGGCCGCGTTGAACGAGCGCGGCACGCAGTCGTCGAAGAGATGGTCGAGCAGCTCCTCGTAACCACTCCCCTCTTCCGGCATCGGCTCGACCAGCGTCCGCGCGTACTCCGCCGCGCCCTCGGTGTTCCAGGCCGGCTGCTCGGGCAGCGACTCCACGTGCGCGACGAT
>DATLFC010000311.1:0-2952 GCA_035525015.1 Thermoanaerobaculia bacterium | reverse complement strand
GAGCGACAGCGCGGTGGAGACGATGATGCCGCCGATGATGGCGATGGCCATGGGGCCGCGCGTCTCCGATCCCGGCCCGAGGGCGAGCGCGGGGGGCACCGCGGCCATCATCGTGGCGATGGAGGTCATCATGATGGGGCGGAGGCGGATCGGCCCGGCCTTGAGCATCGCATCCTTCGCGTTGAGTCCCTCCCCCTGCGCCTGCACCGCGTAGTCGACGAGGATGATCGAGTTCTTCTTGGCGATGCCGAGGAGGAGCAGCAGGCCGATCATCGAGAAGATGTTGATGGTCTTGTCGAAGAGGAGCAGCGCGAACGCGGCGCCGGCGATCGACAGCGGAATGATCGAGAGCACCGTGATCGGATGGAGGAACGAGTTGAACTGCGAAGCCAGCACCATGTAGGCGACGATGAGCCCGAGGAGCAGCGCGAACATGAGCTGTCCCATCGACTCCCGGAAGGCGACGGACGATCCGCCGAGAACGGCGCGGTAGCCCGGCGGGAGCTCCTTGCCGAGCTGGTCGACGAAGGCGAGCGCCTGGTCCTGCGACTTGCCGGGGGCGACGTTGGCGAAGACGCTGATGGCGCGCTCGCGGTCGCGGCGCGTCACCGACTGCAATGCCGGCCGTTCTTCTTCCCTCACCAGCGCGGAGAGCGGAACGAGATCACCCGATCGCGTCCGCATCCGGATCTGGACCAGGTCCTCCGGGCGCGTCCGCTGGTCGGCCAGAAGCCGGGTGCGGATGTCGACGCGGCGTCCGCCGGTGGAGTATTTGCCGCTGCGCACCCCTCCGACGAGGGCGTTGATCGTCAGCGCCACTTCCTCGACCGAGACGCCGAGATCGGCGGCGCGGGCGCGATCGGGAACGATGCGCAGCTCGGGCATCCCGACCAGGTAATCGGTATCGACGTCGGTGACCAGGCCGCTGGCGGCGAGCTTGTCGCGCATCTCGGTCGAATGTTCGACGAGCCGCTCCCACTCCGGACCGCGAATGGAGAACTCGACCGGGAATCCGCGCTGCGCGGTGAAGCCGGCCTGCGACAGATCCTGCACCACGGCGCGCACGCCGGGGAAGGAGTTGAACTCCGTCCGCACGATGGAGGCGAACTCCTGCTGCGTCTTGTCGCGCTCATTGGCGGGAACCATCGTCACGAAGATGATCCCGGTGTTGACCTGCCCGCCGCCGAATCCGCCGATGACGCCGAACACGCGCAGCACTTCCGGCTGCTGCTGCAGAAACGCCTCTGCTCTCTGGAAGATGCGGTCCGTCTCGGTGATGTCGGAGCCGACCGCGGTCTGCAGCCGGACCATGAGACGGCTTTGATCCTGCGACGGCACGAACTCGCTCGGCAGCGCGCGATAGACGTAGAGCGAGGCCAGGAAGACGATGAAGGCCGCGGCCAGCACCGACATCGGCCGGCGCAGCCCCATGGCCAGAACCTTCGCATACACCGCCGACAGCTTGTCGAAGAGCCCGTCGACGATTTGGCCGAGGCGCGTCTGGCGCGCCTCGTTCGTACGCAGCATCTGCGCGCAGCGCGCCGGCGCCAGCGTCACCGCTTCGACGTACGAGAGCAGCACCGCCACGCAGAGCGTCACGCCGAACTGCAGGAAGAACTTCCCGATGACCCCCTGCATGAAGACCACCGGGACGAAGATCGCGCAGATGGCCAGCGTCGCCGCCAGCGCGGCGAAGCTGATCTCCTCCGTCCCTTCGCGCGCGGCGCGGACGCGGTCCTTCCCCGATTCACCGTGGCGGAAGATGTTCTCGAGCACCATGATCGCGTCGTCGACGACGATGCCGACAGCGAGCGCGAGTCCCAGGAGCGTGAAGGTGTTCAGCGTGAAGCCGAAGAAGTAGATGCAGGCGATCGTCCCGAGGAGCGACATCGGGATGGCCAGAATGACGTTCAGCGTCGAAGAGAGCGATCCGAGAAAGAGCCAGCAGACGAAGGCGGTGAGGATCACCGAGAAGATCAGCTCCAGCTCGATGTGGTGCACCGACTCCTCGATGTAGCGGGTGGAGTCGAAGTTGATGCCGAGATCCATCCCCTCCGGAAGCGTCTGCCGGATCTCGTCGATCTGCGCGCGGACACCCTGCGCCACGGCCACGGCGTTCGAGCCGCGCTGCTTGCGGATGCCCATCCCCTGCGCCGGCATGCCGTTGACGCGGGAGAGGCGCCGCACGTCCTCGAACCCGTCCTCGACGATGGCCACGTCGCTGAGGTAGACCGGCGCGCCCTCGACGTCCTTGACGACGATGCGGCGGAACTCGTCGAGGTCGAAGGCCTCCCCGAGAACGCGGACGTTGATCTCGCGGCCCGACGTCTCCAGGCGCCCGGCCGGGAGCTCGACGTGCTGGCGCTGGATCGAACCGAGTACTTCGCTGACCGTCACGCGCCGCTGATCGAGCTTGTCGCTGTCGACCCAGACGCGGATGTTCCGCTCCAGGTATCCGCCGAGCATGATCTCGCCGACCCCGGGAACCGTCTGCAGCTTCTCCTTCACCCGATAGCGCGCGTAATCGGCGAGTATCTGCGGCGAATACGGCCCCGACAGGCCGACCCACATGATCGGCTGATCCTCGGGGTTGGTCTTGGAGACGATGGGAGGCTCGATGTCACGAGGCAGCCGGCGCTGCGCCTGGCCGATCTTCGTTTGCACGTCCTGCAGGGCCAGGTCGACGTCGCGGGAGAGGTCGAGCTCGACCGTGACGCTGCCGTTTCCCTGCCGCGAGGTGGAGGTGAGGTTGCGGACCCCTTCGACCTGCATCACCGCTTCTTCGATGATCTCGATGATGTCGTGCTCGATGACTTCCGGCGCCGCTCCTTCCCACGCCACGCTGACGTTGATCGTCGGAAAGTCGACGTCGGGGAACTGGCTGATCCCGATGCGCGTCGCCGCCACGCCGCCGAAGACGACAGTGGCCAGCATCATCATCCAGGCGAAGAC